>NZ_DATHMR010000088.1:0-17463 GCF_035486915.1 Dyella sp. | reverse complement strand
CCAACCACGGTGCCTTCGTCTTCGCGATCAGCCTTGCCATTACCCGATTCGATCTCGCCGCCTTCATCGGAAGCGGTGACTTTCTTCGGCTCAGCCGCCGGCGCGGCAGCCTTCTTCGGGCCATGATGGTGGCCGGTGGCTTCGGCTTCGGCACGCTGCTTGGCATTCGGATCGGGTTCGAATTCGGCGAGTGCTGCGCCGGTTTCGATCACGTCGCCTGCAGCGCCATGCAGCTTGGTGACTTTGCCGGTGTACGGCGAAGGCACATCGACCACTGCCTTGGCGGTTTCCATCGACACCAGCGGCGCGTCGAGCTTGATGGTGTCGCCTTCTTTGACGTGCCATTCGACGACAGTCGCGTCGGGCAAGCCTTCGCCGAGGTCCGGCAGGTAGAACGTCTTGATGTCGGCCATGAGTCGGTTCCCGTAATCAGTCTTGATGTTCTTTCTTGCCGTCATCCCGGCGTGGGCCGGGATCCAGTGGCGTAGTTACTTACATGTGCGAAAGATTTAGCGTGCTTCGCACAGCATATTTTGACTGGATTCCGGCCTTCGCCGGAATGACGGTGCTTATAAAGTTAAGAGTTGGCGAGTGCGCGCTTGGCGGCTTCGACCACGCGCTCCGTGCTGGGCAGGTATTTCATTTCCAGACGGAACAACGGAATGTGCGTGTCGTAGCCAGTGACGCGTTCGACCGGCGCGAGCAGTTCGTACAGGCATTCTTCCGCGACGCGTGCGGCGATTTCGGCGCCGAAGCCAGCCGTCTTGGGCGCTTCGTGCACGATCACGCAACGGCCCGTCTTCTGCACGGATTCGGCGATGGTGTCGAAGTCGAGTGGCGTGAGCGTGGCGACGTCGATCACTTCGGCGCTGATGCCTTCTTCGGCCAGCGCATCGGCCGCTTCCAGCGCTTCCTTCACCTGCGCACCCCACGTCACGATGGTGACGTCGGTGCCGTCGCGCAGCACGAAGCATACGTCCAGCGGCAATGCTTCACCGTCGTCCGGCACTTCTTCCTTGTATTGGCGATAGATGCGCTTGGGTTCGAAGAACATCACCGGATCCGGATCGCGGATCGCGGCGAGCAACAGGCCGTATGCACGTGCCGGTGAAGACGGCATCACAACGCGCAGGCCCGGGATGTTGGTGAACAGATGTTCGTTCGCTTCGGAGTGATGTTCCGGCGCCCGAATACCGCCGCCCCACGGGGCGCGCCACACAGCCGGCACGGTGATGCGGCCGCGCGTGCGGTTGCGTAGACGCGCAGCGTGGCAGGCGATCTGTTCCATCATCGGATAGATGAAGCCTTCGAACTGCGCTTCGGCCACCGGCTTCATGCCTTGTGCGGCCAGACCGACGGTGACGCCGGCGATGGTGGTTTCGTCCAGCGGCGTGTCGAGCACGCGCAGTTCTCCGAACTTTTCCTGCAGACCCTGCGTGGCGCGGAACACGCCGCCATTCACGCCGACGTCTTCACCCAGCACCACGACGCTTTCGTCGTGGGCCATTTCATAAGCGAGTGCCTGGGTAACGGCTTCGATAAGAGTGATTTGTGCCATGGCTTAGTGCGCCTTCTTGTCGAGCGAGATGGCCAGATCGCGCTGTTTGGCGAGATCGGCGGGGACTTCGGCGAAGGTGTAGTCGAACATCGCCGTGACGGGCTGGGTCTTGGTTTCGAGGTAGGCGTTGACCTCGTTATCCATCCACTCGTCGCACTCGTTCTTCCAGGCTTCTTCTTTCTTGTCGTCCCACACTTTCTTGGCCACCAGCCAGTTGCGCAGGCGCTTCATCGGCTCTTTCGCCCAGGCGTCTTTCACTTCTTGCTCGCCGCGATAACGGCGTGCATCGTCGGCAGTGGTGTGATCGCTCAGGCGATACGTGACCAGTTCCAACACGCTGGCACCCTTGCCGGTGCGTGCGCGTTCGAGCGCGTCTTCCATCGCCTTGCGCACGGCGATGATGTCGTTGCCGTCCACCTGGATGCTGTAGAGGCCGGCGGCGATGCCTTTCTGCGCGAGCGTGGTGGCGCCGGACTGAATCTTGCGCGGCACCGAAATCGCCCACTGGTTGTTCACGATGACCGCGACCATCGGCAGGTTCTGTGCGCCGGCGATGTTGATGGCGCCGTAGAAATCGCCCTTCGACGAACCGCCGTCACCGATCGTGCATACGGCCACGCGCGGTTCGTTGCGGATCTTGAATGCCAGCGCGGAACCGGCGGCATGCAGGCATTGGGTGGCAATCGGCACCGACCATGCGAAGTCGTGACGTGCAGGTTCTTTCTGATAATCGTTACCGCGTTCGTCACCGCCCCAGTACATGTACACCTCGCGCGGCTGTACGCCACGGTAGAGCTGTGCACCGTATTCGCGGTAGCTAGGGGCGAACACGTCTTCCGGCCGCATGGCGCTGCCGATGCCCACGTGCGAGGCTTCGTGGCCCAGACAGCTTGCATAGGTGCCGAGCTTGCCGGTACGTTGCAGGGCTACCGACTTCGCATCGAACACGCGAGTCGACATCATCAGCTTGTACAGCTCGACCATGTGGTCGAGGTCTTTGGCGAACTCAGGCAGGTCGTCACGGACCTGTTTGCCTTCGGCATCGAGGTATTGCAGATATTCAATTTCAAACTTGGCGGCGATGGACACGACTCGCTCCCGGGTGGGGTAAGGAAAAATCTGCGGGGGGAGGCGCGGCCCATCCAGTGGGGCCGGACGCACATAAAATCCCAGAGTAAGACGGCGATTTTTAACAGGCCGCCATGTTGCGCCGCAAGGTACGGTGCAGCATGCGAGTCCGTACGGCCCTGGCCCGGCAACCGGTTAACATGTGCGTTTTCCGGGATTTGCGGGCGACCATGACGGACAATCGGCGGGATCTTGAAGCGGGCATCGAGCTGGACCTGAACGGCCGGATGACCTATGGCGGCTACCTGCGGCTGGACCAATTGCTCAGCGCCCAACACCCGCTCAGCCAGCCGCCGCATCACGACGAGATGCTTTTCATCGTGCAGCATCAGGTGGCCGAACTGTGGATGAAGCTGATTATCCACGAGCTGAAAGCCGCTATTGCGCACTTGCGGATGGATGATGTCAACGCGTGCCTGAAGGTTCTTGCGCGCGTGAAACAGGTGCAGCGCCAGCTGTTTGAGCAGTGGGCCGTACTGGAGACGCTGACACCGTCGGAATACCTGGAATTTCGCGATGTACTGGGCCCTTCGTCGGGCTTTCAGTCGCTGCAGTACCGCCTGATCGAATTCATGCTCGGCAACAAGAACGCGCAGATGCTGCGTGTGTTCGACTATGACGCCAACGCACAGGCGCAACTGCGCGAGGTATTGGAAGCGCCGGGGTTGTACGACGAATTCCTGCGTTATCTGGCGCGTCGCGGCCACGCGGTTCCGGCGGCGCGTATCGAGCGCGACTGGAGCGAACCCTATCAGCGCCATGACGATTTATTGCCGGTGTTCAAGCGCATTTACGAAGAGCGTGCAACGTTCTGGCCGGAGTACCACATGTGCGAACAACTTGTGGATGTGGAAGAGAGTTTTCAACTGTGGCGTTTCCGCCATATGAAAACCGTCGAGCGCATCATCGGACATCGGCGGGGGACGGGTGGTTCCTCGGGTGTGGCATTCCTCAAGAAAGCGTTGGAACTGGAGTTCTTCCCAGAGTTACTCGACGTGCGCACGGTATTGGGAAGCTAATCTCCCCTCACCGTCATTCCAGCTTCCGCTGGAATGACGGTGAGGGGAGTGTATGGAACGACGGCGATGTGCGTGTCTGGAATGACTGCTAGAGGAGTGTCATGGTGCAACGCATTTGACGTTGCACGCCCCGC
Source organism: Dyella sp. (assembly GCF_035486915.1). Taxonomy (GTDB): domain Bacteria; phylum Pseudomonadota; class Gammaproteobacteria; order Xanthomonadales; family Rhodanobacteraceae; genus Dyella_B. The sequence goes on along the minus strand of NZ_DATHMR010000088.1, from coordinate 13,624 downwards.
CCGATACATAGAGCCATTCGGCGCGGTATTCGACACCGCGCTCATCACGATTCAAGGGGACCATCCGTGAGCCAGAATCCCGAAGCCGGCGCTGCCGCATCGCCCGACTTTCCGCAACTGCTTGGTCATCCGCGTCCGCTATGGATGCTGTTCATGACCGAATTCTGGGAACGCTTTGCGTTCTACAGCGTGAGCTGGGCGCTGGCGCTGTATATCGTCGCGCAGTTCTACCACGGCGATGCATCGGGACAATCCTGGGCCAGCAATACCTATGGCGCATACACCGCGCTGATTTATGCCACGGGTATTTTCGGCGGCTACGTGGCGGACAAGTTGATCGGCTATCAGCGCTCGATCCTGCTCGGTGCATTGGTCATGGCGGCAGGTCTTTTTACGATCATGTTGCCCAGCAAGGAGGCGATGCTGCTGGGTCTGGCGATGGTGGTCGTCGGCGACGGTCTGTTCAAGCCGAACATTTCTTCGATGGTCGGTCAGTTGTATGGACCTAACGACGATCGGCGCGATAGCGGTTTCACGCTGTTCTACATGGGCATTAACGCCGGTGCGTTCGTGGCGCCCTTGTTGACCGGTTGGCTCGCGAGCTATTTCACCGATACGCCGATGGCGCAGAACTACCGCGCGGTATTCGCGGCGGCCGGCGTTGGCATGGTGCTGAGCCTGCTGTGGTTCTGGTTCGGTCGCCGCGGTTTGCGCGGTGTGGGCCGTCCTGCGCCGGAAGCATCCAGCCGCATGCGTGTGTTGTGGGTTTTCGTTGGCGTGCTGGTGGCGGTGCCGGTTATCTACTTCGTGCTGTCGAAGATCAGTGCGCTGGGTCTGCAATGGTTGCTCGGTCTGCTGTTCATCGGCGTCGCAGCGATGTTGATCGCCGAAGCGGCACGTACCGGCAAAGTGCAGGTGCACCGCGTGATTGCCATGCTAATCATCTTTGCCTTCAACTTGTTGTTCTGGATGTTCTATTTCCAGTTCGGCACGTCGTTCAATTTCCTTGCCGAGAACCTGGTCGATCGCAAGCTGTTCGGCGGTTGGGAATTCCCGGTGGGCTGGTATCAGTCGGTGACGCCGCTGGCGATCATCGTGCTGGCGCCGATCGTGACGCAGGTATGGGCGTTTTTGTCACGCCGGCGTATGGAACCGTCGATTCCGCGCAAGTTCGGCCTTGGTTTGATCTTCAACGGACTGGGCTTCATGGTGCTGGTGTATGCCTTGTCGCGGTTGATCGATCCGCGCGGATTGATCCCGTTCTGGCCGTTGACCACCTGCTACGTGCTGCAGACGGTGGGCGAGCTGTGTCTGTCGCCGATCGGCTTGTCGATGGTGACCAAACTCGCGCCGCCGCGTCTGGTGGGCCTTGCGATGGGTGGATGGTTCCTGTCGTTGGCCGAGGGCGGCAATCTTTCCGGATTGCTCGCGGGCCATATCAGCGGCGAAAACGGCATGACCGCCGCTTCCGCACTCAGTGGCTTCAACTTCAGCTTCTGGACGCTCGTTGGTGCAGGCGTCGTGCTGTTGCTGATTTCGCCGCTGATAAACCGGTTGATGCACGGCGTGAGGTGACAAACTGGCGCCCGAACGTCGTTCGCGCCTTTGCCAGTTCGTCATCCCCGCGTAGGCGGGGATCCAGTGAGATACGCCTGCGCAGCACTCTTCTTAAGAGAATATGACCGGTCAGTGCGCGAGCAGCTTGTCCAGAATGCGCGTCAGCCACTCCTGTTCTTCGGCATCGAGCTTGGCCAGCACTTCGCGCTCGCGGTTGCGCGCCATCGGCGCGACATCGTCATGAATCAGCCAACCGGCCTCGGTCAGGTTCAGCACCGAGCGGCGCTTATCGCCGCCGTGCGTTTCGCGGTGCACGCGACCGGCTTCCACCAATCGAGCCAGCGCGCGGCTTACCGCGACTTTGTCCATCGCCGTCCGCTCGGCCACTTCGCGTGCCGACAGACCATGGAAGCGGGCCAACACCGCCATCACACGCCATTCGGTAACGCTAAGGTCGTAACGTCGCTGGTAGTCGTCCGCGATGGCCTGGCTGACGGTGTTGGAGAGGATCGACAGCCGGTAGGGCAGGAAATGCTCCAGTTCGAGAGGGGCGTGTTCGGCTCCGGCCGGGGCAGGCTTGCGCGGGTTGGACATTGCGGCACTGTTCCTTGCAATTAGTTTCATTTGTAACTATAACGTGGTCCTTATCCCGATGGTGGCACGCTGCCTTGGCTGCCGTCGCGCATCGATTGATCAGGAGAGCGCCATGAACGCCCAACCCAACCTCGGTATGCAAGTCACCACCTTCGAAAACCCCATGGGTATCGATGGTTTCGAGTTCGTCGAGTTTGCCGCACCCGGCGCTCGCGGTGGCGAACTGCATGCATTGTTCAAGAACATGGGCTTCGCGCCGGTGCTCAAACACAAGAGTCGTGCGATCACCGTGTATCGCCAGGGCGGCGTGAACTTCCTGATCAACGAAGAGCCCAATTCCTTCGCAGCAGATTTTGCCGCCAAGCATGGCCCCTGCGCCTGCGGTTTCGCGATTCGCTTCGAGAAGCCTTCCGGCGAGGTGCTCAAGACGGTGGTTTCCAACGGTGGCGAAGCGTTTACCGATAAGGCCGATACGAAAGCGGTGAATGCGCCGGTGGTGAAGGGTATTGGCGATTGCATGCTGTATCTGATCGATCGTTACGGCAGCGCGGGCAGCATCTACGACGGCGATTACGCACCGATTCCGGGCGCCGATCAGAATCCTGCTGGCTTCGGTCTGACCTTCATCGATCACCTTACGCACAACCTCTACTTCGGCAACATGCAGAAGTGGTCCGACTACTACGAGCGCCTGTTCAACTTCCGCGAAATTCGCTACTTCGATATCAAGGGTGCGAAGACAGGCCTCGTGTCGAAGGCCATGACGGCGCCGGATGGCATCGTGCGCATTCCGCTCAACGAATCGAGCGATCCGAAGTCGCAGATCAACGAATATCTCGACGCGTATCACGGCGAAGGCATCCAACACATCGCGTGTTTCACCGACAACATTTACGACACCGTGGAGGCGATGCGCGCCAAGGGCGTCCAATTCCTCGATACGCCCGATACGTACTTTGATGTGATCGAGCATCGCATCCCCAACCATGGCGAAGATGTGCCGCGCCTGGCCAAGAACAAGATCCTGATCGACGCCGATCCGGAGACCAAGCAGCGCAAACTGCTGCAGATCTTCACGCAGAACAATATCGGGCCGATCTTCTTCGAGATCATTCAGCGTAAAGGCAACGAAGGTTTCGGCGAAGGCAACTTCCAGGCGCTGTTCGAATCCATCGAACGTGACCAAATGAAGCGCGGCGTGCTCTAACGCTTTACTTTAAAAGCCCCTCTCCCTCTGGGAGAGGGGTTGGGGTGAGGGTACGCCGATGCAAGGAAGCATCAAACCGCCGCTACCAACAAGAACGCGAAACCATTCGCGTCACTTGCGACAAGCAGCCACCGAAGTCGAGCAAAAGCTCTGGTACTGCTTGCGAGGCGGAAGGTTGAATGGTTACAAATTTCGACGCCAGCACGCCCTGCCTCCTTATGTAGTCGATTTTTATTGTGATGCGAGACGTTTGGTGATCGAGCTGGATGGATCGCAGCACAATGTGCAAGTGGATGAGATGCGCACGCGTTATCTGGAATCCCTAGGTATGAAGATATTGCGATTCTGGGATAACGAAGTGCTACAGCAGACGAATGCGGTGCTTGAGGCGATATTGAATACTCTCGAACATCGTACCCTCACCCCCAACCCCTCTCCCGATGGGAGAGGGGAGCAATGAAACCAGGTGATGCGCGTGATGGAATCGACAGGCTACCAATCTGGCTTTGGCAACGAATTCGCTAGCGAGGCGATTTCCGGCATTTTGCCAAAGGGGCAAAACTCACCGCAGCGCGTTGCGCATGGTCTCTATGCGGAGCAGCTTTCGGGCACGGCTTTTACAGCGCCGCGCCACAGCAATCAGCGTAGCTGGTTGTACCGCATTCGACCGGCCGCGATGCACCTGCCGTTCGAACCACGGCCCCACGCAACGTTTCACAATCGCTTTGACGAAGCGCCAGCCACACCGAATCAGTTGCGCTGGGATCCATGGCCGATGCCGGCGAAGCCGACGGATTTCGTCGACGGTCTCGTGACGCTCGCAGGCAACGGCGGTCCGGCAGAACAAGCCGGCTGCGGCATCCACATCTACGCCGCAAACAGTTCAATGAAAGGGCGTTTCTTCTACGACGCCGACGGCGAGTTGCTCATCGTGCCGCAGCAGGGGCGTTTGCATATCGCGACCGAGTTCGGCGTGCTGGATGTCAAACCGCTCGAAGTCGCCGTGATTCCGCGTGGCGTTCGCTTCCGCGTGGAATTGCTCGATGGTGAAGCGCGCGGCTACGTCGCCGAAAACTTCGGTGCGTTATTGCGTCTGCCCGATCTTGGTCCGATTGGCGCCAACTCGATGGCGTTGCCGCGCGACTTCCTTACGCCGCATGCCGCTTATGAAGATGTCGAAGGCGACTTCGAGCTGATCAACAAATTCCAGGGCTTGCTGTGGACCGCGCGCATCGATCATTCGCCGCTGGATGTGGTGGCTTGGCACGGCAATTACGCGCCCTACAAATACGATCTCACGCACTTCAACACCGTTGGCTCGATCAGCGTCGATCATCCCGATCCGTCGATCTTCACAGTGCTCACGTCGCCGAGCGACACGCCCGGCACGGCGAACGTCGATTTCGTAATCTTCCCGCCGCGCTGGCTAGTTGCCGAACACACGTTCCGGCCGCCATATTTCCATCGCAACGTCGCCAGTCAATTCATGGGTTTGATCGAAGGCGTTTATGACGCGAAGGCTGGCGGCTTCGCGCCAGGCGGCGCGAGCTTGCACAACTGCATGAGCGGTCACGGTCCGGATGCGGCGAGTTTCGAGAAAGCGACCGTTGCGGATGTCAGCAAGCCCGATCATCTCACCGGCACGATGGCTTTTATGTTCGAAACCCGCAAAGTGATTCATCCGACAAAACAGGCCTTGGATGCACCACAGCTGCAGCACGATTACTACAAGTGCTGGCAAGGCATCAAAAAGCATTTCAATCCGGAGCGTGCGTGACGCGGGCGTTGCCGCTCGTGTGTTTCATGACCCTGCTTGCAGGGTGTGGCGGCGCGCCTTCAGGAGCCTCTGCGCCGGTTAGCGCATCAAGTGCAGCGGCTACGGCGTCCACGGTAGCTGCCGCGTCATCGACGAAATCCAACGTCGAAAATATGGCGCGCTTCGACGGTTTTGGAGACATGCGTTTCGGCTTGGATGAAAAGGCGTTTCGCCAGGCGTGGCAGGGCGACTTGTCCGGCATGTCGGCGACCGATGGTGGTTGTTATTACTTGACGCCCAAGTGGATCAAGTCGGCGTCCGATTTCGGTTTCATGTTCGAAGGCGGACACTTCGTACGTTACGACGTGGGTCAAACCAACGAAACTGCGCCGGGCGGCGGTAAGGTCGGCATGACGGTCGATCAGATTCGCACGCTGTACGGTAATCGCATTGAAGAGACGCCGCACAAATACGAGCCGGGTGCGCTTTATTTGCGCATCGCGGGAGACAATCACGGTGTGCTGCTGTTCGAAACAGATGCGTCCGGAAAAATAACGCGATGGCGCGTGGGTGTGCCGCCGCAAATCGATTACGTGGAAGGTTGCTCGTGAGTGCAGCCGACGGAGTGAAGGCATGAAACTAGGCAGTCTCAAGGAAGGCGGCCGCGATGGCACGCTGATCGTCGTCAGTCGCGATCTGACACACGCGGTGAAAGCCACCGATATCGCAGCGACCATGCAGGCGGCGCTGGACGATTGGTCGAACGTTGCGCCGCGCTTGAATGCGTTGTCGGATGATCTCAATGCCGGTAAAGCGACGGGCGCGTTTGCGCTGGATATGAAAGTATTGGCGGCGCCGCTTCCGCGTGCCTATGAATTTGTCGATGGCAGTGCGTATCTGCCGCACGTCGAGCGCGTGCGTCGCGCACGTGGCGCGGAAGTGCCCGAGTCGTTTTACGTCGATCCGCTGATGTACCAGGCAACTAGCGCAGGCTTCCTCGGCCCGCGCGATCCGGTGATCGTGCCGAGCGAAGACTACGGCATCGATTTGGAAGCCGAAGTCGTTGTCGTTACGGACGATGTGCCCATGGCGGTGACGCCAGAGCAAGCGGCTGCACACATTCAGCTTGTGGGTCTTGTCAACGACGTCAGTCTGCGCAATCTGATTCCCAACGAGCTGGCCAAAGGTTTTGGCTTCCTGCAATCCAAGCCGCGCTCGGCGCTTTCGCCGGTTTTCGTAACGCCGGACGAACTGGGCGATGCGTGGCAGGATGAGAAGCTTCATCTGCCAATGCGCACGTGGCTCAACGGCAAGTGGTTTGGCGAAGCCGAATGCGGCGTGGACATGCAGTTCAACTTTGCGCAGCTCGTTGCGCACGCGGCCAAGACACGTCCGCTTACGGCGGGCAGCATCGTGGGCTCGGGCACGATTGCCAATGAAGATACCAGCAAGGGCGCGTCGTGCCTTGCCGAGCAGCGTACGGTCGAAACGCTGGCGAGCGGCAAGCCCAGCACGCCATTCCTCAAGTATGGCGACACGTTGTGTATCGAGATCACCGATGCGCACGGTGCGTCGATCTTCGGCGCTATCGAACAGGTCATCGCGCCGCAGAAGTGATGCAGGTGACGTGGTGTGCCATCGGCGTTATCTTCTTCCGATCGCACGACGCGCGAATGCATCTCACAGACACAGGAGTTACACCTCATGTCCCAAGTCACCCTGAAAGGCAACCCGATCAAGATCGACGGTCATTTTCCGGCCGTCGGCGACAAGGCGCCGGCTTTCAGCCTTGTTGCCAAAGATCTGTCCGATGCAACGCTCGCGAATTTCAGCGGCAAGCGCAAGGTGCTGAACATCTTTCCGAGTGTGGATACGCCGACCTGTGCGATGTCCGTGCGACACTTCAATGAAGCAGCCAGTGCGTTGAACAATACGGTTGTGCTCTGCATTTCCGCAGATCTGCCTTTCGCGCAAGCGCGCTTTTGCGGCGCGGAAGGCCTGAGCAATGTGGTGACGTTGTCTACCATGCGTGGTCACGATTTCCTCAAGCATTACGGTGTGGCGATTGCTTCCAGCCCGCTGGCCGGTCTCGCCGCGCGTGCCGTGGTGGTGCTCGATGAGCACGACAAGGTGCTGCACACTGAAATGGTGAGTGAAATCGCGCAGGAACCCAATTACGATGCGGCGCTCGCCGCATTGCGCTGACAGAACGCAACAAAAAAAGCCGGGTCAAGTCCCGGCTTTTTTATTGCCGCGACATCAATGGCTGTCATCCATGTGATAGTCCTTGTTTCCAATGACCATGGGCACCCACGCGTAACGTAGTGCGTTGCCTTCTGGTGCGGGTTGCAGCGTCACCGATTTTGCCCAGTTGCGCAGTGTGCCGCCGACCTCTGGGCGTGGTACGGCATCGACCAATTGGACGTTCGCTGCAGAACCGTCCGGCTTGAATGCGATGAGGTAGTCGGCGATGCCGGTGTCGGGCCGTCGGCTATCGGGCAGCTGTACGCGATGGTGCATCATCCTGTTCGGGCGATCGCCGTCGTTCAGCGCATCGGCCTGCATGCCGGCGCGGATCTGCGCATCGTTCAATGCGACGAAACTGTTCACGTCCTTCATGATGGCAGCCATCTGCGTATCCGTGACGTGCGACTTGATACGCGAAACGAGTTCGGCAGCGTAGCTTTCTCGCGGGCTGTGGCTGGTCTCGGGTGCGAGCAGGGCATAGTGGCTATAGATTTGCGCCCAGTTCATGGCTTCTTGATATTGACCCGCGGCAAGCTTCAATTCCGCCATTTTCGCCATGGCATACACGCTGCCGCGGATCGCGGCGTTACCGAGATAAAGGCTCGCTTTCTGCGGATTGTCGTCTACCGGCGAACCAGGGGCGTTCTTGCCCATGTGGTACAGCGATCCGAGCGCGTAAAGATCTTTGGGATTACGCAAGTCGGGTGATTGCTCGACCTGGGCGAGCATGCGCTCGCGATCGGCAAGAGGCTTGCTTTGATCGAATAAAGAAGCCCACTGAGCGTCCGACATAAGGGCGTGTGGAGGCGCCAAGCTGGGCGTCGGCGCAGCGGCGTCGGCCGCAATTGCGCCAAAGGGAGCAAACGCCACGACTGTTCCGAGAATCAAACCGGGCCATACAGAACGCTGGAATGCAATACGCATGGCGATGCCTCTCCGTAGCATGGTGGTGCTTCAAGTATCGCGCCGTCGATGGCATAAAAAAAGCGACCACCGGAGTGGTCGCTTTTTTCACGCAATGCCGACAATTCGTAATTACTTGGCGGCCATCAGTGCCTTGGTCATGTCCAACATGCGATTGGAGAAACCCCATTCGTTGTCGTACCAGCTCAGCACCTTCACCAGCGTGCCGCCCATGACGCGCGTCTGCGTGGTGTCATAGATGGACGAGGCAGGATTGTGGTTGAAATCGATCGACACGAGTGGCTTGGTGTTGATTTCCAGGATGCCCTTCAGCGCACCCTGCGAGGCTTCATGAACAACGGCGTCGATTTCTTCCTTCGTGGTCGGGCGAGCCGCGACGAAGGTGAGGTCGACCACGGACACATTGATCGTCGGCACGCGCATGGCGAAACCGTCGAGCTTGCCGTTGAGTTCCGGCAGCACCAGACCCACCGCGGCGGCAGCGCCGGTCTTGGTCGGAATCTGCGAATGTGTGGCGGAACGTGCGCGGCGCAGGTCGGAGTGATAAACGTCCGTCAGCACCTGGTCGTTGGTGTAGGCATGAATGGTCGTCATCAGGCCGTGCACGATGCCGATCTTGTCGTTCAGCACCTTCGCCAGCGGCGCAAGGCAGTTGGTGGTGCACGACGCGTTGGAGATGACTTGGTGCTGCCCGGCGCTGATCTTGTCGTCGTTCACGCCGAACACGAAGGTGCCGTCGACATCTTTGTCGCCTGGGGCAGAAATGATCACCTTCTTCGCGCCCGCGGCGATGTGCGCGCCGGCCTTGGCCTTGGAAGTGAACAGGCCCGTGCATTCAAGCACCACGTCCACGCCGAGGTCGCCCCAGGGCAATTTCGACGGATCGCGCTCGGCGCATACCTTGATGCGGTCGCCGTTGACGATCAGATCGCCACCGTCCACCGCCACCTGACCGGGGAAGCGGCCGTGTGCGGTGTCGTATTGAGTGAGGTGCGCGTTCGTCTCGGCATTGCCGAGGTCGTTGATCGCGACGATCTGAAACTCTTTCGTACGACCGGATTCATACAACGCACGCAGAATGTTGCGACCGATACGACCGTAACCGTTGATGGCGACCTTGATGGCCATGGGACAGCGTCCTCCAAAGTGATGGCGAGCAGCAAAGCGGCGGTCCTGATGGGCCGCCGGAACGCGCATTTTAGCCCGAACCGGCACCCTAAGCGGGTAACCGGCCTCGGGCACACGCGTAAGTGCGCTGGACCGGGCTATAAAGACCCCTCTTGATGCGGAGAAACTCCATGAGCGACGAGCAGTTGGTCGAGGTGACCCTTGAGCAGACCGGACCCTATGAATTTCGCGTCCGGTTCGATGGCACAGCGATTCCCGATCTGGTGACGGATGAAAACCCGCCCCTGGGTGCGGACGCAGGACCGAATCCATCGCGCCTGCTGGCGGTTTCGGTTGCGAACTGCCTGTCGGCCAGCTTGTTGTTCGCGCTGCGTAAATACAAGAACGACCCCGGCAAGCTAGTGACCCGATCGCGCGCCGCGATGGCACGCAATGACGAGGGCCGTCTGCGCATCGCGCACGTGACCGTCGATCTTCAACTCGCCGATGTTGCCTCGGCACTGGAGCATGCCGACCGCGCGTTTGCGCAATTCGAAAATTTTTGCATCGTCACCGAGAGCGTTCGGGAGGGTATCCCGATAGAGGTCAATGTGCGCGATGCGGCTGGCGCCATCGTGCATACCAGCAACGTCTGACTGTCATATCGACTATGGCAAGATGCCTGGTTTCCGCCCTCCGAGTTACCCGTATGTTCCGTGCCCGCCGTATTGCTGCCGCCTTGTTCGCCACACTTGCCATCGCGCCGGTCGCCGAGGCGTGGGGGCCGCTTGGACACAGTGTCGTCGCCGACTTGGCGCAGCGTCATATGAGTCCGGCCGCCAAAACGGAAATGGAACATCTGCTCGCGCTGGATCACACAACGTCATTGGCTGACATCGCCAGCTGGCCCGATGAAATTCGCAACGATCCCAACCAGCAGGCACTCTGGAAGGAAACGCGTCCGCTCCATTACATCGACTTCCGCGATCCGAGCTGCGTGTACGTGCCGCCGCGCGATTGCAAGGATGGCAAGTGCGTCGTCGAGGCGCTTCCTCATTACGTGGCGATCCTGAGCGATCGCAGCCAGTCGGATGCAACGCGACTGCAGGCGCTCAAGTTTGTGGTGCATTTCGTTGGCGACATTCATCAGCCGCTGCACGGCAACTACCAGGACGATGCGGGCGCCAATAGCTATCAGGTGCAGTTCCAGGGGCAGGGTACAAACCTGCACCGCGTGTGGGACTCCGGTCTGCTGAGTACACGCAATATGGATTGGAAAGCCTACGCGAACATGCTCGATGCAGAAGGTTTCGAGCCGTTGCCGCAGCCCATCGCTCCGCTGGATAACCCCTACGCGCAATGGGCGGAGGAATCGTGCCAGATCACGCACACGATTTATCCGGACGGTCACAAGATCGATCAGGCGTATATCGATGCCAACTTGCCGATCGCGGACAACCGATTGCGCGAAGCGGGCAGGCGCTTGGCGGAAGTCTTGAATCTCGCGCTGCAAAACGGCTGACGGAACGGTTCGCATCAATCGCTGCATACGTATGCAGATTTTTGATCAGTAGGCGGGGCCAAGAGGGCGCCAAAGCCGTAAGCGTTGCGTGAACGCTGCGCGCGAATCTACCGCGCGTCCATCTGAGTGGCGCGTGTTGGAAAATCTGGTTGGCTCATAAATCTCTCAAGGGCAATGGACTTACGAGAGCTGGTATTGCGTGATCGCTGCACTTGGCCTGTAAGTTTGACTCGACAGCGTTGGCGACGTCGTTATCAAAATAGACACTCGAACGGGTATACGTTTATCCGTCCATTTCATGTGCTGGATTTTGACGCACTGCGACAGTACGCCGGCGTTGGCGAAAGGGAGTTGTCGAGCCACCGCGCAGTTCTGTTAGTCTGCGAAGATGACTGGAAAAAGTGAAGCAATGACTACCGACACTCATCTACGCCGCACCAAAATTGTTGCCACTCTCGGCCCCGCCACCGATGCACCTGGCATGCTCGAACGAATCCTTGCCGAAGGCGTCGATGTCGTTCGTCTCAATCTTTCGCACGGTCAGTCTGACGATCATCGCGCTCGCGCCGTTGCAGTACGCAAGGCGGCGGAGAAAGTGGGGCGCGAAGTCGGCATTCTTGCCGACCTGCAAGGTCCGAAGATTCGCGTTGAGCGCTTCGCCAATGGTCCGATCGAATTGCGCGATGGCGATCCGTTCGTTCTGGATTGCCGTGCCGATGCGCCTCCTGGCGATACCACGCGCGTGGGCGTGAGCTATCTCGGTTTGCCGCAGGACGTGAATGCCGGCGACGTGCTTTTATTGGACGACGGCTTGGTAGCGCTAACCGTACTTGAGGTGGTCGGCGCCGAAGTACGTTGCCAGGTGTTGATTGGCGGTCGCCTTTCGGACCGCAAGGGATTGAATCGTCAGGGTGGCGGCTTGTCCGTGTCCGCGTTGTCTGAAAAAGACAAGGCCGACATCAAGTTGGCTGCGGAAATCGGTGCAGACTTTCTTGCGGTGTCCTTCGTGCGCTCAGGCGCGGACATGGACCTGGCGCGAAAGCTGCTGCACGAAGCCGGCGGCAACGCATCGCTGGTCGCAAAGATCGAGCGCGCCGATGCCATTCCCGTGCTGGGTGAAATCATCGATGCATCCGATGTCGTGATGGTGGCGCGTGGCGATCTGGGTGTGGAAATCGGCGACGCCGAGTTACCCGGTCTGCAGAAAAAGATCATTCGCGAAGCCGTGCAGCGCAACCGTGCCGTGATTACCGCCACGCAAATGTTGCAATCGATGGTGAAGTCGCCGATTCCGACGCGTGCCGAAGTACTGGACGTCGCCAACGCGGTGATCGACGGTACCGACGCAGTGATGCTGTCGGAAGAATCCGCAGCCGGCGCGCATCCGGACAAGGCCGTGGCGGCGTTGCGTCGCATCTGCCTGGGCGCCGAACGCCAATTCGAGCCGAAGGAAGATCTGAGCACGGCAGGACATCGGCTCGATCGCACCGACCAGGCCATCGCGAAGGCGGCCATGCTGCTGGCCAGCGAGGTTGGCGTACGCGCCATCGTGGCATTGACGGAATCGGGTGCGACGGCGCAATGGCTGTCGCGCTATCGCAGCGCTGTGCCGATCTACGCACTCTCGCCATTCGACGACGCACGCCGCCGCATGCTGGTGTTGCGCGATGTGCAGCCTGTCAAGTTCACGCACGACACCTTGAATCCTGCTGTGTCGGCGCGTGAAGCTGTGCGTCAGCTGTTCGCGATGGGCAAGCTCGCCGACGGCGATCGCGTCGTGCTCACGCACGGTGACCACATCGGCCGCGGCGGTGGCACGAATACGTTGAAGCTTCTTTCCGTGGGCACTGAAGGTATGGTGGAAAGTCTTCGCGATCTTTAGTTAGTTCGAACCATCAGGGAGGGGGTATGAAGACGACCTTGTTTACGGTGCTTTGCATCGCGATCCGCCTGGGTGTCGTTCTGCTTGCCGTGAATATTCTGGAACAGTTGCCGTTCTGGCTTTCGCAGTCGCATCAGGGCGGCACCTATACCCTCTATCAGTTGCTGGTCGGACTCTTCGGTCTCGTTATGGCCGCCGTGCTCTGGGTGCGCCCCGGCATACTTGCGTGGTGGGCTATAGGCAAAGGACAGCGCGAAGTCCTGGAGATTCCGATCAGCGCGGATCAGATACAGCACATCGCTTTTTCGGTGCTGGGAATATGGATGGCTATCTCGGGTCTTGGCGGTTGCATCAGTCACGTCATGATCATGCTGTTTCTTCACGCGCGCGTGGCGGATGCTGCGACCGGGATACTGCCGCCCGGTGAATGGCGGTATGTGTGCTATTACATCCTCGAAGCCGTCGCGGGTGGTGCGTTGGCCATGGGATCTCGTGGTCTGATCGGTTTGCTTTATCGGCTCCGCGGTTATCCCGTTACCGGACGTAGCGCATTGGGCGATGGCACTGCGGTGGCGCGGGACGACTAAACTGGACGCTCATCCCCATTTTTCACGGTAGGCAGGAGGTCTCCCCATGAATACCATTTCTCGACGTGTCCGATCCGCACTGTTTGTAGCCGTCGCTGTCGCCAGTTGTGCACCTGTCATGGCGCAGGAACCTCGCCGTGTACCGCCAGAGCAGCTTCCCTACACCTGGGTTCTAACGAACAGCGATGTCTCGGTGGATGTCCCCAATAGTGGCGTGAACATCTACAAGCCCGGTTGCGTG
>NZ_DATHMR010000087.1:0-12833 GCF_035486915.1 Dyella sp. | reverse complement strand
TGGTGACTTTTCACGAATTCGGACACTACTGGGTCGCGCGACGCTGTGGCGTGAAGGTTTTGCGCTTCTCCATCGGCTTCGGCAATGCGATCTGGAAGCGCATCGGCCGTGATGGCACCGAATATCAGATCGCGGCGATTCCGCTGGGCGGTTACGTCAAAATGCTCGATGCGCGCGAAGGGGAAGTCGATCCTGCGTTGCTCCATCAGGAATTCACGAATCAATCGATCTGGAAGCGTATCGCCATCGTCGCTGCCGGTCCTGGCTTCAATATCATCTTCACCGTCGCTGCGTTCTGGCTGATGTTCGTCATCGGCCGCACGGATTACGCACCGATCGTCACCGCGGTTCCGCAAAGTCTTGCTGCACAAGCCGGTATCAAACCGGGTGATCGCGTACTCACAGTCGGCGACGAAGCCATTGCCACCTTGAGCGGCGCCAACGATGCGATTGCCAATGCATTGCTGAGCCGCACGCCGCTGCCCGTCACCGTGCGTGGCACGGATGGCACCCAGCGTTCCATCGTCCTGCCACTCAATCGTCTACCGGCCGGTGAAGATGTCGGTCAGTACATGGACAAGTTGGGTATCGAGCCGGCATCTCCGCCACCAATTGCTGCCATCGTGAAACCGGGCTATCCGGCCGCTATGGCTGGGATGCAGGCTGGCGACCAGGTGGTGAGTGTCAACGGTGTACCCGTAAAGACTTTCGAAGACATCGGCAAGCAGGTCACCGCCGATGCCGTGAAGTCGCCGGTGATGTCGGTAGCCTTTCTGCGCAACGGCAAGCCGATGCAGTTCATGTTGACGGCGCGCCTGGATTCCACCGACAGCAGCAAGCCGTACTGGGCGATTGGCATCGGCCAGCAACCGCCGGAAGTGGCCATCCAACATTACGGTCCCATCAAGGCCTTCGCCGAATCGCTCGACCTGACCTGGCAGCGGACGACCGAAACCTTCGGTATGGTCAGCAAGATGCTCACCGGCGAAGCATCCACACGGAATCTTTCAGGTGTGATCGGCATCGCCCAGGTTGCCAATGCCGCTGCGTCGGCGGGGGCCGACCATTTCCTGGAATTCCTCGGTTTGGTGTCCCTCAGCCTGGCGATCGTCAACCTGCTGCCGATTCCAATCTTGGACGGCGGGCACTTGCTGTATTACCTTATCGAGCTGGTCAAGGGCAGCCCGGTCAGTGAGCGGACCATGATCGCGGGCCAGTACGTGGGTATCGCCTTGCTGTTCACGCTGATGGGGTTGGCGTTTTACAACGACATCCATCGCATCATCCTGCCCTCGTGATACGGATGCGCGCCGCTGACAACCTCCGGTTGGATGCTGGCCGCCGCTTCTGTGTCGCGTGGCAAATCACCCGCAACGTGCGGCTTCCCGGTGTTGTCCAGCCGGCCATGCCAAGCGCGAGAGCGGACAAAACTTAAAGGATCGGGCTTGCCCCGGTTCGGGAAGAAAAATACAGCGGAGCGATCGAATGATCACTTCGTCCAAATAACACAACGGAATCGACGATGAAGCGTATCGCCGCCCTGATCCTGCTTGCCTCCCTTTCAACGAGTGTGCTTGCACTCGAGCCATTCGTCGTTTCAGACATCCGTATCGAAGGTCTCAGCCGCATTTCCGCGGGCACGGTATTCAACTACCTGCAGATCAACAAGGGCGATCGTCTTACCAACGAAGAAGCACAGCAAGCCATTCGTGCCCTCTACAACACCAAGTTCTTCAGCGATGTGGAGCTGGAGCGCGATGGCGACATCCTGGTGGTGAAGGTGGTCGAGCGCCCCTCTATTGCCAAGCTCACCATTCGCGGCAACAGCGACATCAAGACCGATGACCTGAAGAAGGGTCTGAAGGAAATCGGCCTGACGGAAGGCGAAACCTTTGACCGCCTTTCGCTTGATCGCGTGCAGCAGGAACTGATTCGTCAGTACTACAACCGCGGCAAGTACAACGTGTCGGTGATTCCGCACGTAACTCAGCTAGATCGCAATCGCGTCGCCATCGATATCGAAATTCGCGAAGGCAAGGTCGCCAAGATCAAAGAAGTGAACATCGTGGGCAACACGGCGTTCACCACCCGCGACATCGAAAAGGATTTCGAATCCGGCACCACCAACTGGCTGTCGTGGTATTCGAAAAACGACCAGTATTCGCAGGAGAAGCTTTCGGGCGACCTGAAGAAACTGCAGTCGTACTACATGGACCGCGGCTACGCCGACTTCGGCCTGGACTCCTCCCAGGTGACGATTTCGCCCGACAAGCGCGCGATGTACATCGACGCGGATGTGGTCCAGGGCGACATCTACCACATCTCCGACACGCATCTGCTCGGCCAGCTGATCCTGCCGGAAGCGACGCTGCGCCAGCTCGTCTTCGTCAAGGATGGCGACCTGTTCAATCGTCGTGCGATCGAGGCCACATCCGATGCGATCAAAGCGACGTTGGCCAACATCGGCTACGCGTTTGCCAAGGTCAATTCGGTACCCAAGCTCGACAAGACGAACCACACCGCCGACATCACCTGGTACATCCAGCCCGGTCCGCGTGTGTATGTGCGCCGCGTGATCTTCCAGGGCAATACGCGCACCGAAGACGATGTGCTGCGTCGTGAAATGCGTCAGCTGGAAAGCGCCTGGTATTCGCAGGCCGCCATCGACCGTTCCAAGATCCGCCTGCAGCAGCTGGGTTACTTCAAGACGGTCACCATCGACAAGCAGGTGGTGCCGGGCAGCGACGATGAGGTCGACCTGACGGTGAAGGTGGAAGAACAGTCCGCTGGCAGCCTGACGTTCGGCGTGGGCTACTCGCAGTATTCGGGCATCATCCTGTCGAGCTCGGTGTCGCAGAACAACTTCCTCGGCACCGGCGATCACTTCAGCGTCAGCGCGGAGCGTAGCGACTACCTCACGCAGATCAGCACCAGTTACTCCACCCCGTATCTGACCGATAGCGGCATCGGACTCGGCTACAACGCGTCGTTCTCGCGCGCGGATTACGCCGACCTGGGCAGCCAGTACGCGAGCTATTCGAACAGCACCAAATCGTTCTCGACTACGCTGGGTATCCCGGTCACCGATTTCGATCGCCTGAGCGGCAGTCTTGGTATCGGCAGCACCAAGCTCAACACGTACGTCGGCTACACGCCACAGATCCTGGTCGACTACATCAACGCCCTGGGTCACGAAACGATCCATTCGTGGACGGGCTCGCTTAGCTGGGTGCACGACACGCGTAACTCGTACTGGGCACCGACGCACGGTGGCCAGCTGACGGCCACGGTCAACGTCGCATTGCCGGGTTCGACCGTGCAGTACTGGACGTTCAACGGCGAAGCCAATCACTACTGGCCAATCGGCAAGGGCTTCGTGCTCTATCTGGACGGCAAGGTTGGCTACGGCAGCACCTACGGTAACCAGACGTACGAATTCAACACAGCAGACGGCGAGTACAAAGCCGGCCAGACGATCGCTTTCCCGTTCTGGATGAACTTCTACGCCGGCGGCGTGACCGACGTGCGTGGCTTCCAGGACAACACCCTTGGTCCGCGCGCGTGCGCGGGCCAAACGGCTGCTGGCGGTCCCATCCCCCAGCAGTCGAACGGTTACTGTCCTGGCAGTAGCTATTCCTATTCACAGCCGATCGGTGGTGCGTTCAAGGTGTTGGGCACGGCCGAACTGTATCTGCCGCTGCCGTTCCTGAAAGACATCAACACCGCACGCGTGGCTTGGTTCGTCGACGTCGGCCAAGCCTACCCCACCATCAGCGATTTCCGTGCAAGCCGGCTCGATGCCTCCACCGGTGTCTCGTTGCACTGGCAGGCGCCGATTGGCCCGCTGATCATCAGCCTGGGTTTCCCGTTCCGCAAACAGCCGGGCGACAGCGAATACACCGAGCGCATTCAGTTCACCTTCGGCAGCCAGTTCTAATCGGACTGGTACCCGTCGGGTCCGCAAGGACACGTCAAAGAAAGCGCGGCCTGGCCGCGCTTTCTTTTGGAATCGCAGAAAAATGCGCGCGAAACGGGCTCACCCCCTACAATGCGCCGCATGTCGGGGAAACTTGCATGAGCACGATCCATTACACCGTGGCCGAACTCGCCAAACGTTTTTCCCTTGAGTTCAAGGGCGATGGCGAACGCATCATCGACGGAGTCGGCACATTGTCGGGTGCGGGCCCCAGCCAGCTAAGCTTTCTGTCCAACAGCAAGTACACCGCGCAGCTGACCACCACGCGCGCAGGGGTGGTCGTATTGAATAACGATGCTGTCGCAAGCTGTCCCACCGCTGCGCTCATCGCGCGCGATCCGTACGTGATGTACGCCCACATCGCTGCGCTTTTCGAACATCTCCCTGCCGCGCCACAAGGGATTCACCCAAGTGCAGTGGTTGCAACTGGCGCAAATGTGAGCGCAACGGCAAGCATAGGCCCGTGCTGCGTGATCGAGGATGGCGCCGTAGTCGAAGACGGAGCGGTGCTTGGCCCCCATTGCATCATAGGTTCTCACTGCACCGTTGGCGCGCAATCGCGCCTGGTTGCCCGAGTGACGCTGGTCACTCGTGTGACGCTCGGCAAGCGTGTGCTCGTGCATCCGGGCGCAGTGATTGGCTCGGATGGATTCGGCCTGGCCTTCGACCGGGATCATTGGGTGAAACTGCCACAACTGGGCGGCGTTCGCATCGGCGACGACTGTGAAATCGGCGCCAATACCACCATCGACCGTGGCGCCCTGGACGACACGGTGCTGGAAGAGGATGTGCGTCTGGACAATCAGATCCAGATTGCTCACAACGTTCACGTCGGCGCCCACACGGCCATGGCAGGCTGTGCAGCGGTAGCCGGTAGTGCGAAAATTGGCCGCTATTGCATGATCGGCGGCAACGCCGGTGTGCTGGGGCATCTGGAACTGGCCGACCGCGTTACCATTACGGCCAAAAGCCTCGTAACCCATTCGATTCGGGAAGCTGGCGAGTATTCCTCGGGAGTACCGCTGCAGGAAAACCGCCAGTGGCGTCGCAATGCTGCGCGTTTCAAGCACCTGGATGAGCTCGCGCGCCGAGTGTCGGCGCTGGAAAAGGATAAGACTGATGACTGACAACACCGCTCCGATCACGCTGCCGGTGGGCGTGGAGCAGATTCAACAACTGCTGCCGCATCGCTACCCGTTCCTGCTGGTGGATCGCGTGATCGAGTTCGTGCCCGAC
Organism: Dyella sp.; assembly: GCF_035486915.1. Lineage (GTDB taxonomy): Bacteria > Pseudomonadota > Gammaproteobacteria > Xanthomonadales > Rhodanobacteraceae > Dyella_B. The sequence continues at coordinate 7,621 of NZ_DATHMR010000087.1, read as the reverse complement.
AAGAGCGTCGTCACGATCAAGAACGTCACCATCAACGAACCGTTCTTCAACGGACATTTTCCCGGTCACCCCGTCATGCCGGGTGTGTTGATCGTCGAAGCCATGGCGCAATCGGCAGGTTTGCTCACACAGCTCAGCGCTCGATCCAAAGGCGGCTCGCCGAGCTCGCTTTTCTATCTCGCCAAAGTGGATAACGCGCGCTTCAATGCGCCGGTCATTCCTGGCGATCAGCTGCGCATGGAAGTGCGACTCAAGCGCCTGTTGCGCAACATGGGCCTTTTCGAAGCGCGCACGCTGGTCGATGGCAAGGAAGTGGCCAGCTGCGAGCTGATGTGTGCGGCGAGGTCCGAAAAATGATTCACCCGACCGCGCAAATTGATCCATCTGCGGTTATCGGCGCCAACGTTCGCATTGGTGCTTACACGGTGATTGATGCGGATGTGCATATCGGTGAGGGCACCATCATTGGTCCGCACGTTGTCATCGAAGGACCCACGCGAATCGGCAAAGACAACCGCATTGCACAATTCGCGTCGCTGGGCGGCGATCCGCAGGACATGAAATTCAGCCGCGAGCGCACCGAGCTCGTTATCGGCGATCGCAATCTCATCCGTGAATTCGTCACCATCAATCGCGGTACCGGCCATGGCGGCGGTGTCACGCGCATTGGTAACGACAACTGGCTGCTCGCTTACGTGCACGTCGCGCACGATTGCACCATCGGCAACCACACCATTTTCTCAAACTACTCCGCGCTGGCCGGTCACGTGGAAGTGGGCGACTGGACCGTGTTCTCCGGGTATTCCGGCGCGCATCAGTTCTGCAAGATCGGTGAGCATGCCTTCATCGCCATGGGCTGCCTGCTCGGTGCCGATGTGCCGCCGTTCCTGATGATGGCGAATGACCAAGGCGGCCGTCCGCGCGGCTTGAACACGACGGGCCTGAAGCGTCGCGGTTTCGAACCGGAACGCATCACGGCCATCAAGCGCGCTTATCGCACGCTCTACACGTCCGGTTTGTCGTTAACCGAAGCACGCGAGCAATTGGTGATGCAGGCGAAGGACAGCGAAGACGTACGCGCCATGCTCGATTTCCTCGATCGTAGCGAGCGCGGGTTGGCGCGGTGACGTTGATATGCGCCCCGCATATCAACAAATCAAATAAGGGCTCTTATTAGGGAGTCCCCTCATGCCCGATGACAACCAAAGCCCTTTGATCGCCATCATCGCCGGCGAAGAATCCGGCGATCAACTCGGCGCCGATCTGATTGCTGCATTACGCCGCTTCTATCCAGACGCGCGATTCGCAGGTATCGGCGGCACCCGCATGCAAGAGCAGGGTTTCGAATCCTGGCACGACATGCGCGAGCTTTCCCTATTCGGTTTCGCCGAAGTGGTGAGCCATCTGCCGCGCTTACTAAGATTGCGTAAGGAACTTGTTGCACGGCTGACGACCGAGAAACCGATGGTGGTCATCGGCATTGACGCACCCGACTTCAACCTCGGCGTCGAGCGTCGTCTGAAGAAAGCAGGCATCCTGACCGTGCACTACGTCAGTCCATCGATCTGGGCCTGGCGAGAGAACCGTGCGGAAAAGATCGGTCACAGCGCAAACCGTGTGCTGTGCCTCTTCCCGATGGAACCACCGATATACGCCAAGCACGGTATCGATGCACGATTTGTCGGCCACCCGCTGGCGGACCGTTTTCCGCTTGTGTCAGACCGCATTCCGGCACGCCGCGCGCTGCAATTGCCGCTCGATGTGCCAGTGCTCGCCGTACTGCCTGGCAGCCGCGCTTCCGAAGTGGAGCGCATGGGCGCTATCTTCCTCGACGCCGCTCGCCGGGTCGCATCGGCGGTACCGGGTTTGCGTATCGTGATTCCCGCCGCCAACACGCGCATGCTCGCGACCATGAAAACGCTGCTGGCGCGCGGTCCGCATGACGAGATGATGCCGATACTGCTCGAAGGCCACGCACACGACGCCATGCTCGCTGCCGACGTCGTGCTGCTCGCATCGGGAACGGCAACGCTGGAAGCCATGCTCGCCAAACGCCCGATGGTCGTGGGCTATCGCGTCTCACCCATCAGCTATCGCATCGCGCGCACGCTCAAGATGCTGAAGACGGACGTCTATGCGCTGCCGAACATTCTGGCGCGAGCGTGCGGCATGGGGAGCAAGGTAATGCTCGTTCCCGAATTGATGCAAGACAACTGCACAGCCGGCAAACTCGCCGATGCCACACTGTCGCTGTTTCGCGATAGCGAACGACGCGGTGCCATCGTGGCTGCGTTCGAACAACTCCACGAGATTCTGCGCGGCGATCTGCACGGACATGCTGGCGATCACGCCGCCACCGCAATCGCTGAGCTGGTGGACGCAAAATCCACCACAGCGAAGCACTGAACGACACCGTCTCCATGAAACGCACTGTAACCACTCGTGCCCCAGTCAGCACCCAGCCATTCGAGGGCGTGAATGCCAAGGACGTGTTGATTGCCGGCGTCGATGAAGCGGGGCGCGGTCCGCTCGCAGGTCCGGTGGTTGTCGCTGCCGTCGTGCTGAATCCGGCTCACCCCGTCGACGGCCTGGATGACTCCAAGAAACTCAGCGAAGCGCGTCGCGAGAAACTCTTTCCACTGATCGTCGAACGCGCGCTCGCTTATTGCGTCGTCGTCGTCGAAAAGGACGAGATTGATCGCATCAATATCTTCCAAGCGACGATGACCGGCATGAGTCGTGCCGTCGCAGGTCTTACACCGTCGGCGGCCGAAGCGTGGGTTGACGGCAATCATCTGCCCAAAGACCTGCCCTGCCCTGGGCGCGCCATCATCGATGGCGATGCGCTGATTCCCGCCATCAGCGCAGCATCCATTCTCGCCAAAGTCACGCGCGATCGACTGATGGTGGCGATGGACACGGAACATCCCGGTTACGGATTCGCCTCCCACAAGGGCTATTCAACGCCCGAGCATCTTGCTGCACTGAAACGACTGGGCCCGTGCTCGCAGCATCGGCGCAGCTTTGCACCGGTGCGTCTGCTGCTGGATCAAGGCGAGCTTTTTTAAGCGGCTTTGTGACGGTTTGAATAACCATCCACGTCTATAAAAATAGGCAACCTTTCCTATTGCGGCTGCATCCAAGCAGGTGTGGAATGGAGTCGGAAAGTCATTGCGACCGCTCGCATGCACTGTCGCAACATCATCTTGCATGGACGCCACCGTCATCGGTCCGACGCAACGCGCGATGAGCAAACGCTTGTCCCACGCGAGCCGGGCTTTCAGGAGGATTTTCGTCATGCGCTTGATTCGCCCTCACCCCGAATACCCTGCAACGTCATCCGAAACGCTCACTGCCGAAGCCGCCAAGCCAGCTTCGAAAGTCACGGATGCCCGACAAAAGCACCTCGATTACAACCTGCAGCCACTAAGCGTCGATAGCTTCTCGCACTACATCGACGCCGTGGTGGATGACGATCGCTTCCGCGTGCGTTGATGCGGCTCTCTTGATCGTCTTCCTGTTCCAAGCCCGCGCTGGTTCCTGACCACTCAATCACGCTAACCTTGGTGGAAAACCCAGGGGAGCGGCCATGCAACTGCGTCCGGCGTGTTTTTTCGCGCTGCTTGTGCTTTTCACTCACGTCGCTGTGGCGGCCACCCCACCCGGGAGCGGCGATCTGCCGCCCAGCGCGCTCGGACGCGACGCCAATGACCATGACGTCCGCGTCGAGGATATGCATGGCAAGGTGGTCGTCGTGACCTTCTGGGCCTCCTGGTGCGGCTATTGCCTCAAGGAACTGCCCATTCTGGCCAATATCCAAAAGCTCGCTGGCGCGGACAACCTTCAGGTTGTCGCCATCAGCTACAAAGAGGATCACGACAACTTTCGTAAAATTTATCGCACCCTACGGAAATCCAACCTGGTGCTGACGTACGACACCAAGTCGACCATTTCCTCGGCCTATGGGGTCACAGGCATACCTCACATGGTGATGATCGGCCGGGATGGGCGCATCGCCTACGTGCACGTGGGCTATGACGAGTCGATGCTCGACACCATCGCCAATGAGCTCAATACGCTGTTGGCGGCGCCAGTGCCTGCCAATACGCACGCGCCATAAACCGCAGCGCTGCGTAGCCGATTGTCAATTCTTGCCCGGCTCGAACCGCACCGTTAGGCTGGGCCATTGATTCGCGTGCGAGCCATGGCCCTCCGTTTCGCTCATCTGCACCTGCACAGCGAGTATTCGCTGGTCGACTCGACCATCCGCATCAAGGCGCTGGTCGAAGCGTGCGTGCGCGAAGGTATTCCCGCCGTCGCGCTGACCGACGAATGCAACATGTTCGCGTTGGTGAAGTTCTACAAGGCGTGCACGGCAGCCGGTATCAAACCGATTGGCGGCTGCGACCTGTGGATCAGCGCACCGGATGACCCGCGCCCGTGGCGTCTCACTGTGATTTGCCAGAACCACGAGGGTTATCTGAACCTCTCGCGCTTGGTGTCGCGTGCGTGGCGAGACGGACAGTTAGGTGGGCGCGCTCTGATCGATGCGGCATGGCTCAACGTCGAAACAACGAAAGGCCTGATCGCACTCATCGGCCGTGAAAGCGAGATAGGACGTATCGCGATACATCAGGGCACCGATCACGCACGTTCGCGCGTATACATGCTGGGCGCGCTCTTTCCTGAGCGCCTCTATCTGGAGTTGACGCGTTGCGGCCGCGAAGGTGAAGAAACGTGGAACAACGCGGCGCTGGCATTGGGCGCCGAAGCGAATCTGCCCGTTATCGCCAGCAACGATGTGCGCTTCCTCAAGCAAAGCGACTTTGAAGCGCACGAAGCGCGCGTGTGCATCCATCAAGGGCGCGTGCTGGCCGATCCCAAACGCCCGCGCGATTACAGCGAACAGCAGTATGTGAAATCGCCGACGGAAATGGCCGAGTTGTTCTCGGACATCCCCGAAGCGCTGGAAAACACCCTCGAGCTTGCCAAGCGCTGCAATCTCGAACTCACCTTCGGCACGTATTACCTGCCCGACTTCCCGGTGCCGGAAGGCCACGACCTTGCCAGTTACATTCGCGAAATTGCGCGCGAAGGCCTGAAGGAGCGCCTCACCGTCGCACCACTCGCAGACGGTTACACGCTCGCCGATTACGAAGCGCGCCTGGAGCGCGAGCTGGACGTCATCATCGAGATGGGCTTCCCCGGCTACTTCTTGATCGTGGCGGACTTCATCAACTGGGGTAAGCAAAACGGCATTCCCGTAGGACCGGGGCGCGGCTCGGGTGCAGGCTCGCTCGTCGCGTGGGTGCTGAAGATTACCGATCTGGATCCGCTGCAGTTCAACCTGCTGTTCGAGCGTTTCCTCAATCCCGAACGCGTATCGATGCCGGACTTCGACATCGACTTCTGCATGGATCGCCGCGACGAGGTGATCGACTACGTCGCGCGCAAATACGGCCGCGATCACGTCAGTCAGATCATCACCTACGGTTCGATGGCGGCGAAGGCTGTGCTGCGCGATTCCGGTCGTGTGTTGGGCATGGGCTACAACGCGGTCGACCGCATCGCCAAGCTGATTCCACCGCGTCCGCTCGATCTGACCCTGTCCGATGCACTGGGCCGTTCCGAAAAATCGCAGAAAGAATCTGACCGCGTCGTCAAGGAATTTTGCGAGCTTTACGCGCAGGACGAAGAAGCGAAATCGCTGATCGATCTCGCGCTCAAGCTCGAAAATCTCACGCGTAACGCCGGCAAGCACGCTGGCGGCGTGGTGATCGGTCCCAAGCCGCTGACCGAATTCGCACCGTTGTACTGCGAACCAGGCGGCTCAGGCGTGGTGACGCAGTACGACAAGGACGACGTCGAAGCGGTCGGCCTCGTCAAGTTCGACTTTCTCGGCTTGCGCACGCTCACCATCATCGATTGGGCGGTGAAAGCGATCAACGTGCGGCGCGCTCAAACGGGCGAAGCGCCGGTGGATATCTCGACGCTGCCCCTCGACGATCCTGCGCCGTACGAACTGCTGAAGAAAGCGCAAACGGTTGCGGTATTCCAGCTCGAATCCTCCGGCATGCAGCGCATGTTGAAGGACGCGAAACCCGACCGTTTCGAAGACATCATCGCGCTCGTCGCGCTGTATCGTCCGGGCCCGATGGACCTGATTCCCAGCTTCGTCGCGCGTAAACACGGCCGCGAGGAAGTGGAATATCCCGATCCGCGCGTTGAGCCGATCCTGAAAGAGACCTACGGCATCATGGTCTATCAGGAGCAGGTGATGCAGATGGCGCAGATCGTCGGCGGTTATTCGCTCGGCGGCGCCGACCTGCTGCGCCGCGCGATGGGCAAGAAAAAGCTTGAGGAAATGGCGAAGGAGCGCGCCAAGTTCCGCGAAGGCGCCGCCAAAGACGGCCTCACCGGCGACAAAGCCGATTCCATCTTCGACTTGATGGAGAAGTTCGCCGGTTACGGCTTCAACAAATCGCATGCTGCCGCCTACGCGTTGGTGTCGTATCAAACCGCGTGGCTCAAAGCGCACTACCCCGCCGAATTCATGGCGGCGACGATTTCCTCGGATATGGACAACACCGACAAGGTGGTCACATTCCTCGATGAATCGCGCGCGATCGGGCTGAAGGTTCTTCCACCCGATGTGGATGCGTCGAACTTTATGTTCGTCGCGGTCGAGCCTAAAGTGATTCGCTATGGCTTGGGTGCGATCAAAGGCGTCGGCCAAGGTGCGTGCGAAGCGATTGCCGACGAACGCGCCCACGGCGGCCCATACAAGGATCTGGCGGACTTCTGCCGACGTGTCGATCCTTCCAAGCTTAATCGGCGCGTACTCGAAGCGCTGATTCTTTCAGGCGCACTCGACGCGCTGGCTCCTACGCGCGCCAGCCTGATGCTGCAGCTGCCGGATGCGATCAAGGCGGCCGAGCAACATCTGCGCGATCGCCAGTCCGGCCAGAACGACATGTTCGGCGCGGCGATGGGAGCCTCGGCACCCGTAGTGCACGTGGATCTCCCCACCGCACCCGAATGGCCGCTCGAACAGAAACTGCAGGGCGAGCGCGACACGCTCGGGCACTACCTCTCCGGCCACCCCACCGACCCGTGGCGCGAGGAACTGGCGCAGCTTGCGACCTGCCCGCTGGGCGAAATCGTCGATCGCTATCAGCCGCCCAAACCGCGCAAGAACGATGGTGACGACAACAATCGTTTTCGTCGTGGCCCCGATACGCCATGGACGGTCGCCGGCATGGTCACCGCCGTGCGAAAACGCGGCGACAGCGACGCGTTCGTGCGGCTGGAAGACGGCACCGGCAGCATCGAAGTGAGCTTCTTCGGCGAGCTGTACCAGCAGGTCGCACCCTTGCTCACCCGCGATGAAATGCTCGTGGTGGAAGGCGGCTTGCGCATCGACGACTTCTCCGGCGGCGGCTTTCAGGTGCGCGCTCGCAGCGCATACACCCTGGGCGACGCATGCCGCCGCTTTGCCCGTCTGCTGCGCGTCAAGATCAATGGCATCGGCCCGGACTTCATCCCGCAATTGCGTCAGGCACTGGCAGGCCATCGCGGCGGTCGCGCCAGCGTCGTCCTGAGCGGCTACCACAATGCCAAC
>NZ_DATHMR010000086.1:0-27532 GCF_035486915.1 Dyella sp. | reverse complement strand
ACCTCAGGCCGGAAACATCGAAGAGTTCGCAGATCGGCATCGTCTACAGCCCCAGCTATATCACCGGCTTGAACGCGACCGTCGATCACTTCCACTACATCGTGCGCAACGTGATTTCGGGTATCAGCCCGAACGAAGTGCTGAACAACTGCTATCAGCTCGGCATCGCGGCTGATTGCGCCCTGTTCCAGCGCACGGCAGCGGATGATTACCAGGTCAGTAGTCTGTTCTCCAGCGAAGAGAATCAGGGCTTCCTGGATGTCGCCGGTTATGACGTGGATCTGTCGTATGCCATACCGAAATTCTCCTTCGGTCAGTTCACTCTGGATTCGAAGTCGACGTATTACTCGCACAACAACACCGAGCAATATCCTGGTGTGCCAGTGACCTATAACAACGGGTTCAGTTCCTACTGGCGTGTGCGATCCAACTTCACTATCGGCTGGGACTACAAGAACTTCGACGTTCAATGGACATTGCGTTACTACTCGCCGCTTAAAGAGGGCTGCTATAACGAAGCGTATTCGGCCTTCCCCTGCACCTTGCCGAACTACTATCTGCCAGGCGCCGGCATAACACCCGTTACGCAGATCCCGTCGGTGACCTTCAACGACGTACAGGTGTCCTGGAAGACTCCATGGAACGGGACGATTTCGTTGGGTGCGAACAACGTGTTCAACCGCGTGGCGCCGTATTTCTATGGCGGGTTCGAAGTGGGCAGCAGCATCAACACCGATACGTTGTATGCGTACAACCCCTCGTACGACTACGGGCGGTTCGTCTATCTGCGCTACAGCCAGAAGTTCGATTGATTGAGACACTACGCCCTCTCCGCAAAGGGGAGGGCGTTTCTCGCGCCATGGCTTCAGCGGCGCCAGGCTCGGCTCGTCTGGAATGGACAATGCGGGTGGTGGCGATAGTCACCGGTTATCATGTGCACCTGCATGAGCGATACGAAACCCGACACACCCTCCGTCTCCCCGGACGCCCGTCTGCGCGCGTTGCGCAAATCGCTGGATGCGGCCTCCAGTCGCGATTTTGGCCGCTTGCTGGGCCGCTGGCGCGGCTTATCGCGCCGGCCGGACGAGAAAAAGCTGCAGGCGCTTGCCGCCGACATCGCCGCCTCGGTTGAGCGGAGGCAGCAGCGTGCGCAGAACAAACCGCCGATTCGTCTGGACGAGTCCCTGCCCATCGCCGCGCGCGCGGATGAGATCGTCAAACTGATCCGCGACCACCAGATCGTGGTGATCGCCGGCGAAACCGGTTCGGGGAAGACCACGCAGCTTCCCAAGTTGTGCCTTGCCGCTGGTCGCGGCGAAGCGGGTCTGATCGGTTGCACGCAGCCGCGTCGTCTGGCGGCGCGTTCGGTGGCCCGTCGTGTTGCGGAAGAATTGGGTACGCAACTGGGCGACAAGGTCGGTTTTCAGGTCCGCTTTACCGATCAGGTTTCCGAGCACAGCCTGATCAAATTCATGACCGACGGCATTCTGCTGGCGGAGACGCAGGGCGATCCGTGGTTATCGGCATACGACACCATCATCATCGACGAAGCGCACGAGCGCAGTCTCAACATCGATTTTCTGCTCGGTTATCTCAAGCGCTTGGCGGTAAAGCGGCCCGAGCTGAAGATCATCGTCACCTCCGCCACGATCGATACCGCGCGCTTCGCCGAGCATTTCGGCAACGCACCGGTGGTGTCCGTCGAGGGCCGTGCGTACCCGGTAGAGGTGCGTTGGCGCTCCACGGATGAAGTGGCTGCGCGTCGCAATCAGCGTGCATCTGACATGCAGCAAGGCAGTGCCGAGCACATCGCCGCCGTGCTTGATGAAATCACGCATGACGATCCGCGCGGCGACGTACTCATCTTCATGCCAGGTGAGCGCGAAATCCGCGACACGCATCTAATGCTGTCGCGACGTCAGTATCGCGAGACAGAAATCCTGCCGCTGTATGCGCGGTTGTCGGCGACCGATCAGGACCGCGTCTTCAAACCAGGACCGAAACGTCACATTGTGTTGGCTACGAATGTGGCGGAGACGTCGCTCACGGTGCCGCGGATTCGCTACGTGATCGACACCGGCACCGCCCGCGTGAAGCGTTACAGCCAGCGTAGCCAGCTCGAACGCCTGCACGTCGAGCCGATATCGCAAGCGGCAGCAGATCAGCGCAAAGGCCGGTGCGGCCGCGTGGGTCCAGGCATCTGCTATCGCCTGTACGACGAAGCCGATTACGCAGCTCGGCCGGCATACACCGATCCGGAACTGCTGCGCTCCTCGCTCGCGAACGTCATCCTGCGCATGCTCGCGTTGCAGCTGGGCGAAGTGGATGAATTTCCGTTTTTGGAATCGCCCGATTCGCGTGTCGTGGCGGATGGGTATCGCCGTCTGGCGGAAATCGGTGCGATCGATGAGAAGCGTCAGCTCACCGCCATCGGCCGCACGCTGGCACGTTTGCCGATCGATGTGCAGCTTGCGCGCATGCTGGTGGAAGCGAACAAGCTTGGAAGCTTGCGCGAATTGCTGACGGTGGTGGCCTTCTTGAGTATTCAGGACCCGCGCGAGCGTCCTGCCGATGCACGGCAACAGGCGGATGCGGCACACGCAGTGTTTGCCGATCCGAAATCCGACATCGTGGGTGTTCTCAACCTGTGGCGCGAATACGACAGTGCGCACGAGGAGCTGACGCAATCGAAATTGCGCGACTGGTGTTCACGCCACTTCCTGAGTTTTCTGCGCATGCGCGAATGGCGCGAGCTGCATCGGCAGTTGTTGCTCGTTACGCAGGAGCTTGGCTGGTCGCTTTCTGATTCGGCCTCACGCAAAGAATCGCAGGTCAAGGCCGACGCCAAGGTCAAGGTTTCAAGCAAGAAAAAGCCGGCGCCATCTTCCAGCAAGACCGCACCAGCGACGCCGGTGCCCTCACGCGACGACGAGGGCGAGCGCTTGTACGAAGCCGTGCATCGCAGCTTGCTCGCAGGCTTGCCCACACAGGTCGGAAACAAGGACGAGAAGGGCATTTATCGCGGTACGCGCGAACGCCGCTTCCAGGTATTTCCAGGTTCGGCTTTGTCCAAGACGCCACCCAATTGGCTATTCGCTGCACAGATTCTCGATATCGGCGGACGCGTGTGGGGCATGATGTGTGCCCGCATCGAACCGCTGTGGGTCGAACAACAAGCTGCCCATCTTCTGCGCGGCACGTGCCGCGATGCACATTGGTCGCGCAAGCGCGGCACCGTTGTGGCGTACGAACAAATCAGTCTGTTTGGACTGACGTTGGTCGAGCGTCGCCCGGTGACATTCCAGCAGCAGGACCCCGCGCTGGCGCATGACATCTTCCTGCGCGAAGCCCTGGCACGCTGCGATATCGACACGCGCGTGGATTTCATACGCGCCAACCAGCGCGTGCTGGAGGATGCGCAGGGTATCGAGGCGCGCCAGCGTCGCGAAGGTCTGATTCGCCACGAAGACGATCTGGTCGACTTCTTCCGCGGAAAACTGCCGCAGGACATCGCTAGCTCGCGTGCGCTGGATGCGTGGTATCGCAATGCGCGACCGGCCGAGCAAGCCGCCTTGCGATGGTCGATCGAGGACGTGATGGTCGGCGGTTCGGGTCTGGACCCCAAAGCCTTTCCTGCGGTGCTGGATGTTCCCCCGCAGCGTTATCGGCTGGAATATCGATTTGTTCCCGGCGATGACGCTGACGGTGTCACACTGCATCTGCCACTGGCGATGCTCAATGCATTGCCTACGGCGCGCTGCGAATGGCTGGTACCGGGCTTGTTGGGCGAGAAAGTCGCCGAATTGATTCGCGGGTTGCCCAAGGCGCTTCGGCGCAACTTTGTTCCTGCGCCAGACTTCGCGCGTGCTTTCGTCGAAGCGGAAACGCCGCGCGATGAGGCGTTGATCAAAGCGCTCGCCTCATTCCTGAAGCGCACGACAGGCGTGGAGGTGAGTGCGGATGACTTCGCTGCTATCCAGCTGCCGCCGCACTTCGCCATGCGTTATCGTTTGCACGATGAAAAAGGCCACACGCTCGCCAGCGGCCGAGACCTTGCTGCGTTACGAGGTCAATGGGAGGGGCAAGCGCGCGAAGCATTCTCGCGCAAGACCGATATCGAACTCACTCGCGAAGACGTCACCAGTTGGGATTTCGAAGAAATTCCCGAGCAAGTTCGATCCGACGGCGGATTGCTCGCATTCCCCGCCTTGGTCGATCTGGGCGAAGCCGTTGCGTTACGCGTTTTTGAACGCCGCGATGAAGCGCTGGCGGCGCATCTGAAAGGTGTGGAGCGTTTGCTGCGCAATGCCGTGGCCAGCGATGTGAAGCAGGCGCGTCGCCGCTTGCCGATTGCCAATGCGCTATCGCTGAAATACGCGCCGCTCGGCAGCATTGACGGTTTGCGCGAGGATCTGGTCGAAGGCGGGTTCACCGATCTGCTCGACATGCAGCATCTCAATGTGCGCAGCGCTGCTGCATTCGAAGCGCTTCGCACCCACAGTGCGCGGGAGTTGTTCGGTTCGGCAATCGAACGGTTGAAGCTGGCCGAGCCCATTATCGAGGCACAGGCGGAGCTGAAGCCGTGGCTGCAACCGCCACTGATAGGATTTGCCCGCGCCAGTTATGACGATCTGGAAGAACAGCTCGACGTTTTGCTTGCGCCGGGCTTTCTCCGGGAGCTGCCGACTGGACGGTTGGCACACTTTCCACGTTATCTGAAGGCCATGCGCCTGCGTGCCGAACGCCTTCGTCAGGATCCCTCGCGCGATCAGCAACGTATGCTGCAGGTACTGCCTTACTGGCGCGAATATCTCAATCACCGCGCCGCCGGCGATACGGGTCTGGACGAGTTGCGCTGGCTGATCGAAGAGTGGCGCGTGTCGCTGTTTGCCCAGGAGCTGAAAACACCGGAACCCGTATCGGCCAAGCGTCTCGCGAAAGCCTTGGAATCCATACGTTAGACCTATCCCCGTGCGGCGCGGCTGGCGTTATGCTGACCGCTCGCACGGCATGATCCGCATGCCGTGACGCATGGGAACAGCGTAACTATGGTGCATGCCACGACCACTGCTGCCGGACACCTTGCGGCGTGGCAGGCTCGTGCCGGCACGCTGCCCACGGTGCTGTCCGACGCGCTCGCGGTCTGCGCGCAGAATGGCGTCAATGAGCGCGAGTGCGGCGATGTGCTCGATCTGCTGGCGATGCTCGGGTGCGATGCGCAGACACAGGCTGCAGCATTGTGGTTCGAGATTGCACGACATCATCCGTTGGTGTGGGAGCAACAGGCGTCTTCGCTGAAAGAAGACGTGCAGCGTCTCGTTGCGGGCCAGATGGCGGCGGAGCGCGTGTGGGCATTGCATGCGCAGCGGCCGCCGGAAGGTGGCTCCGAAGGCTTGCGTCGATTGTTGTTGGCGATCATTCGCGATCTACGTGTGGTCTTCATTCTGCTGGCGCGTCAGCTAGCGCGGATGCGTGCCGCGAGCATCCTGCCGGAGACGGAGCGGCAGGAGCTGGCCAGACTCACTCGCGACATCCATTCGCCGCTCGCCAACCGACTCGGTATCTGGCAGCTGAAATGGGAGCTCGAAGACCTCGCCTTCCGCTACCTGCAGCCGGACATCTACAAGCGCATCGCCAAGTTGCTCGACGAACGCCGCGGCGATCGCGAAGTGTTTATCCGCGAGACGCTCACGGAGCTGGGAGACGCACTCAAAGCCGCGGATATCCGCGCCGATTTGGCGGGACGTCCCAAGCACATCTTCTCCATCTGGAAAAAGATGCAGCGCAAGGCGGTGGAGTTTTCCGATCTTTACGATATTCGCGCGGTGCGCGTGCTGGTCGACAATGTTGCCGACTGCTACGGCGCACTGGGTGTCGTGCATGCGTTGTGGCCGCATCTGCCGGGCGAATTCGACGATTACGTTGCACGACCCAAGAGCAACGGTTATCGCTCATTGCACACGGCGGTGATCGGTCCGCATAGCAAGACATTGGAGGTGCAGATTCGCACGCACGAGATGCATCGCGCCAATGAACTTGGTGTGGCTGCGCACTGGCGTTACAAGGAAGGTGGTGGTGGCGACGCCGATTTTGAGGCGAAAATCGCGTGGATGCGCAAGCTGCTGGAGCCGCGCAACGACGATGGCGAACTCGCCGCGGAGTTGCAGACGGAACTGCTGGAAGATCGCGTTTACGTGCTCACGCCCAAGGGCGAGGTATTCGATCTTCCGCATGGCGCGACAGTGCTCGATTTTGCGTATCACGTGCACACCGAAGTGGGACATCGCTGTCGCGGTGCGAAGGTCAACGGCCGCATCGTGCCGTTGACGCATCAGCCGCACAGTGGCGATCGGGTGGAAATTCTCACCGCGAAGATTGCCGAACCCAGTCGCGATTGGCTTTCGGTGCATCACGGTTATCTCAACACCAGCCGCGCACGCGACAAGGTGCGTGCATGGTTCCGCCGCAGTGCGCACGAGGCCAATCTCGCTGCGGGTCGCGCGTTATTTGAGCGTGAACTCAAACGATTGGCGATGCCGGATGCCGATCTGATCAAGCTGCCGGCTTTGTTCGGTCTGCAAACCCACGATGAGTTGCTGATTGCGCTTGCGCTGGGCGAGATCAGTCCGGGACAAGTGTCGCGTGTCATGCAGGAAGCGACGGAGCCACCAGAGCCTGAGACTGCGCCAATCACTGCGCGACCGACGGTGCTCGATCACAGTGCGATCAGCATTGAAGGTGTCGGCAATTTACTGACGGTGTTGGCGCGGTGCTGTCAGCCGCTACCGGGTGATCCGGTGCGCGGGTTTATCACGCGCACGCGTGGCGTATCGGTGCATCGCGCCAATTGCGCGAGTCTTGCGCGGTTGGCGCGGCGCGATCCGGATCGGGTGATTGAAGTGAGTTGGGGGCAGGCGGCTGCGCAGGCTTATGAGGTGAATATTCAGCTCAATGGGTATGACCGCAAAGGGTTGCAGAAGGATGTGGTGGGGGTGATCAGCAACGCGAATATCGGGATTATCGCTTCGTCGAGCCGGTTGTTTGCGCGGACTGGAGAGGTGGAGATGCGGTATACGCTTCGGGTTAGGGATTTTGAGCAGCTGTCGGCGTTGTTGGATCGGTTGGCGGCGTTGCCGAATGTGGTGGAGGCGCGGAGGATCGGCGCAGGAAATTAGGTTCGCGTGGCGGCTCCCAATTCTCGACTACGTTTATCCTGTCATTCCAGCGAAGGCTGGAGGCGATTCACACCAGCGAAGCTGGTCATCCAGTGACTGTATCGCTTCGTTGATGCGATATCGCCAGATTGCTCGCCTGCGCGGCGGCCGTTTCGTGCCTCTGCCGAGGCCCGAGTCACTTTTCTTTGCGTGCCCACGCACACGCAGAAGCGTGTGCGAACAGCGAAGCGGCCCCGAAGGGCGCCGGGCATGGATGCCCGGCGCCAAGAAAAGTAACCCAAAGAAAGGGCATCTCGTATGCGGTGCTCTCCGGGCTTCGCCCTCCGAGATCGTGAGAGGGGGTCGGGCTTTTCGACAGGGCATCCTGCCCTGGCGAAAAGGAATGGGCATCCATGCCGATTCCCCTGCGGGCCTTTTCGTGCCCCTTTCACTCACCGCATAAGGGGCCCGACGATCAAAGGCAGTGCGCTTTGCGCACTTTTTTGAGCCAAATGCTCCAAATACTTCAGAGCGAGAGCGCTTGCGAGAGGTTTGCGGCTACTTGCCCGTCTTTACGGCTTGCCGGGAGTTGAACGCAACTTTCTGCTTACCCCGCGGTTGTGCGGCGCAATGTTAAGCTGGGTGCGTTTACTTGCTAGCTCACGAGCCATGAGCGGAAACCGCGACCCCCACGACCCCGGATTGTCAGGCCGTACCGAACCGAAGCTAGGTGACCTGGATCATCTGGATAAGCCGCGTTCGACTGCAGAACCCAATGACGGGTTGCCGCGGATGAATATTGAGCCGGGTTATCGTCGCAGTGGGCCGCCTAGCAAGAATAGAAACAAGAATAAGCGCGGCGGTCCGGGTTGGTGGGTGCCGTTGCTGGTTGTGTTGGTGGCGCTGATTGCGGGCGGTCTCTGGTTTAACCAGAACAGTCTGCGCGGTTTGGTGCCGCGCACGGATTACGACGATGTTCTGCATCGCGCGCAGGTCGCTTTGCAGCAAGGTCATCTGGATGGAACAGATGGCACCAGCGCGCGCGAGTTGTTTGAAGCGGCGCGCGCGCTTGAGCCGGATAACGACAGCGCGCGGCAAGGTCTCAACGATGTGGGTCGCGCGGAAATCGCACGCGCCGATGCGGCGTTGCAGGCCGGTCATTTGGATGAAGCGCAACAGGCGCTGACGAACGCACGCGAGTTGCTCGGCGGCGGCAGCGATGTCGATCGCCTGACGCAGGCGATTGCGAAGGCGCAAGTCTCGTCGGGTCAAACCACGACGTCGATCGAGCAGGCGCAACAGGCGTTGTCCAACGGCAAGATCGACGGTCCGGATGGAGCGGGTGCGTTGTATCAGCGCGCGCTGGCAGCCGATCCGGACAACGCCGTGGCACGGCATGGCCTGGATCAGGTCGGCGATGCGCTGGCTGCGCAGATCCAGAAATCGCTGGATGCGAGCGATGTCGCTGCGGCGTCGGCCGGCATCGATCGCCTGTCTTCGCTGCTGCCCAATTATTCGCAACTACCCACCTTGCGTGCGTCGTTGTCGGCATTGCAGGCGCAGGCCAGTGGCACACTCACCGACGCCATCAATCAGGGTAACGACGCGTTGCGCGCCGGACGCGTGGCGGGTGATGGAAACGACACGGCCCTTGCGCACTACAAGGCTGCGCTCGCCATCGATCCGAATAATGCGCAAGCGAAGGCCGGGTTGGCACAGGTTGCCGAAGCGCTGATCGTGCAAGCCAACGCGGCCATCGATAGCGGCGATACGGATCAGGGGAAGCAGTTGTTGGCCGCTGCGGCGGATCTGACGCCAAAATCGGCCGACCTGGTCGCAGCGCGTGCGCGTCTGAGCGGTCAACCCGCCAATGCTGGTGCCGGCGATACGGGCAGCGACAACAGCAACGACACCGCGGCACCGACCGTTTCGAATGTGACACCGCAGCAACAGGCGCAAGTCGCCAACATGGTGCAGCGCGCGCAGATCGCGGCGGCACGCGGCAACATCATGTCGCCGCCAGGTGATTGCGCTTACGACCTTTATCGCGGCGCACTGTCCATCGACGGCAACGATCCGTCCGCGCTCGCAGGTCTGCAAGGATTGCCGGGTCTGGTGCAGCAGCAATTCAATCAGGCAGTGAGCAGCGGCAATCTGAACAAGGCGGCGAATCTGCTAGATGCGCTCGACAATCTTTCGCCGGGCGATACGAGTCTTCTGCAGTCGCGTCAGCGTCTGGCGGATGCATGGATCGATCAGGCCGAGCAGCAGTTTGATAGCGGCGATCGCGGCAACGCAGCAACGTCGTTGCAGCAGGGCATGAAACTGATGCCCAACGATCAGCGCGCGCAACAACTCAAAGCACGTTTGCAGGGCGGTGGATGACCGTACTGGTCTTCGGCGCCAGCAGTCAGGTTGGGCATTTTCTGCTGCCGATGCTGGGTACGCGCGGTGAAAACGTCATCGCCATCAGCCGCTCTGCACGTTCGCCACAGGAAGGCCTGACATGGATGGCCGGTCATCTTCCCGATAATGTGCCGCGCGTGGATGGCATTTCCGCCATTTTCAATTTTGGGCCGCTGCAGTCACTGGCTGCATGGTTGAACAGTGTGGACTTGCCGCTGGCGCCGCGCGTCATCGCGACCAGTTCCATGAGTGCAGAAAGCAAGCGCGAATCGGAAGTGCCCGCGGAGCGCGCGATGTCGCAGCTTTTGCGCGATAGCGAACAAGCATTGGTGACAGCGTGCGCGCGTCATGGCAGCGAATGGACGGTGCTTCGCCCCACACTGGTCTATGGCGTGGGGCTGGACAAAAGCCTGACGCCGATCGCGCAACGTGCGATGCGTTTGCGTGTCTTCCCGCTGCCGAATGGTCGAGGCGTGAGACAGCCTGTGCATGCGCAGGATCTGGCCAATGCGGCGTTGGCGGCGCTGGAGACACCTGCATCGAGCGGAAAAATTCTTTCCATCGGCGGCGGTGAGCGACTGCCGGTGGGTGAGATGTTTGCGCGAGTACGGCGCAGTTTACCGGTGGATACGCTGCCGATACCGCTGCCGGCATGGTCGCTGCGCATGGCGCGTCGCGGCGTTGCGCGGCTGCGCGGGCCGCTGAGCCGGCTCGATGCGGATCTCATCGCCGATAATACGGAGGTGATCCAGCTGCTTGGGGTCCATCCAAGACCCTTTCGCCCCGACGCAGATTGCTGGCGTGCGCCGGTGTGATTTGCCCGGTCAAATGCTGCAAGATGCCCGCTTTATGCCATCTCTGAGGGGTTGCGTTCATCCGGCCGCCGGGTGGTGCGCCCTATGATCCAGCAACTTCGTCACGGGATACCCTCGCGTTGGACTTCCTGACCCGACTTCGATCGATCGCAAGCGCATGCTGGCCTTGGGTGCGCATTCCATTCTGGATCTGCATGGGGTTGTTATTCGGCTTCGTGCTGCCGTACACACTGATCCTCAACAAGCGGGTCCAGGATCGTTTCAACGATCTCGTATTCGCCGTGCCGACGCGCGTCTACTCCCAGCCGTTGCACTTGATGCCCGATGCGCCGATGAATGCGGCGACATTGGAGGTCGAATTGACCTTCGCCGGTTACGTGGCCGACGGCCATGGGGAGGTGCCGGGCAGCTGGGCGAGACAAGGAAGCACGTATTACATTTCTTCGCGCGGTTATGCGGGTCCTGACGGTGGCGAGCTGCCTAAGCGCATTCGCGTCACGTTGGGGTCGGGTGTCGTTGCTTCGGTGACGGACCTGGGCACCGATAAGGCGCTGCGCGAAACGCATCTCGATCCCGCACGCATCGCCACGGTGTATGGCCCGAAGCAGGAAGATCGAAGCATCGTGCAATTGAACGATGTGCCGCCGTTGCTCGTAGGCGGTCTGCAGGCGGTGGAAGATCGCGATTTCAAACATCACATCGGCATCGATTTCACGGCGATCCTTCGCGCGGCGTTTGCGGATTTGCGCGCAGGTCATACCGTGCAAGGTGCGTCGACGATCACGCAGCAGCTCATACGCAACCTGTTTCTGAGTCGCGATCAGAACATGGGCCGCAAGTTGAACGAAGCGCTGATGTCCGTGTTGCTGGAGATGCACTACAGCAAGACGCGCATCCTTGAGGCGTACATCAACGAGGTGTTCCTCGGTCAGCAAGGCAATCAGGCGGTGCGCGGTTTTGCGGCAGCGTCGGAGTTCTATTTCGGTCGTCGCCTGGAATATCTGCGTCCGCAGGAAGTCGCACTGCTGGTCGGTCTTGTGAAAGGGCCGAGCCAGTTCGATCCGCGTCGTTATCCGGATCGCGCGCTGGCACGTCGCAATCTGGTGCTCGACCAATTTGCGCAAACAGGCTTGCTTTCGCCTGATCAGGCGAAAGCCGCGCAAGCAACACCGCTGGGCGTGATCGCCGACGGTCAGTTGCCGCACGATCGCTTCCCGGCTTTCATGCAGCTGGTTCGTGCACAGATCACCAACGATTTCGACGAAGAAACGCTGCAGCAGGGCAACTTGTCGATATTCACTACGCTCGATCCTGCCACGCAGCTGTATACGGAACAGTCGATCGATACGGCCATCAAGGGGCTGGGCAAGCGTGGCGACGACACGCAATCGGCGGCGGTCATTACCGATTCCAAGACGGGCAGCGTGCTCGCAATTGTCGGCAGCAAGGTACCCGGCGATCAGGGCTTCAATCGCGCACTCGATGCGCAGCGACCGATTGGTTCAACGATCAAGCCATTTGTCTATCTCGTTGCGTTGACACAACCGGGACGATGGAACCTTGCCACGGAACTGGACGATTCGCCGATCAGCATGCGTCAGCCCGACGGCACGCCATGGACACCGCATAACGACGACAACCAAAGTCACGGCATGGTGCCGATGGTGGATGCGCTGGCGTATTCGTGGAATCTCGCCACCATCCATCTCGGTCTCGATGTCGGTGTGCCGCGCATCAAGGCATTCCTTGATTCGTTTGGTCTGGCGAAGGTACAACCGGGTCCGTCGCTGTTGATTGGTGCGGTGGATCTCGCGCCGATCCAGGTCGCGCAGATGTATGAGTATCTGGCGTCGGATGGTCATGCATTGCCGTTGCTCGCCGTGAGCGGTGTGGTCGACGGCAACGGCCGCACCATCAAGCGTTATGAAGTGGAAAGCGGGCAGGGCGAATATCAACCTGCCGTGCGTCTGGTCACGTGGGCGATGCAGCAGGTGGCCATTTATGGCACAGCGCATTCGCTGGCCGATTCGAGCCTGGCGTGGTTGCACACGGCGGGCAAGACCGGCACCAGCAATGATCTTCGCGACAGCTGGTTCGCCGGCTTCACAGGCGATCGGCTTGGCGTCTTCTGGATGGGACGCGACGACAACAAGCCCAGCCATCTATTCGGAGCGACCGGCGCGCTGCGCGCGTGGCAGGAGCTGTTTCGCAAACTTCCCACCACGCCGCTCTCGCCCGCGCCGGGCGATGGGCTGGAAATGGCCTGGATCAACCCCTCAAATGGCAAACGCAGCGACCCCGGCTGCGAAGGTGCCAAGCAGGTTCCGGTGATTGCCGGATCGCTGTCGACCGATTCGGAGGGGTGTTTTTGGCAAAAGGTAGGTAATCTTTTCGGGTCCGGCACCCCCGCGCCGTCCTCCACCGCCCCAGCCCCACAGCCACTTCCCTGACGTTGAGAATGATCATGCAGTTCCTTCCGCTACGTGCATTTCATCCTATCGTGCCTGCTATCGCGGCAGGCGTCCTGCTCGCCGCTTGCGCACAGCCTGCGCCTGAAGCACCCAAGACGCCGTCGAAATCCAACGCGGCCATGGTGGCCGAGATTCAGGCCGCTGGCGATCGCGACAAATCGGTGATCAATGTGGCACCGCTGGTCGATCCGGGCGTGACCGCACTGCAATCGGCGGCACGCAACTTTGAACGTTACGGTCAATACGACGCTGCGGCGGCAAAGCTGCAGCAGGCGCTCCAGCAAAGCCACAACTCGCCGGATGTGCTGCAGGATCGCGCCGAATTGGCGATTTATATGGGCGACTACGACATGGCCGAGAAGCTCGCACAGCAATCGTGGTCGCTCGGTTCCAAGCAGGGCCCATTGTGCGCACGCAATTGGCAGACGATTGTCGAACTTCGTCAGCGTGCCGACGATCCGACAGGTGCGGCAGCCGCCAGTAAATCCGTCACGGCCTGCAACGAAGCAGGTATTCAGCGTTTCTAAAACGCTGAATACCTCGGCACCTCAAAACAATGGTGTAAGCAGCATCACGATACCCACGATGCTCGCTGTCCAAATGAGCGTGCGCAAATAGGGAATGCCGAGCGCGTAGATGGGTAGGTAAATCACGCGCGCCCAGAAATAAATTTGTGCGCCGAGCGCCGTTGTCGAGGTATGACGCTGCAGCAGGTATCCGGCAAGTACCAGCGTGGCGAAGAAGACAAAGGTCGCAAGGAAGTTGGCGTTTGCGCGCTCCAGCCTTCCTGCCATGCCCGTGAGAACGATAGGTGTGCCATCGCGCGGGCTGGCCATCCAGCTCAAGCCACATTGTGCCAGGGTGGCCGTCGTGGCAATACCAAGTTGCACCAACCCCAACGTTACACTCCATACGAGCATCTGCATTTCGACAGTCATTGCGTTTCTCCCCGTGGCGATGGTCCGATGGTGAACCTATGTGGTTCTTCGCGCCAGCGCCGCCAACGTTACACAGTTCCCCCACTGGCGTGGCTGCGCGATACTGCATCAATGACCGACCCCGATGACATCGGCGCGCTGCTTGGCGCCGAAGGCCCGTTTGCCCGCGAGCTGCCGAACTTCGCGCCGCGTCCTGCGCAACAGGAGATGGCGCGTGCGGTTCAGCACGCCATTGAGGAATGCGAGACGCTGATCGCCGAAGCGGGCACCGGCACGGGAAAAACGTACGCCTACCTTGTGCCCGCCATGCTTTCGGGCCAGCGAGTGATCATTTCCACAGGTACCAAGGCACTCCAGGATCAGCTGTTTTTCCGCGATCTGCCAAAAGTGCGTTCGGTACTTGGTGCGCGATTGAAAACTGCGCTGCTGAAAGGGCGCGCCAATTACCTATGCTTGTATCGGCTCGATCAAACCGTGCGCGAAGGCGCGAGTTTCGATCGCCAGCAGGCCGCCCAACTCGCTGCCATCCGCGCCTGGTCGGCACGCACGCGTCGCGGCGACCGCATGGAATTGGCGGAAGTGCCGGAGGATTCGCCGCTGTGGCTCCGCGTGACGTCCACGCCGGAGAATTGCCTGGGTGTGGAGTGCCCGTTCTACGACGACTGCCATGTCGTGACAGCGCGGCGGGAAGCACAAGAAGCGGATCTGGTGGTGGTGAACCATCATCTGCTGTTCGCCGACCTCGCGTTGAAACAGGAAGGCTTCGGCGAAATTCTTCCCGGCGCTCAAGCATTTATTCTGGACGAAGCACATCAGATTCCAGAGCTCGCCGGGCAATTTTTTTCGCAAAGCATCAGTGCACGGCAGCTCACGGAGTTGGCGCAGGATGCGCTTGCCGAATGCAGCGGCGTCACCGGTGCCATCGGTCTGATGTTGGAGCCGATCGAGGCCTTGCAGGATGCCGTGCGGAAACTGCGCCTCGCACTCGATCCGTTGCCCACACGCGGCTCTTTCCACGAACTGTTGCAGCGCGACGGTGTGCCGGCATCGCTGCGCGACCTCGGTGAATTACTTTCTGCGCTGACCGATGTGCTTGCATCGCAAGCAGAGCGTTCGCGTGGACTGATGAATGTGCACGAGCGTGCCGCCAGTTTGATGGAGCGTCTGGATCGCATCACTGAGCAGCATTCCGAGCAGGATGTGCGCTGGTACGAGCTTTTTCCGCGCGGTTTCTCGCTACACGCCACGCCGCTGGATCTTGCAGCGCCGCTGCGTGCCATGCGCGAACGTACCTTTGCAGCATGGATTCACACCTCCGCCACGTTATCTGTCGCCGGACGTTTCGATCACTTCGCCCGCCAGCTTGGACTGGACGATCCGCAAGCGCTGAGCCTGGAAAGTCCGTTCGATTACGCGCGTCAGGCACTGTGCTATATCCCCGATGGTTTGCCAGATCCTGCTGCACGCGATTACACCGAGCGTGTGATCGATGCCGTCATGCCAGTGCTGCAGGCTTCTAACGGACGCGCGTTCTTGCTGTTCACTTCGCATCGTGCGTTGCGCCGCGCTGCCGAGTTGCTCGCCGATCGCGTGCCGTGGCCCTTGTTCGTGCAGGGCAGTGCGCCGCGGCATCAATTGCTGGAAGAATTTCGTGCAAGCGGACATGGTGTGTTGCTTGGCGCCGCCAGTTTTTGGGAGGGCGTCGACGTCGCGGGTGAAGCGCTGTCGGTGGTGGTGATCGACAAGCTTCCGTTTGCAGCACCGGATGATCCGGTGTTGCAGGCGCGACTCGAGGCGCTGGAACAATCCGGCATCAATCCATTCATGGGCTGGCAGGTACCTGCGGCCGTGATTGCCTTGAAGCAGGGCGCAGGGCGATTGATCCGCGACGTGCACGACCGCGGCGTGCTGGTGCTATGCGATCCGCGCTTGACGACAAAGGGCTACGGGAAACTGTTCCTCGCGAGCCTGCCACCCATGCCGCGCACGCGTGAACTCAGCCAGGTGCAGGCTTTTTTCGCACCAGTACTGAATGAAAGCGGTGAGCCGCATGCGGCCATGCGTGATAGTTTCTCCGATACGGGCTCCTGAGCGACTGCATACGTATTCAGGCGGACAAGCTTTGGGGCGGCACGCAGAATCGGCCACTACTTGAAACCATCATGCGGGGAGCATGATCGACATGAATCTCAATCCAAGTAAAAGCACGAACGCTGCAAAAGGGGAAGAAGGTCACGCAACCGCGAAAGTCGTATTTATCGCTGCAGCGGCGGCCATCGGCGGATTTCTATTCGGCTTCGATACCGCGGTCATCAACGGTGCGGTTGATGCGGTGCGTCATGGTTTCGGTCTCGATGCGGCGCGCACCGGTTTCGCGGTGTCTTGCGCATTGCTCGGTTCGGCGCTCGGCGCGTGGTACGCCGGGCCGTTGGCCGATCGCCTCGGACGCGTGCGCACCATGCAGGTCGCCGCGCTTTTTCTTTTGATGAGTGCGATCGGTTCGGGACTCGTGCACGGTATCTGGGATCTGGTGTTCTGGCGCCTTATTGGTGGCATCGGCGTGGGTGTGGCATCGGTGATCGCGCCGGCTTACATCGCCGAGGTATCGCCCGCAAGCGTGCGTGGCCGATTGGGTTCCATGCAGCAGCTCGCGATTGTGCTCGGTATTTTCGTGGCGCTGCTGAGCGACGCGTGGCTTGCGAACACGGCAGGCGGTGCATCCAACATGCTTTGGGCGCATTTGGAAGCATGGCGATGGATGTTCCTCGTCGCGAGCGTGCCGGCGCTCATGTACGGGGTGCTGGTGACGAGCGTGCCCGAATCGCCGCGCTATCTTGTCGCGCGCGGTCGCCTGCCGGAGGCACGCAAGGTGCTCGCCGAAGTGCTCGATATGCACAACGACGCCGCACTGGATGCGAAGGTCAATGACATCGCACATAGTCTCAATGCCGAGGCTCGGCCAACGTTGAGCGACCTGCGCGGTCCGCGCGCAGGTCTTTTGCCGATCGTCTGGACGGGTATTTTGCTTTCAGTGTTCCAGCAGTTCGTCGGCATCAACGTGATTTTTTATTACTCCTCGACGCTGTGGCACTCGGTGGGTTTCAGCGAGAAGGATTCGTTCTCGCTGACCGTGGCGACATCTGTCGTCAATGTGCTGGTGACACTGGTGGCCATCGCGCTGGTCGACAGGATTGGACGCAAGCCCTTGCTGATTATCGGTTCGGTGGGCATGACCGTGACGCTAGGCTTGATGGCCTGGTGTTTCTCGCAAGCGACCGGCAGCGGTGCATCGTTAACGTTGCCGGCGCCGTGGGGCATCGTCGCACTCGTTGCCGCCAACGCTTACGTGGTGTGCTTTGGTCTGAGCTGGGGCCCGATGGTGTGGGTATTGCTCGGCGAAATGTTCCCCAACAACATTCGTGCGATTGCTTTGGCTGTCGCGGCCGCGGCACAGTGGTTGGCGAACTTTGCGATCACCAGCACCTTTCCGTGGTTGTCACAGATCGGTCTGTCGTTTGCGTACGGCTTGTACGCCTTGTTCGCCTTCCTGTCGCTACTGTTCGTGCTGCGTGCCGTTCGCGAAACGCGCGGTATTGAGCTGGAAGACATGCGCGCCTGATGGTGCGGCGTGGGCATGCGGCGTGTTGCGCCGCATGCCGATGCGCCAAACGACGTTTTCACTCTTATGCGGACGCTTTGGCGCCGTGAAGCACGTGACTGTAAGCGTGTACTTCGTCGACGAGCACTTTCACATGTTCGGGGTCCACATCCGGTGTGATGCCATGTCCGAGATTGAAGACGTGACCCGGATGAGGGCCAAAGCTATCGAGCACGGTGCGCACTTCGCGGCGAATGACGTCCGGGCTGGCGCGCAGCACTGCAGGATCGAGATTGCCTTGCAGTGCGACTTTGTTCTGTACGGCACGGCGTGCATCGGCGAGATCGATTGTCCAATCCACGCCCAGCGCCGCACAACCCGTGTTGGCCATCTCGGCAAGATGCGCCCCGGCTCCCTTGGAAAACAGAATCACCGGCAGATTGCGTGTGTGCACATTGGACTTCAGTGCATCGACGACTTGCGTCATGTAACGCAGTGAAAATTCGCGGAACGACGATGGATTAAGCAGGCCGCCCCAAGTGTCGAAAATCATCAGCGCCTGGGCACCCGCCTCCGCTTGCGCGATGAGATACGCCGCCACCGATTTGGCGAGCGTATCCAGCAGCATGTGCGCCAAAGCGGGCTCTTTCCAGCACAGCGCTTTCGGCGTTGCGAAATCGCGCGAGCCTTGGCCTTCGACCATGTAGCAAGCGAGTGTCCAAGGGCTGCCGGAAAAACCGATCAACGGAACACGGCCATCCAACTCGCGGCGAATCAGACGCACCGCATCCATCACGTAGCGCAGTTCGCTATCCATGTCCGGCACGGCGAGCTTTTCGATCTCGGCGCGGCTGCGCACCGGGCGGGCGAACTGCGGGCCTTCACCCTCGGCGAACGACAAACCCAGGCCCATGGCATCGGGAATGGTGAGGATGTCGGAGAACAAGATCGCCGCATCGAGATCAAAGCGTGCCAGCGGTTGCAGCGTGACTTCGCAAGCCAGCTCCGGATTCTGCGCCAGACCCATGAAGCTTCCGGCTTTCGCGCGCGTGGCGCGGTATTCCGGCAGATAGCGGCCAGCTTGGCGCATGACCCATACGGGTGTGGTGTCGACAGGCTCGCGGCGCAGGGCACGCAGCAAGCGGTCGTTTTTCAGTGGTGTCATTTATCGGCGTCCGTAGGGGCCATCGAGCCCCTGGGCAAACATCACGCGGAAACCGCGTTTGAGTTGGGCGTCGCGCATTTTTTCGAACGCGGCGATGGCTTCGTCGCGCTCTAGGTATTGATCGCGCTTGAGTGTCGCGCGGCCGCCTTGTGTGCCCGATTCGCGGTAGAGCGTCCAGCCGCCAAGCAGATCCTGCTCCAGCACGATCTGAACGTAGCGCGGCGCCTCGGCCGAGGCAGGCATGGTTTGCAGATAGAGGCGCATGGCGTCCATGGTTGAACAGTACGGCTCTCACGCCGCAGAAAGGCCATTCTAGAGGGCCCGAACCTCACTAGCGAGCAGGGTCTGTGAATAGCCCGGCCCGATCTGGCTTAGCCGTCTTCCCAGGCGGCTTCTCGGAGTACGGCCGATACTGCGTCCTCGTCCACGCCGGTAACAATTTCGGCGCGCCCAATACCGCGCCAAAGGATCAGCCGCAGGGTGCCGGCGATGTTCTTTTTGTCCAGACGCATCAGGGCGAGCAGCTTGTCGGGATCGGAACCGTCAGGCAGCGCTGCAGGCAGACCGACGGCTTTCAGGAGTTGCTCCAGACGCTCGGTGTCGGCCTGGCTGCTCATCGTCAGCCGCTCGGAAAGCTTCGCAGCCATCACCATGCCGACGGCCACGGCCTCGCCATGCAGCAGGGTCGTGTAACGACCTGCCGTTTCGAGCGCATGGCCAAAGGTGTGGCCGAGGTTGAGCAGGGCACGTTCGCCTTGTTCGGTTTCATCGCGCGCAACCACGCCGGCCTTGTAACGGACTTTGGTCGCAATGGCGTGCATAAGCGTGGCTTCGTCGCGCGCAGCCAGGGCTTGGGCGTGTTTTTCCAGCCACTCGAAGAAAGGCGCATCGCCGATGGCAGCACCCTTGATGATCTCGGCAAGCCCGGCGCGGTATTCGCGATCGGGCAACGTATCCAGCGTAGCGATGTCGGCAACGACCGCGCGCGGCTGATGGAAGGCACCCACCAGATTCTTGCCAGCGGGCAAGTTCACGCCGGTCTTGCCACCGACGGAGGAGTCCACCATCGCCAGCAGGGTGGTGGGCATCTGGATGAAGTCGATCCCGCGCATCCAGCATGCAGCCGTAAAGCCAGCTAGATCGCCCACCACGCCGCCGCCGAGCGCAATGATGCAGGCATCGCGCGTGGCACCCAGCGCAGCCAGCGCATCGAGTGCGTGCGAGACGTTGGCAAAGCTTTTGTGCGTTTCGCCATCGTCAAGCAGATACGCCGATGCCTGGAGGCCATGCAGACCTTGTGTCACGCGATCCATATACAGCGGCGCGACGGTGCGGTTGCTGATGACCAGCACGTGCCTGCCGCGCAACGCCTCACGCCAACGTTCGCTATCCTCGAGCAGACCGCGGCCGAGCCAGACCGGATAGCTGCGTGAGCCAAGTGCGACATCGATGGTTTGGATTTTTTCGTTGCTCATCACGCGACTTGCCGGTTCCAGTGTTGGTCGATCAGGGCGATGCATCGTTCGCTCGCTGCGATAACGCCTTCGTGCTCGCCGCTCTGCGGAACGATCAGATCGGCGATTTCAGCATAAAATGGCGTGCGCATTGTGGCCATGGATTCGAGCTTGCGATGGCGGTCAGTGTCAGCCAGCAATGGGCGAGTGGTGTCGTGAGCCAGGCGTTGCAGTTGCTGAGGCACGGTGACCTGCAGCCACACCACATAGCCACGCTCGGACAAATGGCGACGGTTCGCAACGTTCAACACCGCGCCCGCGCCGCTGGCCAGCAAGACACCCTGACGGCGGCTACACTCGTCCAGCATGGCAGCCTCGCGCCGGCGGAAACCTTCCTCGCCTTCGATGTCGAAGACGGTGCTGACAGGGACACCGGTGTGGCGTTCGATCTCCTGATCCAGATCGACAAAAGACAGGTTGTACCGTGCCGCCAGCTGCCGACCGATGGAGGTTTTGCCGGCTCCAGTCGGACCGATCAGGAACACGTTGCACGAAGGGTTCATAGGCCAAGTTTAGCAAGCGGGTGGATAGATGTCCGAACGGGTTCTCATCGCAGGATGTGGCGATTTGGGGCGGCGCGTTGCCAGCCGGTTGCTGGCGCGCGGCGATGAGGTTTATGCACTACGCCGGCAACCTTCCGCACAGGACGATTCTCCCGTGCATTGGATTCGCGCAGACCTGACCGACGCGCGTAGCTTGCGTGATCTCCCTGCTGGCATCACGCAATTGGTGTATTCACCTACGCCGGATGCTCGCGATGAGATGGCATATCGCCGCATTTTTGTCGACGGCTTGCAGCACCTGCTAGGGGCGTTGGATCAGCAGTCATTGCATCGCGTGCTGTTCGTGTCATCCAGCGCGGTCTATGGCGAACATGGCGAAGCGTGGGTCGACGAGGACACGCCTCCGGCGCCACCGGGATTCAATGGCAACGTGTTGTTGGAAGCCGAGGCTTGGCTAACGAACCAGCCGTTTCGATCCGTTGTCTTGCGTCTCGCAGGCTTGTATGGACCCGGACGTACGCACGTGGTCAATCAGCTGCGTACCGGCACGGCACGCGTGTCGCGCCAAGTGCGGCATTGGGCCAATCGCATCCATATTGAAGACGCGGCTGCCGCCATCGTCCATTTGCTGTGCATCGACGAGCCGCAGAACTTGTATCTGGGTGTCGACGACACGCCGCTGCCTTTGGACGTGCTTTACGACGATCTCGCCACGCTGATCCATGCACCCGCTGCCGCGGAAGGTCCGGCGCCTTCGGGGGTCGGCAGCAAGCGTCTAAGCAATGCACGGTTGCGTGCCAGCGGCTTTCGCTTTCAATGGCCGGATTCACGCGCGGGTTACGCGGAACTTTTGAAGGCCCGTTGAAACGCGAAGATCAGCGATCGTTGTCGGACGTGAAGCTCTGGGCTTTCGCGTCGGAAGTAAGCGTCGTGAGATTGGCGTCGATACCGTAGAGGATCAGATCGGTATCGCGCTTGATGCCGAGGCGGCGCATGGCATTCATCTTCTGTGTGCTGATTGTCTGCTTGCTGCGATGAAGGCGCGTTGCGATTTCGCTAACGGTCAGTCCGGAGACAAACAGTCGGACGACTTCCAGCTCGCGAGGTGAAAGCTTCTTTGTAAGCGAAGAATTTGCACCGCTTTCCATGCCGTGCATTTTCATGATTGCGTCGACGCTCGGAGAAAGAAAGCGGCGATTCGAGAGCGCAGCATGCAGCGCATCGACGATATAAACGAGTGAATCGGCCTTGCTCAGGATGCACCGGACTCCCTGCGCCATAAGCGAGCGAATGACGCTGGGGTTGCTCATCATCGTCAACGCGATGGGTTGCGTATTGGGGAATCGTTGCCGGATGAATCCGAAGAGGGCAAGACCATCGCCGTGAGTGCCACCGGGCATTGTGTAATCGGAAATCACCACGTCGACGGCGCGCTCGCTGAGGAGCTCAATAAGTTCCGTCGAGTTTTGGGCGTTCCCCACGACCGTAAAACCGGAAAGCCGCGATAGCTCATAAGCCAATCCCGTGAGTAACAACGGGTGATCGTCCGCTATAGCGATACGAATCGATCGCCCGTGAAGGGAGGAGGGGTGGGAAAAGGACGCGTTCATGGTGGGGCTGCTTTAGGACCGAATGAATCTCATGAAAAACGCACAATAGGGCGCCGCAAACATCCGCGCGCGCTGTGCACCGGTTTGTGTGACCCGATGAGGTCAGGTTTGTCACGCGTTATGAGCGGGGGACAGGCTCGTATTCTTGCGACGAAATAAGGGCTGAAAACTCACAAGGGTGCGCGTCCAACGACGGATCTCTGCGCATGTGAGGTGCTTTCACTATGGGTCAATTATGGGATTCCCGAAGCGGGCGGCCTATCGTTCTATTCCTAAAAACAAGGGAATAAATCCATCGGAGTAGGCACTCATGCGGGCCAATGCGACCTTTAAAATTAGCTGTGGCTAAGACCGGTGACGTGATGATCCGTGTCGTATTCCACACAGGTGTCGGCCAGAACAGGCAGCGTGGCCAGGGCATGCCGGCTCAGTCGTTCGAAATGTGCGAGGAAGCGGGCCATCGCTTTGGCATCCATGGCCAAGGGGGCGTGGCGCGCCAGCAACTCCTTTTCGGTGTCACCGCGCCAGCGACGCACGACCTCCCAATTGGGCGCTTGCAACACGACCAACGCATCCAGCTTGCGCCACAGCGGCTGATACCCGCGCAATTGCTTGTTGACCCAATGACGCCAGCGGCCGTCCTCGTCTTCTGTACGTTCGAGTTCGTTGATCGGATGCTCCAGCGCGCTTTCCAATTGCGGACGCAAACCCAGCGCCCAACCTTCGACGATTACCAGACGTGGCGGACGTGTCACACGGGGCCATCGTGACGGTGGCATGCGCGTGTCGCGGCCTTTGTCGAATCGCGGCCACGTCACGGGAAGTTTGTCCGATGCAGTGGGCAACGCAGCAAGCACCGACAGCAGCAGTTCGATTTCGTGCGTGCCAGGCACCCCGCGGGTGCGCAAAAGCGGATGCACCTGATGGGCAAGCACTTCACGTTCGCTTCGCGAATAGTAGAAGTCGTCCAGCGAGAGGATTTCCGTCGGCCAGTCGCGTTGCTCCGCTTGCATTTTGATCACACGGGACAACGTACTCTTGCCACTGCCTTGCAGCCCGGAAAGGCCAAGCACATAAGGCCGGTGTGTCCGCGCGACGCGGCCAGCGTAATGATCTAACAAGTGCCCGGCGAGCGCCTGATTTTGCGTGCTAGCATCCTCTGTCATGTGCGCATAATGACGTGCGCGGGCTACGATTCAAGACCTTATGCTGAAACCTGAGATTCTTGACACTTTCAACACCTTGCTGGACCAGGCTGTGGTAAGCGGCGATCCGGAGCCGACGGCCATGAACCTGTCCAGCGTGGATGCGGCCGGACGGGTCAGTTCCCGCATTGTCCTGCTGAAAGGCGCCGACCAGCGCGGGTTCCGCTTCTTCACGAACTACGATAGCGACAAAGGCGTGCAGGTAGACAAACACCAGCAAGTAGCACTGTGTTTCCACTGGAAGCGCCTGCGTGAAGGCGTGCAGGTGCGTGTGGAAGGTCTGGTGCGCAAGCTGCCGGCAGAAGAGTCCGATGCCTATTTTGCCAGTCGCGCCCGCGGCAGCCAGATCGGTGCGTGGGCCTCGCTGCAATCACAAACATTGCCGAATCGTGACGTTTTCGAACAGCGCGTGGCGCATTTTGAGAAGGACTTCGAAGGCCGCGATGTCCCGCGGCCGCCGCATTGGGGTGGCTACGTGGTCGAGCCGGATATGGTCGAGTTCTGGTATGGCGCCAATTTCCGCTTGCACGAACGCGTGCGTTGGGATCGTCACGGCCAGACGTGGACCAGCCGCTTGCTCTATCCCTGATCGGAGGCGCTCCATGAACCGAGCCACACCCGCTGGACATGTCGCGCAGAACAGTTTCACCGTGCACAGCCGCGGGCGTGGTTTCAGCGAGATCACCAGCAAAGTCGCGGAATTGGTTTCGTCAAGCAGTGTGCAGACCGGCATCGCGCACATCTTCACATCGCATACCAGCTGCTCGTTATTGATCAGCGAAAACGCCGACCCGGCGGTACGTACGGATCTGGAACGCTGGTTTGCGCGCGCCGTTCCCGATGGCGATCGCATTTTCGAACACGATGCCGAAGGTGCCGACGACATGCCTGCGCATGTGCGTGCGATCCTTACCGGCGTCAGTCTTACGATTCCTGTTCATGGCGGCAAGCCGCAACTGGGAACATGGCAGGGTATTTATCTATGGGAACACCGTGTCGATCCCCATCAACGCAAGGTCACGGTGACCGTCTTCGGGCACTAACGGCCCCTTACTGATTTCACGATGACAAGCTCTTCCATCAGCGATTCCTTTCCTCAACGCATTGTTT
Organism: Dyella sp.; assembly: GCF_035486915.1. Classification (GTDB taxonomy): domain Bacteria; phylum Pseudomonadota; class Gammaproteobacteria; order Xanthomonadales; family Rhodanobacteraceae; genus Dyella_B. Next base: position 3,043 of record NZ_DATHMR010000086.1, on the reverse strand, counting down.
GTCTCACCGAAGAACCGACCGAAGTGCTTTACGCATTGGGCGAAGAGCATCGCATCGTGGGTATTTCGGGTTTTACGGTGCGTCCGCCGCGTGCTCGGAAAGAAAAGCCCAAAGTTTCGGCATTCACCAGCGCCAAAGTTGGCGAGATCCTCGCGCTGAAGCCGGATCTGGTCATCGGCTTTTCGGATATCCAGGCCGATATCGCGCGCGAATTGATCCACGCGGGTATCGAAGTGTGGATCAGCAATCATCGCAGCGTGGAAGGCATCGTCGCCTACATCCGCCGTCTCGGGGCGATGGTCGGTGCGTATGAGAAAGCCGAACGCTACGCGCAGCGTGCCGAGGCGCATCTGGCGCAGGTGCGTGCAGCTGCAGAGCAACTGCCGCGCCGACCGAAAGTGTATTTCGAAGAATGGGATGAGCCGATCATCACGGGTATTCGCTGGGTGGCCGAGTTGATCGGTATTGCCGGTGGCGATGATGCGTTTCCCGAACTGGCACGCGAACCGCTCGCCAAGCAGCGCATCCTCGCCGACGGCGATGCGGTCGTGCAGCGCCAGCCCGACATCATTCTCGGGTCGTGGTGCGGCAAACGCTTTCGTCCTGAGCGCGTTGCGGCACGACCGGGATGGGATGCCATTCCGGCCGTGCGCACGGGCGATCTATACGAAATCAAATCGCCGATCATTCTTCAGCCGGGACCGGCAGCCTTGTTCGATGGCCTGGATGCCATGCACGCATTGATTGTGGATTGGGCGAAGCGTCAGGGTTGAATCAGCGACGCTCTGCACGAGGCAGGCACGGCGATGCGATGCGCTTCAATAGGCTTGTTTGGGCTGCATTCGGTGCAAAGTGCGCAAGTATCGGCGGCGTTTGAAAGTTGTTGCTCTGCTGTACCCAGTCGAGTGTGGCACCAGGTTTGCTGAGCGCAGCCGCTACCTGATTGATGGCCGCAGAGCTGCCTGGCGTCGATGCGATGCCGAAGACGAACGCACCAGGCATGTCGCCGCCGTACCAGCCTGCGACAGCAGACGAGGCAAACGACCGATGGCCGACCTTCAACGTCGCGCTGGGTCGGAAAGATGCGGGTGCGCGCGGCCCCTCAAACGAATCAAATGGAAAATCAGGCGCTGTCTCTGCAACAAGCATGAACTGCACGGAAAGTGCACCGCCTGCGCCCTGCGTGCACATCAAGGTGAACCACGCGGGATGATCGCCGCTGCTGGTGGTTACCGTGCCATGCACCACAACCTGTGGCGGCGATGCGGATTGTGCCGACGCCCATCCGGGCACCAGCAACAAACTCAGCAGCAGCGCAGGTTTATTCATGGGAGCCAGTCAGCCGCCTTGTGCCAGTCGGGCGCCGAGATCGAACAGAGGCTGGGCTATCAGTACACGCGCAAGCAGCAAAACAATCACGACGACGGTCGGCGAAAAATCGATATTGCCGACGACGAGCTTTCCGCGCAGCGGTCGCAATACAGGCTGCACGATGGTGCCCGCAAGGCGAATCAGTGGCTGATGCGGATCGGCAGAAAGCATCGTTGCCAGCGACCAGCCGAAGATCACCACGATGTAGAACAGCAGGACGAAATCGAGCACATCGGCAACCGAAAGCACCAGCAATCCGGATATGTGCGGCATGAGACCAGCCAGCGCAAAAACGGCTAAGCGCTCGATCAGCATCGTCAACCAAAGGATCAGCAGCGCTGCAAAATTGATGCGCCGCCAGTTTGGCAACACACGCCGAATCGGCGCCAACACGGGATTCGTATAGCGATAGACGAACTGGCTGAGTGGGTTGTGAAAGTCGGCGCGGCACGCTTCAGCCAGAAAACGCAGGAGAAACAGCGTGGCGATAGCACCAAAGACGACCTGTATGACCAAGATCAGCGCGTTGAGCAGGTAACTCATGATTCGGGTTATTCCTTGTCCAGAGCGGCGGCCAATTCTTGACCGCGGCGAGTGGCGGCCGCCACGGCACGGGCGACGATGCGAGGTAGCTGATCCGCGCTGAAACTTTCCAGGGCAGCTTGTGTGGTGCCGTTGGGTGATGTCACGCGTTGGCGCAGCACGGCAGGCGATTCGTTGCTTTCCACCAGCATGCGCCCGGCACCCAGGCACGTCTGCGAAGCGAGTATGCGCGCAGCCTCACGTGGCATGCCTTGCGCCACGGCAGCGTCTTCCAATGCTTCAACCAGGGCAAAAAAGTAGGCGGGACCCGAGCCGGAGATCGCTGTCACGGTGTCCATCAATGCTTCATCGGCAATCCACCGCGTCAGCCCGACGGCATCCAGAATGTGTTGAGCCTGTTCGCGTTGCTGCGGCGTGACGCGCAGGTTCGCGCAAAGGCCGGTGGCGCCCGCGCCGATCAATGCCGGCGTGTTGGGCATGCAGCGGACGATCGGCAGCACGCCGAACCAGCGTTCAAGCTGATCCAGGCGCACCCCGGCGGCAATGGAAATCAACAGTGGGCGATTGCGCTGCAGGGTGTCGCGCATTTCGTTATAGATAGCCGGCATGACCTGCGGTTTCACCGCCAGGACGATGACATCGGCGTCCTCCACCGCAAGCCGGTTGTCGGTGTAGGTGGCAACCCGAAAGTCGCGCCCCAGTGCTTCGCGTGCCTGGGGCTGCGGTTCGGCCACGCGCAGGTTGGCTGCGGGCACGCCCGTCTTCAGCAGGCCCCCGATCAGGCTGCGCGCCATGTTGCCGCCGCCGATAAATGCAATTCGTGTCATGTTGCCTTGATCCGGACGTTGTTCTGAACGCCATACATTACCGGAGCTAGCGCAAGACCGGCCAAAGTCGCGGATTAGTCGCGGGTTAGGTGACGAAATCGGCAAACTTTGTCTTCACGTCCCTGATCTCGAAAGGAAAGACTGGCTACTCGCCCGTGGGCGCGAGTAGTATCGAGCCGGCTGCAAGGGATCGGGGGAAGCGGCGGGGCAGGTATGCCCATGCCCGGTTGTCCATCCACGGTGAAACACCCGTCGTCCTATTTGTGGCGTCTACTTTCCATCATGACGATAGGGTTGAGGGG
>NZ_DATHMR010000085.1:0-10806 GCF_035486915.1 Dyella sp. | reverse complement strand
GCCGCTGCCGCCAAGCCAACCAGCATTTTTGATGTGAACGAGCTGGACACCGGCATCAACGCCTGTCAGGACTTCAACAGCTTCGTCAACGCCAAATGGCTCGCGGCAAATCCGATTCCGAACGATCACACCAGCTGGGGCGCGTTCAATCAGCTCGCCGAGCAGAGCTTGAACACGCAGCATCAGATCGTCGACGACGCTGCCAAGAATGCCGCGCAGGCCAAGTCGGGTTCGATCGAACAGAAGATCGGCTGGCTGTATCAGGCGGGCATGGATCAGGACGCCGTCAACAAGGCTGGTTTCGATCCGCTGAAGCCGCAGCTCGATCAGATCGCTGCGCTGAAGACGCCGGCCGACATCGCCAAATACATCACCGACCGCGATGCACAGGGCGACATGCAAGTGTTCGACTTCACCGCCAGCGCCGACTTCAAGGACGCCAAGCTGCAGATCGGGTTCGCCAATCAGGGTGGCCTGGGTCTGCCGACGCGCGACTACTACACCGACCCCAAGCAAGCCGAGCTGCGCGATGCGTACAAGGCACACATCGCCAAGACGCTAGCGCTGACGGGTGTGTCCGACGCCGATGCGAAGAAGCAGGCTGATGAAGTGATGGCGTTTGAAACCGAACTCGCCAAGGCTTCGCTCTCGCCGACCGAACTGCGCGACCTGGACAACGAATATCACTTCGTGAGCGTGGCGCAGGCCGACAAGATTACCCCGCACTTCAGCTGGGACAAGTACTTCTCCGAACAGAACATCAATGTCGGCAAGGGCTTCTCGCTATCGCAGCCGAAGTTCTTTGCCGAGTTCGATAAGCTGCTGGCCAGCGCACCGATCGCGCAGTGGCAGGCTTACTTCCGCTTCCACGCGATCGACAGCGCCTCGCCGTTCCTCAGCACAGCCTTCCAGGACAATCGCTTCGACTTCTACGGCAAGACGCTCTCCGGCCAGCCGGAACAGCGGCCGCTGTGGAAACGCGTGCTTGGCGCCGTGAACGAGTCGATGGGTGAAGCGCTCGGTCAGCTGTACGTTGCCAAGGAGTTCACGCCCGAAGCCAAACAGCGTGCCGAAGAACTGGTCACCAATGTGCGCGAGGCGCTCAAGGAGCACATCCAGAATTCGGATTGGATGAGCGACACCACCAAGCAGAAAGCCATCGACAAGTGGAACAAATTCCTGCCCAAGATCGGCTATCCGGATCATTGGCGTAGCTGGGATGGCCTGGATATCAAGCAGGGTGACTACTACGGCGACGTGATGGCCGCCGCCAAGTTCAACCACGATTGGGATGTCGGCCACATCGGCAAGCAGACCGATCGCACCGAGTGGGGCATGACGCCGCAGACGGTCAACGCTTACTACGACCCGAGCACCAACACGATCAACTTCCCGGCCGCGATCCTGCAGCCGCCGTTCTTCTATGCCAACGGCGACGACGCGATCAACTACGGCGGTATCGGCGCGGTGATCGGTCATGAATCCAGCCACGGCTTCGACGATCAGGGCTCGCAGTTCGACGGCGACGGCAACAAGGCCGACTGGTGGACCGCGCAGGACAAGGCGCAGTTCAAGGCTCGCAGCGGCAAGCTGGTTGATCAGTTCAACGGCTACGCACCGCTCAAGGACAAACCGGATCTGCACGTCAACGGTCAGCTGACGCTGGGCGAAAACATCGCTGACCTCGGCGGCCTGAATGTCTCTTACGATGCGCTGCAAAACGCTCTGAAGAAGAATCCGACCGAAGCGAACGAGAAGATCGACGGTTACACGCAGGATCAGCGTTACTTCCTGAGCTGGGCGCGCGTGTGGCGTGAGAACATTCGTCCGAAGCAGGCGGAGCTTTACCTCAACATCGACCCGCACTCGCCGGCTGAATTCCGCGCAATCGGCGCTCCGTCGAACATGGCGGCCTTCGCCAACGCGTTCCAGTGCAAGCCGACCGATACGATGGTCCGTCCGAGCGACAAGCAGGTGAAGATCTGGTAAGTCGCTGACCTAACCGCGGAGCGATCGCCGCGGCTTGAAAGCAACAAGGCCCCGCACGCCAGTGCGGGGCCTTTTCTTTTGTGAGAAAGGCTTTCGCAAGAACTGCTTCACAAGTTCGTAACCGCATGCGATAATGACAACGATTCGCATTTACATCGAACACAGTGAAGTGGACCAGCAAGCGGGATGAGGGGGTGGTCATGCCCTCAGGCGAGCCAACCCACCGGTGTTCGGGCTCCTTCATCCTTTACCAAGTTGCTGACCATGCCCGCTAACTTCCGCCCGACGACTCTTCAGGCCGCCCTGCTCCTCGCGCTCGCCCTACCCGCCACGGCGCAGGCGCAGACAGCCTCCATCGACGCCAATACCACGCCACAAAACAGCACCCAGAACCCCAACAAGACCAAAACGCTGGAATCGGTGCATGTCACCGGCAGCGTGATTGGTAACGACTACGAAACCGATACGTCGACCGTCGGCGCCAAGGTACCTACCTCGTTGCGCGATATTCCGCAGACGATTGTCGTGGTCAATCGCGATCTGATGGACGCGCAAGGCGCGACATCGCTGTCGGACGCACTGCGCAATGTTCCCGGCATCACCATTGGTGGCGCCGAAGGCGGACAGATCGGTAACAACATCAACCTGCGCGGCTTCACGGCGCGTACGGACATCTATCTGGACGGTTTCCGCGATCCGGGCCAGTACTACCGCGACGTCTTCGATCTGTCGGCCATCGAGGTGCTCAAGGGACCGTCATCGATGTTGTTCGGCCGCGGCTCAACCGGTGGCGTGATCAATCAGGTGACGAAAGAGCCGGAGCTGAAGCCGTTCGGTCAGGTTACAGCAACCGTCGGCAGCGACGATCGGTACCGCACCACCGCTGACTTCAATCAGCCGCTCTCGGACACATCGGCCGTGCGTTTGAATGTGTACGGTCAGGATATGCATTCCACGCGCGACGTGCTGAAGAATCAGGATGCGGGTATCGCACCGTCGATTCGATTCGGTATCGGCACCCCGACGCAGATCACCTTGTCGGCTTTGATCCAGCGTAATCACGACACACCCGATTACGGTCTGCCGCCGATCAATGGCCGACCGGCGAATGTGAGCTACAAGAACTGGTACGGACTTACCGACGACCGCACCAATCAGAGCGTCAACGAATTCAATGCGCGTCTTGAACATGCATTCACGGACAACGTGAATCTACGCACGCAGCTGCAATACAGTGACTACACAACGAATGCGCGCGAAACGGCGGCCAACAGTGTCGTAACGGCTGGTGGCGTGACGCTCAACAAAACACTGGGCAATCCCACCGATTTGCCGCTGTCGGATCTATACGTGCAGCTAGCCAGTCACGATCGCATCATTCACGACAAGATTCTCGACAGCCAAACCGATCTCACCACGAAGTTCGACACCGGCTTCATTCAACACACGCTGGTTACGGGCGCCGAGTTTGCGCACGAGACATATAACAACCAGGGCTACACGCGAAACGGGCTGCCGTTGCTGTCGCTGGTGGATCCCGTGCAGGAATCTACGCCGTCAAATGTCACCACAACGGTCGGCAACTACGCGCAATCCACCGGCAATACCGCAGCCGTCTACGCGAACGACACGATGCGATTGAACGATCAATGGATTGCCGTGGCAGGTCTTCGCCGCGATGAATTCGATGCGCACATCACCAATACCGTATCGCTGCCCACCTATGCGCAGCAGACGGTCTATTTCACCAGCGTGCGCGGCGGCCTGATTTATCAGCCCAGCGAAAAGCAGTCTTACTATGTGTCGTACGGCACCTCGTTCGATCCATCGCTGGAACAGTTGACGTTGACGAACGGAACGCAGGATCTGGCGCCGGAAAAGAATTACTCCTACGAAATCGGCGGCAAGTGGAATCTGATCGACGACGTACTGGCGGTCAACGCCGCGCTGTACAACCTTGAGCAGACCAATGCACGTACCGAAACCTCATCGGGCGAATATGTACTGGATGGCAATATTCGCGTGCGTGGCGCCGAGCTGGGTGTTGTCGGTCATATCACGCCGCACTGGCAGATCTTCACCGGTTACAGCTACATGGACGGCAGGATCGTGAAAGCGATGGATGGCACGCAAGGCAATGTGCCCGCGAACACACCGCGCAATACGTTCACGACGTGGACCACCTACACCTTCGCGCAAAACTGGGAAGCCGGCGGGGGTCCGACGTACATGTCGCAACGTTATGCGGCCAACACCGACCTTGTCAGCGTGGGCGGTTACACGCGCTGGGACGGCACAGTGGCGTACCATCAGCCCAGTTACGATATTCGACTCAACGTGCTCAACCTGACCAACAAGCGCTATTTCGATGCGCTGATCCAGTCGGACGGTGGACGTTCTGTGCCGGGTATCGGTCGCACGGAAATGGTGACGTTCACCTATAAGTTCTGACGGAGGCCACTTCATGCTGGTGCACGTGCCCGCGCTGCTCGACAGCGAACAACTCACGCATTTCCGCAGGCAGCTCGATGCGGGAAACGCGCCGTGGGTCGATGGGCGCGTCACCGCCGGACATCAAGGTGTTCACGTCAAACAGAATCAGCAGATCGCCGAGGGGTCTTCCACGGCGATCGAGCTGGGTAACATCGTGCTCTCTGCGCTGGAAAGACATCCGTTATTCATCAGCGCGGCACTGCCCCATCGCGTCTATCCACCGATGTTCAACCGCTATCAGGGCGGCATGCATTTTGGCAGCCATGTAGATGGATCGGTGCGCTTGATGCCGGGCACGGGTGACAAAATCCGCACAGATCTCTCCGCCACGCTCTTCCTCGCAGCGCCGGATAGCTATGACGGCGGCGAACTCCTGATCGAAGACACCTACGGCACGCAAACCGTCAAGCTGCCTGCCGGTGACATGATTCTCTATCCGGCGAGCAGCCTGCACCAGGTCAACCCCGTCACCCGCGGCATGCGCATGGCCTGCTTCTTCTGGGTGCAAAGCATGATCCGCGACGACGGACAGCGCACCCTTCTGTTCGACCTGGACAACGCCATCCAGCGACTCACCGCTACCAACGCCGATGAAGGCGCTCGCGTACGACTGACTGGTTGCTACCACAACCTGTTGAGAATGTGGTCGGACGTTTGAGCGAGGGGTAGCTCAGCGGCAACCCAGTTGCCGAATGCCAATTTCTTGATGGCCATCAACATTCCGGCGACAAGCGGCCGTTTTCACCCGACAGGCGGCTATTCAATTCGGATTTCCCCTACAAGATAATGCTCCTATCTTCCGGCGCACTCCGCGCTGTCGGCCCCTTGCCGGGTCAACAAACGCGCGCTGACACACCGGAACGACGGTAGGGGAACAAAGGGGCGACCGGACGTCATCCGGTTGATGCAATCCAACTCGGCTACACGCCACATGGGGGAAGCATGAATACGATGCGCAGGCATCGCAAGGCGAGCGCCGGCTTTACGGTGATCGAGTTGCTCGTGGTGCTCATTATCATGGCTCTTCTCATAGCCTGGGCACTCCCCACCTATAAAAACTTGGTGAATGGAAGTCGGCTTACTGGCGAGATGAACGACCTCGCCACCGACGCAGAATTGGCTCGCTCAGCGGCCATCAAACAGGGTTTGGCCGTCACGCTCTGCGCATCGCCCGCTCCGGCGGCGAGTGCTCCCACATGTGCTGGTTCCGGTACCACGGAGTGGAACACCGGTTGGATTGCGTTTATCGATGTGGCCAACGATCACACCGTCGATCCCCAGGATACGGTGCTGAAAGTCCACAACGCGCTTCGCGTCGGCGACACGTTGGTTGGCCAACCTTATGTCACCTTTAACCGAATGGGTGGTGCCACGACGACCGCTCCGGTCAGTGCCGCCTCCACGGAAGTGATCACGATCAATGATTCAAACAACGATCTCGGCGAACGCCGCTGTCTGGTTGTGTCTCAAGCCGGAACAGGCACGATCGATTCTGTGCAGACGCAAAATGAAGGAAATTGCCCGTGAACAAGTCAGCCGCATATTTTCGCGGTTTCAGCCTCCTTGAGGTTCTAGTCGCGCTGGTGATCATTTCCATCGGCGTGCTCGGTATCGCAGCGATGCAGGCGTCGGCGTTGTCCAACACGCACAGCTCGCAGCTTGAATCCACAGTTGCCATCCAGGCACGCAGTTTGGCCGACAGCATGGTAGCCAATCCAAGCTATTGGGATGCAGGCAAGTTCCCCCCGACCTTTACCGTCGCTGCACCCGCAGCCGGAAGTACCTCACCGACGATCACAAACTTTCCCGCCATGTCTGACGATTGTTCTCAAAACGATTCGTGCGATGAGACGGCAATGGCTGCCTACGATGTTTATCAGTGGGGTAAGTCCCTCAACCCTGGTGTCACGGCAACGGTCGTATGCAAGGTGGGTGCGCCTTCAATCTGCAGCATCCAGATGAACTGGACGCAGAAAGCTCCCATTGCCATCAACGTCGGCTCGCAGCCGGCTGCTCCTGCCACCAGCGGGGTACCGATGGTGTACACGCTGGTTAATCAGATCTGAGGCCATGGGCATGACTCGTATCTCTAAGCAACTCGGGTTCGGTCTGATATCGCTGCTAGTTGCGCTGACTATTGGCGCATTTTTGCTGGCCGGGCTATTCGATCTATGGCTGCAGACGCGCAAGACCTTCACCGTGCAAAGTGCGCTTTCGCAGGTGCAGGACAACCAGCGCATGGCAATCACCCTGATGTCCAACACCATTCAGACGGGCGGCTATTACCCGTTGTATCAAAACTACCTCACTCCCGCACCTTCGCCGCTTTTCGCGGAGGGCACATCTTTCCCGGCGACTTCCGCAAGCTCGGCCGCGCCGTTCGTTACGGACCAATACCTATCGGGCGGATCAAACGCTCAAGGTGACACCATCTCAGTGCGATTCGTTGCCGACACGAAAAAGAACACGAATACGCTGGATTGCCAAGGGCAAGCCGGAACAAACGGCACGACTTACACCAATACGTATTCGGTAGATGCCAGCGGCGATCTCCAGTGCGATAACGGCGATGGGAGCGGTCCCCTGACGATCATTGCCGGAACCACCGTGGGCGGCAATGTGGTGTCAGGCGTTCACAACATGGTTGTGCTGTACGGCGTTGACAGCACTTCCGCGAATAAATCTGCCAATCGATACATGACGGCTAGTCAGGTAAGCAGCGCCAACCTTTGGACCAACGTCAAGTCCGTCTGGGTCACATTGAATTTTATCAATCCAATGTTCGGGCAACCGGGACAGACAACCAACCCCTATCTACCGATCAGCAGGGTTATAGCCGTCAACCAGGCGGCACCCTGATGATGCCTCTTACCGATTCGTTTTCGCGAGCGACGCACTCATGAATACCGCAAAAACATATCGTTTTCGCAAAGAACGTGGATTCGTGCTCATTGCCAGCATGTTCATGCTGATCATTCTGACCTTGCTGGCAGTCGGCATGTACCACAGCTTCACGTTGCAGGAGAACATGACGTCCAACATCAAGGAAAAAGGCCGCGCGTTCCAGATTGCGCAAAGCACGCTGCAGTATGGGGAATACCAGCTCGCCACAAACCTTGCTCAGCTTCCTGTAAGTCCCTGCACAGCGGCGCCCACACCGATTACGCAAGTGACGATTTGCACGACGACGGCCTACAACATTCAAAGCCCAACGGCTGGAAATCCTGAAATGTCGCTTACCAATGCAACGCAGTACCAGAGCGTTGCAGCGCCGTTCGATACATCGTTTACGACGTCTCAAACGGGCGGAAGCGCCACGAGCAACGATAATCTCGGCGTTTACTACGACTACCCGCAGCTCTATATCCAATATCTGGGCCTGTCGCCCGATGGACAGAGCAACCTGTATCAAGTAACGGCCCTGGCCTACGGCGCCAACGCTAATTCCGTCGCGGCCGTACAAAGCACCTATGCGCTGACCGCCGGCGTCAAAAACCTTGGAGGACTGTGATGAAGGCGACTCGATTACTCGTAGCCGCGGCGGCATTCGTCTGTTGCATGGGCGGCCTATCGCAAATTCACGCCCAAACAGCAAACGTCGTTTCCGACAACTTTACCGGCACGGAAACCACCAACAAGTGGATTTTCAAGGGCAACGCTTGTCTTACTGCCGGCGACAATACCGCCAATAATCCTTCCTGCCCCAACATCACCGACACGGCCCCCAACGGCGCGTTGCGCCTGACCGATGCAAAAAACAACGAAGCCGGCGCGATCATTATCGATCCTAGCAAAGCGTTTTCTTCGCAAGACGGCATCCAGGTGACGTTTACGACCTACACCTACGGCGGCGACTCGGGTGGCACCGGCAAAGACGGCGCTGACGGTATCGGCTTCTATCTTATCGATGCCAGTTATGCCCCCAGTCTTGGCGCGTTCGGCGGCAGCCTTGGTTACAGTTGCTCAAACTCCAACAGCCCTCATGACGGCATGGCTGGCGGTTACATCGGCTTGGGCATGGACGAATTTGGCAACTTTCTCAACTCGGGTGACAACACCGTTACTGGTGTTCTGAAGGGTGTAAGCGGCGCTAATGCTGCCACGAGCAACAGCGGCGCGGCGTCTGGCAGCGGTACGCAATACCAGCCTGGCCGCATTGGTCTTCGCGGCGCCGGGAACATCAACCTTACTTCGCTTCAGCAACAAGTATGGGCCGCCGGCGGAACCTACACGCCGACGGAAACCGATGTCTATACTGCCTGCAGCACAGGTACCTGGTCCTTCAATGCTCCGGTGTATAAATTCCAGAGCAATAGCTTCGGCACGGGCACATACCGGGGCAACGTTTATGTGGTGTCCGGCACATCGGGCGGAACGAATACCTACGCTGTCTACAGCGGTCAAAGCATGTCGGGTTTGACGCTTTACGGTCAGACTACCAACAGCAGTAACGCGACCGTCTACGAACCACTAAAGGTGGCAAAGAGCGGAGGCAACCCCGAAACGCAATCGGTTACGCCGAATCCGCCATTAAACGACTACGCAGTGATTAATGGTGGCAACCTCGTTCTTCCAACGAACCAAACGCTCCCTGGGGGCGGAAAGTGTTGCCAGATTGCCAAAGAAAGTGCGACGACGCGAAGTAATGCGATACCTATTTCTTACAAGCTGCAAATTACCAATGCAGGCTCCTTAAGCCTTTGGTACAGCTATAACGGCGGCACCTACAACACGGTGTTGGCCAACCAGAGCATTTCCGCTTCCAATGGCACGATGCCAGCGAGCTTTCTCTTCGGCTTCGGCGGTTCTACCGGCGGCGACAACAACGTCCACGAAATCACCTGCTTCCTGGCGACGCCAGCAAACTTGTCGGCAAGCTCGGCGGGTGTCAACGTGCAGCAGACCGGTGAATATCAGACCGGCACACAGGTATTTCTCGCGTATTACCACACCAATAACTGGTGGGGCGAACTTACCGCGCAAAACATCACGATCGATTCGTCTGGCAACGCCACTATTTCATCGCTCGCCAATTGGGATGCGTCCTGCGTCTTAACCGGCGGCGGCCTCTGCACGGCGACTAATACAAGTATCGCTAAGGGGCAATACGACTCCACCGGCCGTACGTTGATTACGTATAGCAATGGCCCCAACAATGTGAACCCCACTCCGTCCGGCATTCCATTCACCTGGGGACGATTGACGACCGCCGAACAAGGTTGGCTCAACGGCGATGGTCATGGTTCGGATCGCGTCGACTTCCTGAGCGGTAAGCGCACTAACGAAATCCCCAGCCAGAACGCGACGTCGAGCCAGATCTTCCGCGTTCGCACCAGCGTGCTCGGCGACATCATCAATTCCAGCCCGACCTGGGTCGGCCCACCTTCATCGCCCTACACGAATACCTGGAAGGATAATCTCAATCCCTCCACCCCCATGCCAGAAAGTGCCTCCGGTGTGCAGAGCTACGCAACATTTACGTCCAACGAGGCATCGCGTATCAACGTGGTCTATCAAGGCGCAAACGATGGCTTCATGCATGCGTTCGAAGCCGGTTACTACAACGCAAGCGGCACCATTGTCGGCACGACAATCAACGGTGTATTCACGGGCACTCTGAATGACGGCAAGGAGTTGTTCGCATACATGCCCGAGGCCGTGCTGTCCACCATTTACAATCAAAATCAGTCGCAGCTGGATTACTCATCGCCCAACTACTCGCACAACTACTTTGTAGATGCCACGCCAGGAACCGGCGACCTGTTTTACAGCGGCAAATGGCATACATGGCTTGCTGGTGGTCTAGGCGCGGGCGGCAATGCCATCTATGTGCTGGACATTACCGATCTAGGTAATACGTCCTTTAGTGTCACGCCAGGCGTTGGCAATGTGATTGGTGAGTGGAGCACTGCCATATCCACGACCACTAACAACGGCGTGACGACGTCCACCGCAACCTCGACGCTTTCGTGCAACGGAAACGCAAACTGCGGACAAAGCCTCGGCCAGACTTACGGAACACCGCAGATCCGCCGGCTACACAACGGCGAATGGGGCATCATCTTCGGCAATGGCCTCAATAGCCTGACCGGCGATGCGGGCATCTACGTGATGACCATCACCGGCGCTGGCGCGATCGATCAGGTTTACTACTTGAGTACGGGCGTAGGCAGTGCCACCAATGCGCAAGGTCCCAACGGTATCGCCTATGTGACGCCCGCCGATCTGGACGGTGACCACATTACCGATTATGTGTATGCGGGCGACATGTACGGCAACGTATGGCGCTTCGATCTGACCAGCAGCACTGCCACCAATTGGGCC
>NZ_DATHMR010000084.1:0-2317 GCF_035486915.1 Dyella sp. | reverse complement strand
TCGCGGCGCGCACCCTGGGCTTGGTGATTGGCCGTCAAGTCGATGGCGGACTGCACGAAGACGTCGAGATCACTAACAACAGCCAAAAGCCAGTTCGTTTCAATCTGGAGGTCGCGATGCGCGCCGATTTCGCCGACATCTTCGAGGTGAAGGGCGACAACATCGTGCGGCGTGGCCACATCATCACCTCATGGTCGGCCAAGCGGGAAATACTTCGGGTGACCTATCGCAACAGGGGTTTTTGCCGTGAAGTAATCGTCCGTTCCGGCGAGGGCGACGGCAGGCCGACGGTATACGCCAACGGACGCTTGAGTTTCGACATTGAACTGAAGCCCGGGCAGGCCTGGCACCGCTGCCTGATCTACGACCTTGTGGACGGCTCGAAACGCTTTCGGGCATCAAAGGAATGTATTCATTCCAGCGTCACGTCGGGCCACTCTCGCAATATAGATGAATGGCAGCAAACAGTCCTGAAAATCGAGACCAGCAACGAGGAGTTCTATCGCTGCTATAATCAGGGAGTGCAGGACATGGCTGCCTTGCGGCTTCCGTTGCTGGGTATGGATCACATGGTGTTCGTGCCGGCCGCCGGATTGCCTTGGTTCGTGGCGCTATTCGGCCGTGATACCCTGATCGTTTCGCTGCAGACGATGATTGTCTACCCGGAATTCGCCGCCGGGACCCTGGAGGTATTAGGACAATACCAAGCGACAAAGCGCGACGATTATCGCGACGCCGAGCCGGGAAAGATCTTGCATGAACTGCGTTATGGTGAACTGGCCTACTTCAAGCTAATTCCGCACACGCCCTATTACGGAACCGCGGACGCGACACCCCTCTATCTGATTGCACTGCATTCGGCATGGCGGGCAACCGGCGACGGGACATTGATCGAGCGGCATCTGCCGAACGCAGAAGCGTGCCTGACCTGGATCGACAAATACGGCGATCGCGACGGCGATGGCTTCCAAGAATATCAGACGCGCTCGACGGCCGGTTACGAAAATATGGCCTGGAAGGATTCCGGGGATTCCGTGATGTATCCCGACGGCGAACTTGTGCGCGGGCCGAAGGCGCTGTGCGAATTGCAGGGCTATGTCTACGACGCGTGGCTGCGCATGGCCGAGGTGTACGACGAGATTGGCAACAAACGACGTGCCAACGCGCTACGCAAGAAAGCCGCAGTGCTGTTCAAGAGATTCAACAAGGACTTTTGGGACGAAAAGTCGGGCTTCTACGCCTATGCATTGGATGGCGACAAGAAAAAGGTTCTGTCGGTGGCATCCAATGTAGGCCATTGTCTGTGGTCGGGCATCATCGCGCCGGAACGCGCCGCCCTCGTTGTCAAGCGGTTGATGCAGAAGGATATGTGGAGCGGCTGGGGCATTCGCACACTGTCGTCACACCATCCCTCGTTCAATCCCTACAATTATCAGACCGGAGCGGTTTGGCCGCACGACAATTCGCTGATTGCAATGGGAATGCGCCGATATGGATTCGCCGCCGAAGCGTCGATGGTGGCGCGTGATGTCAGTGGCGCGGCGAGCCATTTTCTACTCAATCAGTTGCCCGAGTTGTATGCCGGACTGCAACGCGATCCCACGAGTTTCCCGGTACAGTATCTCGGCGCCAACGTGCCACAGGCCTGGGCAGCGGGGACGCCATTCATGCTATTGCAGGCGATGCTTGGACTTCAGCAGGATGCCCCGCGCGGCAAGCTCTATGTTGATCCTGCGCTGCCGGACTGGCTGCCCGACATAACCTTGGCCGATTTGCGACTGGGGCGGCGACGCTTCGATATTCGCTTCTGGCGGAACGGCAAGGATACATTGTTTGAAGTGACAAAGGGAAAGCGCGACGCAATCGAGCGAATGAGCATCGCGCCGACCCTAAGAGACTCGAACGAAACACGGTTCGGCTGAATTATCCGGCGGCGAGCGCAGCGTGGATGCGGCCATCTCAGCTTTTGAGATGGTTGCGACGCATCTGATGATAGTCCTTGAGATGACCGATCTTCGCAACATCAGCGAAGTGGACCTGATTGCTCATGCTTTCTCCTTGCACTAGAAGACAAACGCCAAGACTGTTTAGGGTGAACGTTTTGGCTTTGCGTGTTATCGATTCTCTTGTTCTGCGCAGCCGCTGATCCTATTGCTGGGCCGGATCTGGATCGGATCGCTTTATTTAATGTCGGGGATCAATCACGGGCGGGACCGCGTAGCGATGTGAATATGCCGTGGCGCTGACTTACCCGGCGCATTTTCCGTTTATCTGCGGAAAACTGTTCGACGGCCTGGGCGACGAGATGCTTGGCCCT
>NZ_DATHMR010000083.1:0-3663 GCF_035486915.1 Dyella sp. | reverse complement strand
TCGATGGTGCGTCGATACCCGATGTTTTAGGAGTCGACCTGCTTTAGGAGTCGACGTTCTGACTGACGAGGTGTGGCTGATATATGCCGGGCATATTCACTATCTCGCTGGATCTCGAGTTGTACTGGGGTGTGCGCGATAGCCGCAGCTTCAGTGACTACGAAGCCAATCTGCATGGCGAACGCGACGCTATCCGCGGCATCCTCGATCTGTTCCAGGCACACGACGTCCACGCCACGTGGGCCACCATCGGCTTCCTGTTCTTCAAGGATATTGATGAGTTGCGAAAGCATCTGCCTCGCGTGCTGCCCGACTATCGTCGCCATCAGCTTTCGTCCTATCGCTACATTGACGAACACACATGGGGCGACGATGACGTCTACCACTTTGCGCCGGACACCATCGAACTGATCCGCAGTTGTGCCGGGCAGGAGATCGGCACACATACCTTCTCGCACTACTACTGCCTGGAAGAGGGGCAAACTATCGAGTCATTCCGCGCAGACTTGCAAGCTGCGATGGAGGTTGCAGAGGCCAGAGGTATTCCGATCACCAGTTTGGTATTCCCGCGCAATCAGGGAAACCCGGCCTACCTGCCTGTGCTCGACGAACTTCGCATCGCCAGCTATCGAGGAAATGAAAACGCGTCGTTCTATAAGCCGAGGAACAAACAGGGGCAGAGCGCACTGGTGCGCGCTTTGCGTTTGCTCGACGCCTACATCAATCTCAGTGGATACAACACTTACAGTCTGGAGGAATGTGCGCGCAAACGTCCATTCAACATTCCGGCCAGCCGATTCCTGCGCCCGTATTCGCACTCACTCGCATCGCTGGACAGTCTGCGACTGCGCCGCATCAAGCGCGCCATGCGCGACGCTGCAATCGGCAATCGGTTGTTCCACTTATGGTGGCATCCGCACAACTTCGGCGCCGACGTGAAACACAATCTTGCCTTCCTGCAAAACATTCTGGCCTATTACGACCAACTCAATCAGCGCTACGGAATGCAATCGTGCAATATGGGTGAGGTGGCGGTTGTGCTGGAACGCATGCATGTCGGCTAAGGCGCGGATTGTGCTGCTCGCGGGCGATGGATTATCCACACGGGTGATGTATCACGCTCTTCGCGAGGAATTCGACATCGTCGAGGTCATCATCGAGCGCAAACCTTCGGCGCTCAAAATGCTGCGCCATCGCGCACGCAAGCTCGGTATGGCTCAAACATTGGGGCAATTGGGCTTTATCTTGTACAGCCGGTTGCTGGGCAACAGCTCCCATTCGCGCATCGAACAGCTGCTGCATCGTCATGGGCTATCGGACGCGCCGATTCCCGCGCAGGCGATCACGCATGTATCCAGCGCCAACGCGAGCGGCGTAGCGAGTCGTCTGCGGAAGCTTGCGCCCCAAGCAGTGGTGGTGAACGGCACACGCATCCTGTCGAAGAAATTGTTGACTACGGTGAATGCACCTTTCGTCAACACACACATGGGTATTACACCGGCCTATCGCGGCGTGCACGGTGGCTATTGGGCGCTGATCAACGATGACCGCGCGCACTGCGGCGTCACTGTCCATTTGGTGGATGCAGGTGTCGACACTGGCGGCATTCTGTATCAGGCGTTGATCACGCCCGAAGCGGACGACAACTTTGCCACTTACCCGATCCTGCAACTGGTGCAGGGGCTGCCATTGATGAGAGCCGCGTTGCGCGATGTCATCGCTGGCCGTCTTACCCCTCGTGTCAGCGAAGGGCCGTCGCAACAGTGGTATCACCCCACCTTATTCGGATACTGGAAAACGCGACTGCAACGTGGCGTCAAATGAGTGCGTTTTCTCTCTGAGCGTGGTTCAACCTCCGGACTTCGGCGCAATGGTGGAGCATTGTCACGTCGAATCGTTTGGAATTAGAAGCTTTACCAACGAGGAGTGCTGATTGTGAATTTCGTTCTAGAAATCGAATTCAACAGTGATCCTCTTAGCGACCAGCACTTTCCCGTAGGAGACGAGTTAGCCCGAACCCTTGAGGGAAGACGGGGCGGGTTCGATTTTCATAACTAAAACGGTACCAAGTTGGTTTCCTGGCTTCATGTGATAAGCCAATAAGTCAACCGGGCACCGTTTTTCTGTTTCACCGCCCGGGATGGCGCGGTGTGGCATATTTGGCCCATGTGCTACGCGGCGCAAATTGAAGCGAGTTACCGAAAGTTCGAGCACGAGCAAGGGGCCATCATCGATGATTAGCGGGAGTCCGGCACAGTCACTGACGCTATTGGCGCTTCTGTTGCCGGATGCCGACGTCGTGATTGGTGACTTGCGCGATCAATACGACCCATCGACACGGCGAGGCCTGGGTGCGCATATAACGATTCGTTTCGACTGGCTATCCGCCAATCGCATTACCTCTGTGGATCATGATTGCATAGCCTCCATTTGCGCATCTTCTCCTACCATCGTGGTTACTCTTGCAAAGGTCGCGGAGTTCCCGCGTGTTACCTACCTGGAACCCGAGCCTGCGGGTCCCATCGAAGCATTGGCGAAGCGGATCGCGGAACGCTATCCAGCCAGAGCCGATGACCACACGTTCAAGCCCCATGTAACGGTTGGCCGGAAGCTTCCGAGTGAGGACGTCAAGCGTATCGGCAACTTGGCATCGACACGACTAGTGCAGCGAGGGAACATTGTGACCTCGTGCAACGAGCTAACGTTGCTGGTGTCCCGAGATGGCAGGTGGGTTCGCCTGCGCGACTATCCGTTTGGCGCGTATTATCAGCGCGAACTGATCGCCAAATCGGGCTAAAGCAACGGGGTACGTATGGCAGGCGAATACGCGAAAAAAGAAGAGGTCGCAGCTGTAGCGTTGGTGTCCATAGAACGCGCCGCGAATCAGGCGTAAGGGCGCATGGTGAAAGACCGAGTTTCCATCGAAGGTTTAAGTGCCATAACGCCTATCAATGTGAAGGCCCTCTCCAGTCGCGTGCTTTGCACCGGGACCTTTTACACAAGCGGTGTGTGGCAGCTTTGGTTTCCAGATGATGGGCAATTGATCCCTCTTGAGGTCGAATTTTCTGCCGAAGGTCTTTACTTTGGGGACGTCGCCGCACAACCGTACGATCTGCACCTGCGAGCGCTTGATCTGATCGCACAACACGCATCCTTTGAAAAAATACGGCGCCCCTTCGTGGGGATATGCGATGACATCTATAACTTGGCAAGCTCCATGGTCAAGGTCGATAGAGTGATAGCTCACCAAAACGTGGCGGGAGGTCAGGCGACGCGAATGGTGATCACCGAAATCGACTACATGGCCATCCAATGCCGTAGCGTCTTCGACTCCATCCAGAAGGTCATTAGGTTCTTATGGTCTCAGGTGCATCCAGCAGAGGATGAGTCCAAGCCACGATGCGAACTCCCTGAGAGTTTTGGTGACATGGTTCTAAGGAAAGCTTCGGTGCGGACGGCCGAGGAAATTGTCGCTCTCTACGCCATTCCGGAGCCGTTAGCGCTGGTCTATGCACAGCATGCTTCGTTCTTTGCGGATCTAAAGCGCATGCGCGACGTCATCGTGCTCAAATCCTCGCGGGCACCGCCGATCGTCGTCATGGAGGAGGGGGCTTACATCCACCGCACGATTCGTCCGTTTTCATCCATCACCGCGTGGAGGGA
>NZ_DATHMR010000082.1:0-4411 GCF_035486915.1 Dyella sp. | reverse complement strand
GAGATGTGCCCATGAGCCTTAAGCTGCGACTCATTGCGATGAACTTTCTGCAGTACTTCGTGTGGGGGGCTTGGCTGATCACCATCGGCGCGTACTGGTTCCAGAATCGCCATTGGTCGGGCACGCAGTTTGGCGAAATCTTCTCGACGATGGGCATCGCCTCGCTCTTCATGCCCTCGATTACCGGCGTGATCGCGGACAAGTGGATTCGCGCCGAACGCCTCTATGGCTGCCTGCATCTCATGGGTGCTGTCGTGCTGTGCATCGTGCCGATGATCAACGATCCGGGCACGATGTTCTGGGTGATGCTCATCAACATGATGTGCTACATGCCCACCATCTCGCTGGCGATAACGGTGGCGTACAACGCGCTCAAACAGGACGGCGTGGACGTCGTGCGCGTGTATCCGCCGATCCGCGTGTGGGGCACCGTGGGTTTCATCGTTGCGATGTGGGCCGTCAGCTTGCTGCATCTGGAAACGACGACCGGTCAGTTTTACGTCGCCGCTGCTGCGGCTTTGGTGCTTGGCTTGTACGCCTTTACGTTGCCGCCATGCCCGCCTCGTTTGCGCGGCTCGGAGCATCGCTCGCTGCTCGACGTCATGGGCCTTACGTCGTTTGCACTGTTCAAGCGCCGCGAGATGGCGGTGTTCTTTCTCTTTGCGATGATGCTTGGCGCGGCGTTGCAGCTGACGAATGCCTACGGCGACACGTTCCTGCACGACTTCGACAAAGTCGGTGCTTACAAGGATCTGATCGCCGTGCGCTATCCCGCGATCATCATGTCGATTTCGCAGGTATCGGAAACGCTATTCATTCTGGCGATTCCCTTTTTCCTGAAACGCTTCGGCATCAAGGCCGTGATGCTGATCAGCATGGTGGCGTGGACGCTGCGCTTCGGTCTGTTCGCCTTCGGCAACCCTGGCGACGGACTGTGGATGATCGTGCTGTCGTGCATCGTCTATGGCATGGCCTTCGACTTCTTCAATATCTCCGGCTCGCTGTTTGTGGAAGGCGAAAGCGACCCTGCGATTCGCGCCAGCGCGCAAGGCCTGTTCATGCTGATGACCAATGGCGTCGGCGCGGTGCTGGGCAGCTCGATCAGCGGTGTGATCATCGATCAATACTTCACGCGCCCCGACCACAGTCTGGAATGGCATGGCATCTGGATGACATTTGCGACGTATTCGCTGATCGTCGCCGTGCTTTTCATGGTCCTGTTTCAGCACAAGCACCGCCCCGAAGCGCTGGAGAATTTGCCCGTTCACTGAGCGTTTTCAGGGCTTTTCCAGCCGCGCGGATGCCATCCCGCCGCAGCGGCTACAATAGCCGGATGCAAATCGGCCCTTACCGCATTGACCCTCCGGTAGTGCTGGCCCCTATGGCCGGCGTCACTGACAAGCCTTTCCGCTTGCTCTGCAAGCGGCTGGGGGCGGGCCTTGCCGTGTCCGAAATGACGACGGCCGATCCGCGCCTGTGGCAAACGCGCAAGTCGCTCAAGCGTATGGATCACGAAGGCGAGCCCGAGCCGGTCAGTGTGCAAATCGCCGGCTACGATCCGACGATGCTCGCCGAGGCGGCGCGCTTCAACGTTGCAAACGGCGCGCAGATGATTGACATCAACATGGGCTGCCCGGCGAAGAAAGTGTGCAACGTATGGTCGGGCTCGGCGTTGTTGCAGGACGAACCGCTCGTCGCGCGCATCGTGAAAGCGGTGGTAGATGCCGTGGACGTTCCGGTGACGCTGAAGATCCGCACCGGATGGGATCGTCAGCACAAGAACGCACTGACGATTGCTCGCATTGCCGAAGACAACGGCATCGCGGCGCTTGCCGTGCATGGCCGCACGCGCGCCGACAAATACGAAGGCCACGCGGAATACGACACCATTGCGGCGGTGAAATCGGCAGCATGCATTCCGGTGTTGGCGAATGGCGATATCACCACGCCGCAGCAAGCGCGATACGTACTGGATGTCACCGGCGCCGACGCCGTGATGATCGGTCGTGGCGCTCAGGGCCGTCCGTGGATCTTCCGCGAGATATCGCACTATCTCGCCACCGGCGAATTGCTGCGCCAGCCATCGCCGTCGGATATTTCGACCATCTTGCTTGGTCATCTCGAACACCTTTACGCGTTCTATGGTGAGCAAGCCGGCGTGCGCATCGCGCGCAAACATTTGGGCTGGTATGCGAAAGACCGGCCAGAGAACACGGCGTTCCGTGATGTCGTCAATCGTGCCGAAAATGCCGGTGACCAATTGCGCCTGACCCGCGATTATTTCGAATCGCTGCAGGAAAACTGGAGCCTCGCCGCATAACTGGCGCAACCCCTTGCGGAGCGATTGCAGGCATCATCTGCTTTTCGAGCTTGCTTACGTGCCGATGATCTTTTCGCCCAACAGGTCCTGGCCATCGTTGCTTTTGCGCATCGCGCTGCCGCTGTTAGCGCTGCTATGCGGCGGCTGCAGAGCCACGCTCTTTGCAGGCCTCAACGCCACCGATCGACACGCCGGCATCGAAACGACGCACGACATCGTGTTCGATGCGCAGCATCAGCTCAAACTCGATGTCTATCGCCCGGCCAATGTCGAGCACGCGCCCGTGGTGGTGTTCTTCTATGGCGGAAGTTGGACGCATGGCGAACGCGCGTGGTATCGCTTCGTCGGCACGACACTCGCTTCGCATGGCGTCGTTGCCGTTATTCCCGACTATCGCAAATACCCGCAGGTAAAAATGGATGGTTTCATGCGGGATGCGGCGAAAGCCGTTGCATGGACGCATCAGCACGCACAGACATTTGGTGGCGCGCCGAACGATATTTTCGTGATGGGACATTCCGCCGGCGGTCAGATCGGCGCATTGTTGGTGACTGATCCCTCGTGGCTCGCGCCGTACGGTTTGCACCCGAAAGATATGGCCGGTTTCATCGGACTAGCCGGCTGCTACGACTTCATGCCGATTCCAGCCAGCGAGAAAGACATGCTGGGCATGTTCGGCCACGACGAAGCCTCGCAGACTCGCGCGCAACCCGTGCGCTTTGCGAGCGGAAACGAACCGCCCATGTTGCTGCTGCAAGGAACCGCCGACAAAGAAGTGGAACCGTCAAACGCGATCTCCCTGGCGCATGTGCTGCAGGCCCATCACGTGCCGGTGACGCTGAAGCTTTATCCGGGCGTTAGCCACAACGCGCTGGTCTTTGCGCTCTCCCGTCCTATGCACGACAAGGCGCCCACGCTCGCCGACACGCTGCAATTTATTCGCAGCCACCCTTCTGCGGATGTCCATTAAGCCGTCTATCTCAGGTCTTCCGGCCCGATCGGCGCCCGCCATCCCCGGACTGCGGCAAATCGGCTGAATGCGGCCTCACTGTCATCCGGATATGCCAGACTTGCCGGTGATTCCCGGGGCGCAGGCGTGTAGAATGCCCGTTTCCCCTTTCCATCTCTTTATCCGTAAAGAAGGATATAAGCCACGATGAGCAACTACCTCTTCACCTCCGAATCGGTCTCCGAAGGCCATCCGGACAAAGTCGCTGACCAGATTTCCGACGCCGTCCTCGACGCGATCCTTGCGCAGGATCCGCGTGCACGTGTGGCGTGCGAAACCATGGTGAAGACCGGCGTGGCGATTGTCGCCGGCGAAGTCACCACCAGCGCCTGGATCGATCTGGAAGCGCTGACCCGTAAGGTCATTGTCGATATCGGCTACAACTCGTCCGACGTCGGCTTCGATGGCGAGACCTGCGGTGTGCTGAACCTGATCGGCAAGCAGTCCCCGGACATCAACCAGGGCGTGGATCGCAAGAAGCCCGAAGAACAGGGCGCTGGCGACCAGGGCCTGATGTTCGGCTATGCCACGAACGAAACCAAGGATTTCATGCCGGCGGCGATCTACTACTCGCACCGTCTGGTAGAGCAGCAGGCCAAGGTACGCAAGGCGAAGAAATCGCCGCTGCCGTGGCTGCGCCCGGATGCCAAGAGCCAGGTCACCCTGCGCTATGAAAATGGCGTGGCGACTGCCATCGATGCCGTGGTGCTTTCCACCCAGCACGATCCGGATATCAAGCAGAAAGATCTGGTCGAAGCCGTACGCGAGCACATCCTCAAGCCCGTGCTGCCGTCCAAGCTGCTGCACAAGGGCACCAAGTTCCACATCAACCCGACCGGCAAGTTCGTGATCGGCGGCCCGGTGGGCGACTGCGGCCTGACTGGCCGCAAGATCATCGTCGACACCTACGGCGGCTGGGCGCGTCACGGTGGCGGTGCGTTCTCGGGCAAGGATCCGTCGAAGGTGGATCGCTCGGCCGCTTACGCCGCGCGCTATGTCGCCAAGAATATCGTGGCCGCCGGCATCGCCGATCGCTGCGAAGTGCAGGTGAGCTACGCCATTGGCGTGGCTGAGCCGACGTC
>NZ_DATHMR010000081.1:0-18125 GCF_035486915.1 Dyella sp. | reverse complement strand
GCGGCGCAGGAGCCGGAAGTCGTCGATCTTGCCAATTGCCTCAATGCGATGGGTGCGCAGATCGAAGGCGCGGGCACATCGACGATGGTGATTCACGGCGTCGAGCGACTGCACGGCGCATCGTACGAAGTACTGCCCGATCGCATCGAAACCGGCACGTTCCTCGTCGGCGCAGCCATGACCGGCGGCAAGGTTCGTGCTCGCAATGCTCGCGCCAACACGCTCGATGCCGTGCTCGCCAAACTGGAAGAAGCCGGCGCGCATATTTCGACCGGTCCGGACTGGATCGAGCTGGATATGCAGGGTCGTCGTCCGAAGGCTGTAAACATCACCACGGCACCGTACCCGGCATTCCCGACCGACATGCAGGCGCAGTTCACCGCGCTCAACTGCGTGGCCGAGGGCGTGGGCATCATCACCGAGACGGTGTTCGAAAACCGCTTCATGCACGCGCACGAATTGCAGCGCCTTGGCGCGGACATTCGTCTTGAAGGCAACACCGCGATCATCCAGGGCGTGGACAAGATGAGCGGCGCCCCGATCATGGCAACCGATCTGCGCGCATCGGCGTGTCTGGTGCTGGCTGGCCTGGTTGCAGAGGGCGACACGACGGTGGATCGCGTGTATCACATCGATCGCGGTTACGAGAATATCGAAGAGAAGCTCAGCACATTGGGTGCGAAGATTCGACGCTTGCCGACCTGATGCATCAAATACGAAACGGGCCGCTGATGCGGCCCGTTTTTTTTTGCTCAGTTGGCGCTGAACTGGCTCAGCTGCATGGTCAGATCGCCACCTTCGGTTTGCACCAGTTTCACCGGAAGCGGGTATTGCTTCACGTACCACGCTTCGAAGTGCTTGTCCGAATCCGTGCGTGCCACGCGCTCGGCGTTAAAGGTGCCCGCGGGAACCTGGACCGATTCCGAGGCCTGCACTTTGTATTGCTGATGCTCGACCTGCTGTTTCACGCCTACCGGTAGCGTGACGCTGTGGCTGCCGCCGGCCAATGCGAGACCCAGCGCCAGCGGAAAGGTATTCCCGTCGACCATGCCCGGGACAGCCGCGTAATTGGTCGTGCCTTTGTTGTCGGTGACGGTGACTTGATTGCTGTTCCAGTTCACCTGCATCGTGCGCTCTTTGGTTTTCAGTGCGCTGACTTTGGACGTGTAGTTTTCCGTTTCCGGTGTGTCGTTGTGCCAGCGAAAACGTGTCACGGCGTTGGAATTGACGCCGAGCATGGCGGCCAAACCAGAAGTGCCTTTCATTTGGTTGCTGTATTCGTATTCACCATTGCCGAGCGACTTCAGTGTGATGGTCGCCTGACCCATCGCTTCGCCCTCGCGCAATACCTGATAGGTCGCGGTGAACGATTTCGGCGGCGCTGCAAACACAGCGGTAGCGAAGGTGGCCAGCGCAAGGCCGGCGAGCAGGGTTCGGGAGAGTTTGAGTGTGCGCATGGATCGGCAGTGTACGCAGCGATCCTGAACGTCTCGTTGCGGAAACGCGGGCTCAGCGTATGAGCTTTCCGTCATGCCATCGCAAGGGTTTGCGAAGTGGTTCGCCGTCGAAGGCGACGCCACTGTTCCTCAGTGCAAGGCGGTCATCGGCGATCAGGGAAACGACCGCGGAAAGTAGTTGATGCTCAAGCGGTAGAAGCTTGGCCGCCAACGTGTTTTCGTCATCACCGGCTTCGATCGGCAGCAGGGTCTGGGCGATGACCGGACCGCCATCCAGTTCTGCAGTGACGTAATGCACGCTGGCGCCATGTTCGGCATCGCCTGCCTTCAACGCACGGCGGTGCGTGTGCAGGCCGCGATATTTCGGCAGTAGCGACGGATGGATATTGATCATCCGCCCAACCCACGGTTTCAACGCATCGCCATCGATGATGCGCATGAAGCCCGCAAGGACCAATACATCCGGTTTGCTGGCGGCGATGCGTTCGAACAAGGCGATATCGTAATCGCGACGTTCGGCGTAGTCGCGCGGCTCCAGTAACAGCGTTGGTACGCCTGCCATGCGCGCGAGCTGCAAGGCCGCAGCGTCGGCTTTGTCGCTGGCTAACAAGACGAAATCGGCTGATAACTCGCCACGTTCGCGCGCAGCCAGCAGCGCGGCGAAATTACTGCCACGTCCGGAAGCGAGTACTGCGATGCGAAGCGGAGAAGGCATGTGCGATGAGGTAAGTATTTTCGACCGTCATCCCAGCGTAAGCTGGGATCCAGTGACTTTAAAGCGTTGAATCGCGTGCGCTACGCATCAGTATTCGACTGAGCAACTGCCCGCGCCACCATGACTTGCGCGCAAACCATCAGCCGATGTGAACGCGCTCGTCGCCTTGTGCCTTAACGACTTCGCCGATCACGGAGCTGGCAAGACCATGCTTGGCGAGCAGCGCCGCCGCCGCACTCACCGCATCGCGCGGCAACAGAATGGTGAAGCCGACGCCGCAGTTGAACGTGCGCCACATTTCCTCGCGCGCCACGTTGCCTTCGCGCATCAGCCATTCGAACACCGGCGGCAGCTTGATGGCCGATGCATCGATCTTCAGGCCCAGGCCATCAGGCACCACGCGAATAATGTTTTCTTTCAGGCCGCCGCCCGTGATGTGCGCCATCCCATGCACCGGCATCGACTTCAGTAGTTCCAGCATCGGCTTCACGTAAATCGTGGTTGGCGCCATCAGTGCATCGGCGAGCTTGACGCCACCCAAGTCCAGATCGAACGGGCTGCCGGCGCGTTCGACAATCTTGCGAATCAGCGAATAACCGTTGGAGTGCGGACCGGACGATGCCACGCCCAGAATTACGTCGCCCGCAACGATGCCATCGCCACTGAGCAAGGCGTCTTTTTCCACCGCGCCGACGGTGAAACCAGCAAGATCGTATTCACCCGGCGGATACATATCCGGCATTTCGGCGGTTTCGCCGCCGATCAACGCGCAGCCGGCGAGTTCGCAGCCTTTGGCGATGCCGCCGACCACGGCGACTGTGGTGTCGACATCCAGCTTGCCGGTCGCAAAGTAATCGAGGAAGAACAACGGTTCGGCGCCTTGCACCAACACATCGTTCACACACATGCCAACCAGGTCGATGCCGATCGTGTCGTGGCGACCCAACTGTTGCGCAAGCTTGAGCTTGGTGCCCACGCCATCGGTACCGGAGACCAGCACCGGCTCCTTGTAGCGTGTGCCGAGGTTGAACAAACCGCCAAAACCGCCCAGGCCGCCCATGACTTCGGGACGGAAGGTGCGCTTGACCAGCGGTTTGATGCGTTCGACCACGGCATTGCCGGCATCGATATCCACGCCAGCGGCGCGGTAGGTGAGGGCGTCGGACATGGTGAAACCTGCGTCACGGAAAACGTCCAATGATAGACGTTAGGGGTCGGATTGGGCAGACTTCGACCCAAATCCCCTGCCTTGAGCCCGGCCACCCATGCGCCTGACACGCTTGCTGTTCGCCACCTTGCTGCTTGGCCTGATCGCCGGCCTGCCGCAGATTGCCTTGAGTCAGGCCGCGCCGCCGCCGCCCACGTCGCCGTATACCGTGGTGGTGCCGGTCACGGACACCAGCGACGCGCAGCGTACGCAGGCCTTCTCCGCGGCACTGGGGCAGGTGCTGGCGCGCGTGTCGGGTGGCCAGGATCTGCGCGGCAAGGCCGGTTACGACGATGCCATGCAGAACGCCGCCGGTATCGTGAAAGTCTTTCAGTACCAGCGCGGACCCGGCAATCCGCCCAGCATGACGCTGGCGGTGACATTCGATCAGGGCGCTGTCCAGCGTGTCGTCACGCAGATGGGCGCGGCGACGGCCGGCGTGAAACCGCCCGTGCTGCTGGTGGTGCGCGGTAGCGATGGCAACGTGCTCGGCAAAGACGATCTCGGTGGGCTGGCCGATGCCGTGAGCAAGCATGGTTATCAGGTGACGTATGCCGATCCCACGCAGCTACCCGATGTGGGCCAGCTGGCAGGTGCAGATCCGGCAGCGCTCGCTGCCATTACACGCATTTACAAAACCGGCCTCGTGCTGATGGGTGACATGCACAACGGCAGCGCCGACTGGACGTTGATCAGCGGTGGCCTTGCTCAGCATTGGAGTACGCAAGGCACCAGCGAAGATGCGATGTTCGCCGACGCCGGCAAAAGCGCAACGGATCGCCTTGGCCAGACGCTCAACGTGATCGGTTCGGGCCAGGTCGACGGCAAGCTTTGGATATCGGGTCTGCATTCGGCGATGGATTACGCCAATTTGCTTTCCACCTTGCGCGCCGATCCCACGGTGCAAAAAGTCAGCACGCTTGGTGCGCAGGACGACGGCGTGATGTTGGATGTCAAAGCGGGAACACCGCTGGCGACCCTGTCTGCAAATCTCACCGCGGGCGGTCGCCTGATGCAAGGCACGTCGCACGACGGTGCCGACGTAACCCTGCGCTGGCTTCACTAAGAGCCTGTTCAACGTCTCGGCGTGGCCCGCGCCGGATCTGTTTGCCTGCTGGGCAAGGAGGAACGAAGGCGTGTATGTCGATACACAACTGAGTGAGGACGTAGCCCGGCGGGCAAACAGATCCGGCCCTTCGGGTTGCCCCGGTGCGACCGTCATGCGGCCGCGCACTACCACCTGTCGGCCGCTCCGTGGCAACGCGGGCTACGCCGAGACGTTGAACAGGCTCTGACGACCATGGCCGTCGCGATGCCAGCTGCGTCGCAATCGCCCTGGCGGCATCTGCCCAACGCCATCTCGATGCTACGGGTCGTTCTGGTAGCTCCCATTTGTTGGTTGTTGTTGCATCGAAGCTGGTCGTCGTCGCTCGCGTTTGTCGCGGTTGCCGGCGTGTCCGATGGCGTGGATGGTTTTCTGGCTCGCCACTACGGCTGGCAGAGTCGCCTTGGCGGCATGCTCGATGCCATCGCCGACAAGTTGCTGCTGGTCAGCTGCTTCGTGATTCTGGCGTGGCTTGGCGAGGTGCCTTTGTGGCTCACGTCAATCGTCTGCGCACGCGATCTGATCATTGCGTCGGGGGCCGTGCTATGGCGATGGCTGATCGGGCGCATCTATCCGCAGCCGAGCCTGTTATCCAAGGCATGCACCTTCATGCAGATCGTCTATCTGGTGTGCGTGCTGATGGCGCTGGCGCGCTGGCCTGCGCCGTCTTCTTTCGTATTCATGTGGCTGGTGGCTGGCTTGTGCGTGGCCAGCGGCCTGGACTACGTCGTGCGCTGGTCGCACCGCGCGTGGCAGGCGCGTAACGCCTCCTAGCGCATGCTGATCGAATGCTTTGAACCCGCCGCCACATAAGCCAAACTTGCCTACCGCACCCGGCTGTCACTCATGAGCTACTCGTGTCCATAAGCCAAGAGACCTCCCGCCGCTGGCAATTGCTGGCGATCACCGTGGTGATCGCGCTGTTCATCTGGCTGCTTGCGCCGGTGCTGATGCCCTTCGCCATTGCGGCGATGCTGGCGTATCTGGGCGATCCACTGGCCAATCGACTCGAACGGCTTGGCCTGGGACGCACGTTGGCCGTCAGCATTGTGTTTGTCGTGCTGATCCTCGTCATCGTCGCCACGCTGTTGCTGCTGGTGCCACTGATTGCGCGTCAGATCGAAAACCTCGTGGAGAACTTTCCGCGTTATGTGGAATGGGCGAGGAATGTGGCGATGCCGTGGCTGCAGACAAAGCTGCATCTGGATCCCAATGCGTTCGATACCGATCGGTTGATGGCACAGATCAAGGAGCACATCGGGTCCATCGGCAGCGTGCTTGGCACCTTGTCACGCTCCGGTTTTGGCGTGGTGATGTGGCTGACTAATCTGGTGTTGATTCCGGTTGTATGGTTTTACCTGCTGCGCGATTGGGACCGCCTCGTCGGGTGGATCGATCGCATCCTGCCGCGTTCGATCGAACCCACCGTTGCGCACCTGGCGCGCGAAGCGGACGCAGTGCTTGGTGCATTCGTGCGCGGGCAATTGCTGGTGATGTTGGCGCTTGCAATCTACTACGGCGTAGCGTTGACGCTGATCGGCATTTCGGTCGGTCCGCTGATTGGTATGGTGGCGGGTCTTCTCAGTTTCGTTCCGTATCTGGGTTTCATCACCGGTTTTGCCGCGGCGATTATCGCCTCGCTCGTGACGCACGGCGATTGGACGCATTTGCTTATGGTGATTGGCGTGTTTGTCGTTGGCCAGTTGCTGGAAGGCTATGTACTGGTGCCGCGACTGGTCGGCGAGAAGATCGGCTTGCATCCGGTAGCCGTGATTTTCGCCGTGCTGGCCGGTGGCTATCTCTTTGGCTTTCTGGGCGTGTTGCTCGCCCTGCCGGCCGCGTCGGTCATTCTCGTGTTGTTGCGCTACCTGGCGCAGCGCTACAAACAGAGTGATCTGTACACCGAAGAAGGCGAGCCCGATGCGGTAATCGCTGAAGTGGATGTCACGGTCAGCAAAGATGCGCAAGGTGACATGAAAACTGAAGCGCATATTGTTGAAGGCGAGCAGCCGCACAAGCCATGACCGCGCAGTTGCCTCTCAGTCTGCGTTGGCCGCGTCGCCAGCGTTTTGAACATTTTCATGCCGGTGCCAATGCTGTCGCCGTTGCCGCTGTTGGCGAGCTTGCAACAAAAAAGGGTGCTCCTTGGTTGTACTTAAGCGGTCCGTCGGGCAGCGGCAAGAGCCATCTGCTGCTTGCTGCGTGTCAGAGTGCGAGTGAAGTGGGGCATACGGTTCAATATCTTCCGTTGAAAGCGCTGAAGGACCATGCATCGGTCATTCGCGGGGTGGCGGGCAGCGAGTTTCTCGCGCTGGATGATCTTGAGGCGCTGGCCGGTCAACCCGATGCCGAACATGCATTGTTCGATCTCTACAATCGAGCGCGTGCCGAAGGAACGGCGCTGCTGTTCGCGGCCGAAGCGGTGCCAGCGCAGCTGCTACTGACACTTCCGGATTTGCGTTCGCGCCTTGGTGCATGCACGCAGTTCGCGCTCAAGCCGTTGGACGATGCAGAACGCCGCGTAGTGTTGAAGCAACAGGCCGCATTGCGTGGCATCGAATTGGACGATGCAGTGCTCGATTGGCTGTTCGCGCGTTACGTACGCGATCTGGGCGCGTTGCTCGATCTGCTCGATCGCCTGGATCAGGCGTCGCTGGCGGCGCAACGGCGCATTACCATACCGTTTCTACGAACGTTTCTGCGCGAACATCCCTAGCGTGCTCTGATTGCAATGTATTCGGTGTAGTCTGGGTTCGCTGTTTCTGCGATAGCTGCCTTAGACATCATCGGAGAAAACATGATCGACCACACCGGCCTCTCCGCTAGCGACTTCGATAAAAGCAAAGCGTTTTACACCAAGGCACTGTCTGCCATCGGTTATGCGCTGCTGATGGAATTTCCCGCGTCAGTAACCGGGAACACCGATGTTGCAGGTTTCGGTGAGCCGCCGAAGCCGGATTTTTGGATCTATAAAGGTGTGGCGAATAATCCCCCTGTCCATGTGGCATTTCGCGTTTCCAGTCGCGCGATCGTCGATGCGTTCTACAAGGCGGCGATGGCGGCTGGTGGTCGGGACAACGGTGCGCCGGGTGTTCGTCCGCATTATCACGAGCACTACTACGGTGCTTTCGTGCTTGATCCGGATGGCAACAATATCGAAGCTGTCTGCCATTCGCCGGCATAGTGGTGGCCGCGCGGTGTAAATGATCCCAAAGCGCGTTGTTAAGAGGTGACGTGATGATCTGTCGCATCTGGCATGGCCGAACGTCTCGCGAACGGGCCGATCGCTACGCTGCGTTTTTGGAGCAGCGTGCCATCCCGGATTATCGATCGGTGCCGGGCAATATCGACGTCGCGGTGTTGCGCCGCGATGAAGGCGATGTCACCCACTTTCTGACAATGACGCATTGGGTATCGGAACAGGCGATCCGTCATTTTGCCGGAGACGATATCCTGAAAGCCAAGTATTACCCGGAAGATGCCGATTTCCTGCTCGAGTTCGAGCCGGAGGTGAAACATTTCGAGGTGGTTGCAAGGCAGGTGCCACCCTGAGTCGGGTGCATCCAAGGAGAGAGATGCCAAAAGCGAGCATATGCATGTAGTTGTTAGCGGTGTACGTCAGCGGAATCAACCAGATCGTGATCCTTGCAGAGGGTGAATGTCATGACAAACGGGTTTCGTTCTTCGCGCGACGTGATCATCCGCACGGAAGATTGGGATGCGGCGACCAGGTTCTACGCAACCTCGTTGGGTCTGGAGATTGTTCATCGCGGCGAAAACATCGTCGGTTTCGAAGCCGGTGCCTTTCGTCTCTACGTGGAAAAGGGCAAGCCGCACGGTCCGGTTTTCGAATTTCTGGTGCCGGATGTTCAAGCCGCCAAGGAGCGGTTGCTTGCGGCAGGATGCACGTTGCTGGAGGAAAACCCGGCGGTACCGCGTTGCTACCTCCGCGATCCATTCGGCATGACTTACAACATCGGGTTGCTCGATCCGTCAGCGACATAAATAAAAAAGGCGCCTCGCGGCGCCTTTTTGGGATAGGTATCAAGCCTTCAAGAGCGACGGCGTAGCGTTAGCGCTGATGGCCTCCGTCATCGCCTTCACCACATGCAGATTGCCCGCAACGATATTGCCGCTTTCAGGAAGGCCGTCGCGGCCGGCGAAATCGCAGTACTGACCGCCTGCTTCGCGCACCAGCAGCGCGCCAGCTGCCATATCCCACGGCTTCAAGCCGATTTCGAAGAACCCGTCGTAGCGGCCGGCTGCGGTATAGGCCAGATCCAGCGCAGCTGAGCCGGAGCGACGAATATCTTCAGCTTGCGACAGCAACGCGCGCGTCATGGCCAGCTGCGAATCCAGATGCGCGCGCTGACGATAGGGAAAGCCTGTCGCGATCATGGCGCCGTTGAGGTCCTCGCGCTTGGTCACGCGCATGCGGCGATCGTTGAGGTACGCGCCATCGCCCTTGCTGGCGGTGAACAGCTCGTCGCGCAACGGATCGAACACCACGGCATAAACGGGCTCGCCCTTGTCGAGCAGGGCGATGGATACGCTGAAGTGCGGAATGCCGCGCAGGTAGTTGTGCGTGCCGTCGAGCGGATCGATCACCCACACCAAATGGCCTTTACCCGTGGCTCCACTTTCCTCGGCGAGGATGGCGTGAGTGGGGTAGGCGCGGCGCAGTTCCTTGACGATCTCCGCTTCCGCCAGTTTGTCGACCTCGGACGCGAAGTCCATGCGTTGCTTTTCGACGACGTTGAGGCCATCGATGCGGTTCATGTAACGCAGGATTACGTTACCGGCGGAGCGCGCGGCGCGTACCGCGACGTTGACGGCGGGTCTGGTCATGGCTTTGGCTTGGCAAAAGAACGGGTTAGCGGCCGCGGATTCTAGCAGAGTGCCGCCGCGGACGGGCCCGGAACCGGTCTTGGCGGCCAAAAGGCACCATCTCCACTATCCTTTTCAGCCATTTGCCAGCCATCCGATCCGCATGACCGACCCCGATCTCGCCCGTCTTTTTCGCTTCGTTCTCGTCCGCACCTCGCATCCGGGCAACATCGGCAGCGCGGCGCGGGCCATGCGGACCATGGGTTTTACCCGCATGGAACTGGTGGCGCCGCATAAATTTCCCGACCGCGAGGCCTCGGCCATGGCGGCCGGGGCCGATGATGTGCTGGAAGGGGCAGGGGTCCATCGGGGGCTGATCGAGAGTCTGGCCGGCTCCAGTCTGGCCTTTGGTCTGTCTGCGCGGCGGCGTGGCGTGAACCTGCCGGAGCTGACGCCGCGCGAGGGCGCGATGCAGGCACTCGCGGCCGCGCAGCGCGGCGAGCAGGTGGCGTTCGTCTTTGGCAACGAGCGCACCGGGCTGGAGAACGAGGAACTGGCACGCTGCCATGCGATGGTACGCATTCCCAGCGTGGACGATTTCAGCTCACTCAATCTGTCGCAAGCGGTGCAGGTGATGGCTTACGAGTTGCGCGTTGCGTGGCTCGGCGAAAGTATTTCGGCAGCACCACCGTTGCATGACGAGCCGCCTGCCGATGCAGCGCAGATGGAACGCTTCTACGAACACCTGGCGCAAACGCTGGACGACATCGATTTCCACAAAGGCCGAGCGGCCACGACGATCATGTTGCGGTTACGCAAACTTTTCCAGCGTGCCCAGATGGACGAGCGCGAGCTACGCATGTTGCACGGCATCCTTGCCGATGCGCAGCGCATGGCGCAGATAGCGGGGCAGAAGAAGTAACTCAACCTACGACGTCATTGTTCGTCGGCGACTTCGATTCGCGGTGCCGGTGTGATCAGCAGCTTGTCGATGCGCGCACCATCAAGATCGACCACTTCGAAACGAATGCCGTGCCATTCGAACACTTCACCCGTTTGCGGAATGTGTCCCAGCGCGGCCATCACCATGCCCGCGGCGGTACGGAAGTCGTGCTCGTCTTCACCGTACAGGTGGTCCACACGCAGCAATTCGCGCAGATCGTCGGTTGAAATTGCGCCGTCGACCAGCCAGCTGCCATCTTCGCGTTGCACGATCGGCGAGCTTTCTTCGTTGCCGTGACCAAGCTGGCTTGCGCCAACGACGGCAGCGAGCAAATCGTTGAGTGTCACGATGCCTTCGATATCGCCATATTCATCGACAACGAGCGCCATGGGTGTTTCGGCATCGCGGAATTCTTCGAGCAAGTCGAGCGCGCGCGCGGTGGCGGGAACGTATAGCGGTTTGGCCAGGGTGCGAAAAAGTTCCAATTTTCCGGCCGTAATGCCGCCAAGCAGACTTTTCACTTCGACCACGCCGACGACGTCGCTTTCATCGCCACGATAAACCGGATAACGCGAGTATGGCGTTTGCCGCAGCACATCGAGGTTTTCCGATAGCGGCGCATTCATATCCAGCCATGCAATGCGCGTACGCGGACTCATCACGCTGTCCACCGTGCGATCGCCCAAACGCAACACGCGATTGACCATCGCCTGTTCGTCGGCATCGAGCACGCCTTGTTCGGTGCTTTCGGCAACCAGCAGTCGAATCTCTTCTTCCGTCGCTGCGTTTTGGCCACGATCTTTCACGCGCAGCAGTTTCAACAGCCCGGTGCTGGAGCGATTGAGCATCCATACAAACGGAGCCGTGGCACGTGAAAGCACCAGCATGGGCATCGCGACGACCGTTGCCACTTTCTCCGGTGCCGACAGCGCCAGACGTTTTGGCACCAGCTCGCCGACCACGATCTGGATGAAAGAGATCACGACGAATCCGAGCACGATACCGATGATGCGTGTGTATGGCGCTAGCCACACCAGGCTGCCGTTGTTAAGCAGTACCGCAATGTGGGATCCGATCGCGTCGCCAGCCACCGCGCCGGTGATCAGCATGACCAGCGTAATGCCCACCTGTACCGTGGACAGGAAATGCTCGGGCGCTTCCGCATGGCGCAATGCGATCTTCGCGCGCCGGCTTGTGCGCGCCATCTGTTTCAGGCGGCTCTTGCGCGAGGCGACCAGGGCCATCTCCGAAAGCGCGAAGAAGCCGTTACACAGGGCGAGGACGAGGACGAGCGCGATAGTTGTCAGCATCGCGACAGGACGAGAGGAGATGCAGGCATGGGCTCAGTGTAAGACACCGGAGGCCGCCGGTGGTGCGACGCGGCAGGCGCGTCCTGTAACATGCGCGTCACATTTGCCCCCCATTCCTCGGTTCAGGCGCTGCCCGCATGTTTTCACTCCAGACCATTTTTGGCAAAGGCGACAAGTTTTACGGCCTGCTTGAGGAGAGCGCAGAAGCCGCTCTCGAAAGCGCCAAGGCGCTGCACGAATTGGTGACGCAGGCCGATCGCGCGCCAGTGATGGCGGCCTTCGCATCGGCCCGGGCGCGCGAGAAGGCGTTGGCTTCGAAGATCAGCGAGGAGCTCGTCAACACCTTCGTCACGGCGCTGGATCGTGAGGACATCGAGGCGCTCAATACCTCGCTCTACAAAATTCCGAAGTCCATTGAGAAATTCGCCGAGCGTTACGAGGTCGTCTCCGGCCGTCTCACGGGTGTGGATTTTGCCCAGCGCACGTTGGTGCTCGCGCGTTCCGCCGAAGTGGTCGCGCAAATGATCGGCGAGTTGCGTCATGGTTTGCGCATCGGTCCGGTGAAGAAACTGCAGGATCGCTTGCAGACGCTGGAATCGGAAGGCGATCGCCTGCTGCTGGTGCCGTATCGCACGCTTTACATCGAAAGCGATGACGCGATGCGCGCGATGCTGGCCAAGGATCTGTTCGAGTTGATCGAGAAAGCCATCGACAAATGCCGCGACGTCGGCAACATCGTTTATTCCATCGTGCTGAAGAACTCCTGAGGACAACGCCGTGCACGCTTTCCCTTATGCATGGCACCGCCCGACGGGAGTTGGCGCATGAGTCTCGGTCTCGTCGCTGCGGTCGTGCTGATCGCACTCGCATTTACCTACATCAATGGTTTTCACGACACCGCCAACTCCATCGCAACGGTGGTGGCGACCAAGGTGCTTACGCCGGGACAGGCGGTGCTGCTGGCTGCCATCACCAACATGATCGGTGCGCTGTGGGGCACGGCTGTGGCGGCAACGATTGCCGCGGGTATCGTCAACACAGGAGTGGTGGAGGCCGGTCCGCAATTGCTGATTTGTGCGCTGCTGGCGGCCATCGTGTGGAATCTGATTACGTGGTGGCTGGGTTTGCCGTCCAGCTCCAGTCACGCCTTGGTAGGTTCGCTGGTGGGCGCGGCCATTGCGGCATCAGGCGGGCGCTTTTCCGCAGTGATCTGGGCGCAGGGTGCGCATTGGTGGGATGGCAAGGGCGTCATTCCGAAAGTGGTCGTGCCCATGGTCGTCTCGCCGTTGATGGGCTTCGTACTGGGCTTCCTGCTGATGGGCTCGCTCTACGCATTGCTTTCATGGTTCGCAAGTCAAAAGAACTTTCTGCGCTATTTGGGGCGCACGCCATTCGTCAACAGCTTCTTCGGCAAAGCGCAGATCGTGTCGGCAAGCGCCATGGGTTTGGCGCACGGCATGAACGACGCGCAAAAGAGCATGGGCATCATCGCGCTCGCGCTTGCCAGCGCGACGACAGCAGGGCAGTTCGATGGATTGCCTGGATGGCTTTCTTTCCTGCGCATTCACGCACCGACGGCGACGGGTTTTGCCGTGCCGTCATGGGTTGCTGTGGTGTGTGCGTTGACGATGGCCGCCGGCACGGCGGGCGGCGGTTGGCGCATCATCAAAACGCTGGGCCACAAGATGGTGAAGCTGCATCCGATCAATGGATTCGCTGCAGAAGGCAGTTCCGCGCTGGTGATTCTCGCGGCTTCGGCATTTGGCTTGCCGGTGTCGACCACGCATGTCGTATCGTCATCGATCATGGGCGTGGGCGCAGCAAAACGTTTCAACGCCATTCGCTGGTCGGTGGTCGAGCGCATGGTGTGGGCGTGGATTCTCACGCTGCCGGTGACAGCACTGCTTGCGTACGCGTTCGTTTCTGTGGCGCGTCTTTGGCTGTGATCAGAATGCGTCGCCGCCGTTGACGATCACCTGTTCCAGCTGATCGCCAAGGGTGCCCAGCTCATCGATCAGGCGGCGCAGCTCCTGCTGATTGAGCAGGTCGTAAGGCCGGTTCTCGCACAGATGCAGATAAGGCGATCCATCCAGATCGGTGACGGCCAGAAAGCCGTTGCGCTGCTCCCAATTGAAACGCAGGCAACGCTTGGGATCAGTACCTGAAAGCGGGCCGATGGGAGTGGAAATGCGCAGATAGCGTCGCCCGGTTTCATCTTCCAGCTCCGCCAGGTAAATGCCTTGATGACGCCCCTGCGGCAATGCCAGATCGAAGCTGATCAGATACGGATCGTTTTGCCTCAGCGTATGCAGGCTACCAATCAGCGAACGCACGGCCTCGAAATGATGCATACGGCGATCCGGACAGAAGGCGGATGGATGAGTACTGTGCCACGACTGCGGTAATTTTGCGTACACGGCATGATATTGAGCAGGTCTTTTCGGGCCGGTGCTGACGTCCACACAACCATCATCCGAGCATTCCTAACGGGCACACTGTTATGAAAGAGGAATATCTGCGGGTTTTCGCTGCCATCGCCGCCATTCCGCCAGGCCGCGTCGCCAGCTACGGTGCCATTGCCGCGCGCGCCGGATTGCCGGGCAGGGCGCGGCTTGTGGGAAGGCTGTTGGGCGAGGTGCCCGATGGCATGGTGTTGCCGTGGTTTCGTGTACTGCGCTCCAGCGGCCACATCGCCATGCCGCCCGGCAGCCGCGGTTACCGCGAGCAATGCCGCCTGCTAAAGGCCGAAGGCGTGGAAGTGAAAAACGGTCGCGTACCGTTGTCGCGTTTCGGTCTGGACGCCGATATTGATCATGCGATCTGGGGCATGCCCGAATCGTAATCGGACGACGTTTCGGGAAGGGCGATGACACTCTTCCATTCCCAGCAACCACACGGCATCCGTGAGTGATGTGGCGCAGTTTGTTAGGATGGTGCGGATGCCTGCCACCGCCCTCGACATTCTTCAGAGCGTTTTCGGTTACACCCGGTTTCGCGATCCGCAACAAGCCATTGTTGAACACGTTGCCGACGGTGGCGACGCGCTTGTGCTTATGCCAACGGGCGGCGGCAAGTCGTTGTGCTATCAGATTCCCGCGTTGCTAAGACAAGGCACGGGTATCGTCGTGTCGCCCTTGATTGCGTTGATGCAGGATCAGGTCGATGCGTTGCGCGAAGCCGGTGTCGCAGCGGCGTATCTCAATTCCAGTCTTGATGCGCAACAACAGCGCGAGGTGGAAAGGCAACTGCTGGCTGGCGAATTGAATTTGTTGTATGTCGCGCCAGAACGTCTGCTCACATCACGCTTTCTCGACTTGCTTGAGCGCACCGAAGTCGCGCTGTTCGCCATCGACGAAGCGCATTGCGTATCGCAATGGGGCCACGATTTTCGCCCGGAATACCGCGAACTCACCATCTTGCATCGGCGTTTTCCGAGCGTGCCGCGCATCGCGCTCACCGCAACGGCCGATCCGCGCACGCGCGAGGAGATTGTCGAGCGGCTCGCGTTGCAGCAGGCGCGTCAATTCGTTTCAAGCTTCGATCGCCCGAACATCCGCTATGTCGTTGCCCAGCGGCACAACCCGCGCAGTCAGCTCACCAGCTTTCTTGAGGGGCACCGTGGCGATGCGGGCATCGTGTATTGCCTCAGCCGTCGTAAAGTCGACGAAACAGCACAGTGGCTCTCCGATGCTGGCATTGCGGCATTGCCTTATCACGCAGGCCTCGATGCCGCCAAGCGCGCATCCAATCAACAACGCTTTCTGCGCGAAGACGGTGTGGTGATGGTGGCCACCGTGGCGTTCGGTATGGGCATCGACAAGCCTGATGTGCGCTTTGTCGTGCATCTGGATCTTCCACGCAGCATGGAGGGTTATTACCAGGAAACCGGTCGCGCCGGCCGCGACGGATTGCCTGCGAATGCGTGGATGATTTACGGCCTGTCAGACGTGGTCACCATGAGCCAGATGATTGCGCAGTCGGAGTCTGCGGATGAGCGCAAGCGTGTCGAACGGCAGAAACTCGAATCCCTGCTTGCGTATGCCGAAGCGACACGTTGCAGGCGCGAAGTGCTGCTGGGCGCATTTGGCGAAGATTTCCATGGCCCATGCGGCCGTTGCGATAACTGCATCGATCCGCCAAAAACCTGGGATGCCACAGTGTCGGCGCAGAAGGCGCTTTCGGCGGTGTATCGCAGCGGACAGCGTTTCGGGTCTGGACATGTCATCGACATTCTGCGCGGCATCGATAACGAGCGCATGAGTCAACTTGGTCATGATCGACTTACCACGTTCGGCATCGGCGCAGACATGGATGAGAAGCAATGGCGCTCCGTATTCCGGCAGCTTTTGGCAAGCGGCCTGCTTGCTACCGATGCGGAAGGTTTTGGCACATTGCGTCTTACCCCAACCAGCCGCGATGTACTGGTGGGTCATAAAGCCGTACACATGCGCGAAGAAACGCGCCCTGCGCGCAAGGCATCGCGTCGCCGCGACAGTCAGTTGGTGACGGGTGCGAGCCTGGGCATCGAGGCTTACGAGCAGCCGATGTGGGAAGCGCTGCGCACATTGCGTTCGAAACTGGCCAAACAGCATGGCGTCCCGGCTTACGTCATCTTCCACGATGCAACTTTACTGGCCATGCTGCGCGCACTACCTGAGACAGAAGAGGATCTCGCGTCCATCAGTGGCATTGGCGAAGCGAAACTCAAACGCTACGGCCGCGATTTCCTCGACGTGATCAACGCGAAAGATTGATCTGCCATAGAAGGCGGCCACCGATCAGCCGCGATCGGTCACGCCACGGTTTGGGCGGACCCACGCGCGGCGTGAACGGCGCACGTGCCCTTGCGAAGGATCGACGGCGGCAGTTCTGAATGTGCTGGTGGCACGTGCCAATCGTGCATGTGGCAACGCGGTGGAATCGCCCACATAACGCCATTCACTCAACGTCTGTGGAAGACGCGCCTGTGGCCACGCGATGCGTAAGGCCTCGAGCGCCGCCTCCGCGGAATCGTGGCGCGCCACTTCCAGCGCCTCGATCAGCGAGCGCCAGCGGTGACCATGCTTCACGATGCGAAAAAGGCCACGGCTGGACGGAAAAACGTACTGCGACTCCATCGGGAGATACTCCATTTCCGATGGCAAAAGGATGCCCGCCGTCGATGACGCGACGATTATTCCTATGCGTCATTACCGTGGCGGCCAGCAGTCTCTCCGATGACTGGCAGCCCAGGTTGTTAGAACGATGTAAGTTCAGGGTGCGTGGCAGGCCACACCGGCTGCGCTGGCGATGGTTTCTCCGGGCGCCAGAGCCGCGAGGCTGCCCTCGTGCATACCCTTGGTCCACCATTGCCAGCCGTCACCGGTGTAGCGCGCTCCGTCGGCCGACATCGCGATACGCAACGTATGTGTCTGACCGTCGATTTTGATCTGCGCCGTTTTGGTATCCGGATATTCCGCTTGCACGACGCGCCCGTCCGCGCATGCATAGCTGATCCACGATGAGGGCGTACTTGCCTGGGCGTGACTCGCATCTGTGGACGCACATCCACTCACAACCAGCATCGATATGGCGAGCAAAACATTCGGAGTGCGCATAGCCGGCCCTCGTTTTGATGAGAGCCAGCATAGAACGAATGCAGCGTGCTGTCCTGCGGCAGGAGCTACCGTCAATGCAGCGCAGATTCGGCCAACGATTTGATTTGTCCGGGATCGGTTATGCCCACGGTTCGTCCAACTTCTTTGTTGCCGTGATAGGCAATCAATGTGCTTTGCGTTGTAATGCCCAAGGCCTGCTTTTCAGCCGCCTGATTATCGTAATCAAGTCGAAGGATCACGAGTTTTGCGAAGGCAGGATCGTTGGCCATCGCGTCGATGGTCGGCGCCTGTTTGCGACAGGTCGGACACCAGCTCGCATACGCATCCACCAACACTGGTTCGCCCGCCGCCTGTGCCGCTTTCAGTGCGGCGGTGCTGAAAGGTTGAATCGGCGCAGCCAGGGCGACGGATGTGAAAGCCAAGCCAATTGCGACAAGCGAGAACATTCGAAGTGTGTGCATAGGGCGTCCCTTGCGTAGGTGGTCAAACCATTATTCGATGGCAGGGCGGCGCGGGTTACAGCGAGGAGGAATGTAACCTCGACGCAGCGCGATCCGAAGACACAGGCAACAGATGTCTACGGAGGCTTTGACATGTTCATCGGCGTTGCCTGCCTGGTTAGGTATTTATGAGCGGTAGCCTCAATCCACTCGTTGCCTACGCGGCCGGTGTGTTGACGATTTTGTCCCCCTGCGTAATTCCGCTTGTGCCCATCGTGCTGGGAAGTGCTGCGCAACGTCATCGCTTTGGGCCACTCGCGTTGGCGATTGGACTCGTCGCCTCGTTCACGCTGGCTGGCTTTCTTATCGCTACCGTCGGTGCGTCCGTGGGGTTGGATGGCGAAAGAGTTCGCAAGATAAGTGCGATCCTTTTGCTCCTGGTAGGTATCGCATTGCTGATTCCACGAGCGCAGGGTTGGCTGGAACACATCATGGGCCCCCTCGCGAGCTGGGCAGGAGAACGT
>NZ_DATHMR010000080.1:0-4775 GCF_035486915.1 Dyella sp. | reverse complement strand
TGTTGAGCAGGTTGAGCAACGCATGACGCAAACCCGGCGGCGTGCTTAGCGTCGTGTGGTCCAGATCGCTGTGCACGCGCAATTGGAGTTCCGCCTCGGGGCGTAACAGCTGGAAGCGTTCTACGCAGCCGTGAATGAATGCGGACAAGGCAACGCGTTCCGGTTCCTGCGAAAGCTGCGCTTTACCGAACGCGACCATCTCGCGCAGGATGGTGCGGCAGCGATCGACCTGGCCTTCCAGCAGTTCCAGATCTTCATCCAGCACCCTGTCCGCCGCGTGTTCCCGACGGAGTTCCGGCAGCAATGTGCGCATGGTGGAAAGCGGTGTATTCAATTCGTGCGCCGCACCGGCAGCTTGTGTGGCGATGGCAAGAATACCTTCGTCGCGCAACGCGCGTTCGCGTACGCGTTGCACTTCCAACTGTTGCATGCGCACGGCACGTGCCAGTCGATTGATGAAAAACCCGAGCAGCAGCGCCGTGATCAAAAAGTTTACGCCCATACCGGCGACGTGCAACGAAAAACCTTGGTCGTCCAGCGTGAACTGATTCATCGGTAGCGGCACATACCAGTGCAGTAACACGACGTACGCGGCAACAGCGATGGCGGCTACGGCGAGTACCGCGCGCTCTGATAGCGCCGCTGCACTCAATGCGATGGGTACCAGCAGCAACGTCACAAACGGATTGCTTGCACCGCCGGTGAAATACAGCAGGTAGCCGAGCACAAGCGTGTCGGCCGCGACATGGCACACCGTTTCCCACTCGCGCACCGGCCACGGCTGGCTGATGCGCCAGGCGGCGAAGACGGCGAACACGGCAAGCATGTCGATACCGAGCAGCAGCGACAGCGTGGGAATGTTGATCTGCATCCACCACGAACACACCATCACCGCCATGCTTTGCCCGGCAATCGCGCACAGGCGCAACCACGCGAGCG
The DNA here is from genome assembly GCF_035486915.1 of Dyella sp. Lineage (GTDB taxonomy): Bacteria > Pseudomonadota > Gammaproteobacteria > Xanthomonadales > Rhodanobacteraceae > Dyella_B. The sequence continues at coordinate 3,836 of NZ_DATHMR010000080.1, read as the reverse complement.
TGCGCGCCAGGGCGAAAGGTCCGATGCGTTGCTTTAAGGGGCGTTGCGGCATGGTTTGCCGATGGACAAGGCGATCCGCCGCACTGAGCGGCGGATCGCAGGTCGATCAAGGTGTGTTGAATTCCTCGCTGCGCACAGCGGGCAGCGGGTTGTGGTTCGTGGCCGGATCGGAATGGCTGGCCGACAGGCGATTCATCAGCGGCAGTATGACGACCGCAATAGCCGTGCAGCCGATGCCCACGAAGCCAAGGACGTTGAACAAATGCGTGTAGATCGCAAGCGATTGCAACGGATCGGTCAGGTTGTCCGGAATGTGCGCGATGTTCGCCACCACGCTACCCAGATACTGCGAGATGCCCACGGCCACGAAGTACGCGCCCATCATGAAGCCACCCATGCGCTCGGGCACGTAGCGCGCAATCATCGCCAGGCCCAGGCCACTGACGAGCAGCTCGCCCAGCGAATATAGGCCGTAACCCCACACCATGATCCACGACGAGACTTGGCCGTTCACCGCCCAGGTCGCACCGAAGCCGTACATGAAGAAGCCCAACGCAACAGCACCGAATCCCCAAGCGAATTTCGTGGCAATGCCCGGATCTTTGCCAACACGGCCCAGCGAGTTGTAGATCAAAACCAACACCGGGCTCAGCACGACGATCCAGATCGCATTCAGATTTTGGTATTGCTCAGGAATCCAATTGAAGAGGTGAAAGCCAAAGACGTTGAATGACAAATCGACGTTGCGCTGTGCAAACAAATTCAACGACGTTGCCATCTGCGCATAGAAAATGAAAAAGAAAATCGTTTGGACAGTCAGGACCAGTGCCGCGATCAATCCAGCCCGCTCGCTGCGTTGGCTGCCAACAATCAGGTAAACAAAAATGCAGAGAATGAGTGCGCCGGCGATGTAAACGCACCACTTCGCAACGGTCTCGTTTTGCAAGATGAAGGCCGCAGCAAACACGGTCGCTGCACCGGCTAACAATACCGCAGCCAGTTTCTTGAGATTGACCGGGCTGCGGTCAGCTGGCGAGCCGATATGCGAGAGCGTGCGGCTCATGAACGAGTAATTGATCAAGCCTGCGATCAAGCCGATGGAGCAGGCACCGAAGGCGGTATGCCAGCCCGCCGAATCGCCATAGATGCCGGCGATGACATTGCGAATCCACGGCGTCGCGGTCATCGAGATCATCGAGCCGATGTTCACCGCCATGTAGTAGATGGTGAACGCGCTATCGATGCGCGTTTCGTCGCCTTCGTAGATCTTGCGCACCAGATTGCCAGCGTTCGGCTTGAAGAAGCCATTGCCGACCACGATCACGCCCAGCGCAAAATAGGTGGCGTACGCGCTGTCGGACGGCATCCAGAGCAGGCCATAGCCCATGGCCAGAATGATCGCGCCCATCAGCATCGTGCGGCGCGTACCCAGCAGCTTGTCGCCCACCCAGCCGCCGATCGCCGGTGTCGCGTAGATCAGCGCCGCGGCGGCGCCCCACACCAGATTGGCCTTCGTATCCATGAAGCCAAGCTTCTTCATCATGAAGGTGACCATCAGCACCTGCATGCCGTAGAAGCCGAAACGCTCCCACATCTCGATCAGGAAAACGGTGGTAAACGAACGGGTTTGAGAAGGGGTGTTCTGGGTCGCCATGAAGTATTCCGAGCACGTGTACTGCGAGGCCGCGAGCGGTCTAGTTTTGTCCCGTCGGGCGGGCACATTCGCCGAAGGGTAACCTATCCGTCATTCGGACGACGTTGCATTGCGGCAAGCAAAATCCTGCAGGCATCCTGCGGCGGTCCCGGCTTGTGGCATCATTGCGCGCCAGTTGCCGTCAGGGAGCGCCGCCCGCCATGTCGAAGAAAGCCATCTCCCCTTTGCCGGCAGGTCGGTCCATCCATGCCCGGTAGCGGATTCCGGGGCGACCCGCGCCAGCTCTGGCGCGCCTTCCGATGGTCGATGAGCGGCCTGCACGCGGGCTGGCGGCATGAGGCGTCGTTCCGCCTCGAAGCCATGCTCACCGTCATTCTGGTTCCCGCTGGGTTTTGGCTGGGGCATGGCGCGCTGGAGAAGATTGCGCTGGTCTCTCCCATCATCCTCGTGCTATCGGTGGAACTGCTCAATTCCGCGATCGAGGCGGTCGTGGACAAAGTCAGCCCCGAATTTCACGAACTCGCCGGCCGCGCGAAGGACATGGGATCGGCCGCGGTATTTCTTCTGCTGGTGCTTGTCATACTTTGCTGGGCCCTGATTCTGGGACCGCGCTTTTTCTAGCGCTAACGTATTTTCAACAGCTGATCCGTTATTGCACCGCTGTGACGGCGCATGGGCGATTGCAACGATGCATGCCCGGTGCTGCAATGGCATTTCGATGGCAAGGGAGCGCTCCAAATGAATACCGTACGCATCGCAGTACTTATGCTGTTGGTCATCATGTTGTCGGGCTGTGGTTACAACGCCATCCAGAAGCAGGATGAGGCGGTGAAGGCACAATGGTCCGAAGTGCTCAATCAGTATCAGCGTCGTGCTGACCTGGTTCCCAATCTGGTCAACACTGTGAAGGGTTATGCCCAGCACGAAGACAAGGTGTTCACCGAAGTCACCGAAGCGCGTGCGCGTGTTGGCAATATCCAGATCAATGCCGACGATCCCGATTCGCTCGCGAAATTCCAGGCTGCGCAAGGGCAGTTGACGGGTGCGTTGTCGCGTTTGATGGCGGTCAGCGAAAACTATCCGGACCTGAAAGCGAGCGGACTGTTCCAGAACCTGCAGGCGCAGCTGGAAGGCACCGAAAATCGCATCACGGTGGCGCGCAATCGCTACATTCAAGGCGTACAGCAATACAACACGTTGCTGCGCACGTTCCCGAACAATCTCACCGCGAAGATGTTTGGCTATCAGGTAAAGCCGAACTTCACTGTGGAGAACGAAGCGGTTATCTCCAAGCCGCCGACGGTCGATTTCGGTAGCGGCACGCCTGCGCCTGCCGCGCAGCCAGCCACACCGGCTCCTGCCACCTCGGCACACTGACATGATGATTCGGCGCATTGCGCGCCTGTGGCTGATCTTGGCGATAGCTCTGCTGTCGCCATGGACGCTGCATGCCGATGACACTCCTGCGGTACCGACGCTTACGCGTCACGTCACCGATCTCACCGGTACGCTGACCGCCGATCAGGTCAATCAGCTCGATGCCCAGCTTGTCACGCTGGAAAAGCAGAAGGGTGCGCAGCTGGTGGTGCTGATGGTGGGCACCACGCAACCGGATGACATTGACGATTATTCGCTGCAAGTGGCCGAAAAAAACAAAGTCGGTCGCAACGGCGTTGACGACGGCGTGCTGCTGTTTATCGCCAAAAACGATCGGCAAGTGCGCATCGAAGTCGGATATGGTCTGGAAGGCGCCATTCCGGATGCGGCGTGCGCACGCATCATCCGCGAATACATCGCGCCGAAATTTCGCAACAACGATTACGCGGGCGGTATCAACGACGCCGTGGGCGCGCTCACGCAGTTGATCAACGGCGAGCCGTTGCCGCCACCGGTGCAGGACAACTACACGCAGCATCGCGGCAAGAATCTGCAAGGCGTGTTCTTCCTCGCAATCTTCGCCGTGATTTTCATGCGCGGCATTTTTGGCCGCACGAGTGCCTTCGTGCGCGCACCTTTGGGTGGCATCGTCGTCGGTGGATTGCTGTGGGCACTGGCGGCGTCCGTGGGGATTGGCATTTTCGGCGGCTTGATGGCCGGCCTTTTCATGTTGCTGCCCGGGGGCGCCGGGCGCTCGATTGGCGGTGGCGGCTGGGGTGGTTTCGGCGGCTTTGGCGGCGGCGGC
>NZ_DATHMR010000079.1:0-21918 GCF_035486915.1 Dyella sp. | reverse complement strand
GCAAACCAGCAGCAAAATCGCCGCTGCCATTTTCAGGCTACGTGAGCAGGAAGCTTAAGCATTGAGTACGCGCATGGTTCTCTCCGTGCTGTAACGCGCGAGGCGGTCGCGCTTCCGTGTGTCGTCCATTTCCTGTGAATTGTTGCAGGCAGATTATGGGCGCGGCAAAAGGCCCCACGCATATGCCGCAAGTGCTTTCGGAAAAAGCGGTTCAGCCAGCCGCTATCTATGATTCACATGGCGTTGCCATCGGTGAAAAGCATGAACACCTCGCCAGGATTCCAAAAGCCGCTAGCGCCGGTTACCATCGCCAAACGTTGCGGGTGTAGCTCAATGGTAGAGCTGTAGCTTCCCAAGCTACTGACGAGGGTTCGATTCCCTTCACCCGCTCCATCCCCCTGAAAAAAAGGGGGATGGATAACGAAAAATTTCCCTACGGTTCCCCACCGAGAACTCCAAACCCACAGCGTGAGCTGACATGGCGGAAGTGATGACCCTCGGCTGGCGGGAACGACTGGCATTGCCTCAGTTAGGCATTCCTTCGCTCAAAGCCAAGCTCGATACCGGCGCCCGCAGCAGCTCGCTGCATGTGGACACGCTGGAAACATTTGAACGCGACGGCCATACATGGTTGCGCTTTGCTGTGGGCATTGGCCGGCGCTTCCCGCGCCAGGTGCATTGCGAAGCGCTAGCGCACGATCGACGCGTCGTCGTCGACACCGGCGGCGGTCGCAGCGAACGATGGTTTATCCGGACCCAAGTCACGCTGGCGGGTGAATGTTTCGAGGTTGACATGAATTTGACCGATCGGCGGCACATGCTTTTTCCCATGCTGCTGGGACGCACCGCCTTGTTCGGGCGTTTCACGGTCAATCCCGCCCTTTCCTATACCCTCCCTCGGCCCGCGCACATCACGACGGACAAGTCATGAAGATTGCCATTCTCTCGCGCAACACGCGGCTGTATTCCACCCAGCGACTGGTGGAAGTAGCGCGTGAACGCGGCCATGTGGTGCGCGTGCTAGACCCGCTGCGCTGCTACGTGCGCATCGCGCCGGGCTCGGTGGAAATTCGCTACCGGGGCAAGGCGCTGCACGATTTCGATGCGGCCATTCCGCGCATCGGTACATCCAGCACGTTCTATGGCACGGCGGTGTTGCGTCAGCTGGAAATGATGGGCGTCTACACACCCAATTCATCCGACGCGGTGCTTCGCGCGCGCGACAAATTGCGTTGCCTGCAGATCCTTTCCGCCGAGGGTTTGGACATGCCGGTCACGGTCTTCGGCGATAACCCGGACGACACCACTGACGTGCTGGATATGCTTGGCGAGCCGCCGCATGTCATCAAGCTTAATGAAGGCAGCCAGGGCACCGGCGTTGTGCTGGCAGAAAAACGCACCGCTTCGCAAAGCGTGGTTGAAGCGTTCCGCGGCTTGTACGCCAATTTTCTGGTGCAAGAATTCATCGCCGAAGCCAAGGGCAGCGACTTGCGCTGCTTCGTGGTCGGCGGCCAGGTGGTGGCTGCCATGCAGCGCGATGCGGTGCCTGGAGAATTCCGCGCGAACCTGCATCGTGGCGGCAGCGCCAAGGCCGCCAAGGTCACGCCTGACGAAAAGCGCATTGCGGTGAGAGCCGCCGAGGCGCTGGGCCTGGGCATCGCGGGCGTCGATCTGCTGCGGTCCAAGCGCGGCCCGCTGATCCTGGAAGTGAACGCTTCGCCCGGCCTTGAGGGCATTGAGGCGGCCACGGGCGTGAACGTCTCCGAAAAGATCATTCGCCACCTTGAGCAGAAGGCGGGTAAGGGCGCGCGTTAACCCCTCTGTGAGCGCGGGTTAACTGTCACGTAACCCCCCCAAGCCTATAAAGACACCACTGTTTGTTTGCTCGCCACTTCAACCGCAAGGTCCGGTGACAGCAGACGACGGTATCGGGGCAGTAGCTTCAGCCCGGAGGCAGCGACGCACGGTCGCAGCAGCCGGGCTTTTTCTTTGCCCGGTCGAAAAGCAGCTTGTTTTTCGACGTTCAGCATCCCGCTTAACATTTGCTGCCCGCAGTCGTTAAGCTTGTGCCTCCGCCGGCCCCGCGCCGGCATGCGTAGCGGAGAGACGCATGCGCGTTCTGGTGATTGAAGACAACAGCGATATTGCGACCAATATCGGCGACTATCTGGAAGATCGTGGCCATGTGGTGGATTTCGCCGGAGATGGAGTCACGGGGCTGCATTTGGCCGTGGTCCACGATTTCGACGTAATCGTGCTCGATCTCACCCTGCCGGGTATGGATGGTTTGGATGTGGCGCGCAAGCTGCGCCATGAAGCCCACAAACAGACGCCCGTGCTGATGCTGACCGCACGCGATGCGCTGGAACAGAAGCTCACCGGCTTCGAATCCGGTGCCGACGACTACATGACCAAACCCTTCGCGCTGCAGGAACTGGCGGCGCGACTGGAAGTGCTCGCACGCCGCGGCAAAGGTCCGCAGAGCCGTGTGCTCAAGGTTGCCGACCTCACTTACAACCTAGACACGCTTACCGTTACGCGCGAAGGCAAATCGATCCAGCTCAACCCGATCGGTTTGAAGTTGTTGCAGGCGTTGATGGAAGCAAGCCCGTCGGTCGTCACGCGTCAGGATCTGGAGCAGAAAGTGTGGGGCGAAGAATTGCCCGACAGCGACAGCCTGCGTGTACACATCCACGGTTTACGTGCAGCGATCGACAAGCCGTTCGACAAAGCGCTGATCCACACCCGACACGGCATCGGTTACCGCATGGTCGATCCGGATGCAGTCCAGGCGTAAGCTTCGTTTCCGCCTCATTGTTTCGTTCGCGCTGTTCGGGTTTGGACTTAGCGCGTTGTTTGCTGTGGCGTCGTTGTATGTGCGAGCAAAGGTCGAGAACCAGCTGATCAATGCGAGTCTTCAGAGCGATGTCGATCAGGCGGTCGAGTACAAAAGTACCCACCCCGACCCGAATGACCCGCTTCGATCTCAATTGATTGATGGTTGGCTGTGGAGCGATCGCACCATCTACAAGGCGCCGCTTGCCTGGCAGAACCTCGGCACCGGCGTCTACGACATGCATGACGTGGAGCCCGATGGGCATGTTCGGCACTACAAGCTCGCGGTGTCGCGCAAATACGGTCTGATCGGTTTTCTGAGCTACGACATCAGTCGCGAAGATCTCGGCAAGCGCCAGCTCATTACAGGGCTGGTGTCTGCTGTCGTTCTCTTCAGTCTGTTGTCATTGGCGATTGGCCTTTGGCTGTCTCGCAAAGTGCTCAAGCCAGTCAGTGAATTGGCGACGCGGTTGCGTGATTTTCGCAAGGCTGGCCGCGCGGAATTGCTGGCTCCGCATTTTGCGGATGACGAAGTGGGCGAACTGGCGCAGGCGCTCGATGAATACTCCGCACGTCTCACGGCAATGGTCGAGCGCGATCGTGAATTCAACTCCGATGTCAGCCACGAGTTGCGCACGCCCCTGGCCGTGATTGCCAGCACGACCGAATTGCTGCAGGGCTCGCCGGATCTTACTGACAAATTGCGCGAACGTCTTAAGCGCATCGAGCGTGCATCGCGTCAAGCGACCGAGCTGATCGAGGCGCTGTTGTTGCTATCGCGCGCCGAACGACGTGGTCCGACACGCGGCGAAACCACCGATGTTGCGAAGGTCGCTTCCGACGTGATCGAAAGCCAGCGTCCGCAAGTGCGCGACAAACCTGTCGAGATCGAGCTGATTCAGAAAGGTTCCGTCACCGTCAATGCACCGCCGTCCGTGCTGTCGGTGGCGCTTACCAACATCATCGGTAACGCCATCAAATACACGCTGGAAGGTCGCGTGACAGTCGAGGTCGACAAAGGCCGCATTGATGTAATCGACACCGGCCCAGGTATCAAACCCGAAGACGCCGAGCGTCTTTTTCAGCGCGGCGTGCGTGGCGAAGGTGCGGGTGGCAGCGGCGCTGGCCTTGGTCTGGCGATTGTGCGTCGTCTTTGCGAGCTTTATGGGTGGGATGTTTCCATGCGGCCACGCTCCGATGCGAACGGTGCGATTGCGACTATCATCTTCGATCGAAGCAGCGCGCAAGCAGCCTAATCCGACACCTACATGCTCCTCCCCCTGCTTGCAGGAGGAGGTTGGGAGGGGATAAGGCTCAGCACTCGATAACGTTGACGGCAAGACCGCCGCGCGAAGTTTCCTTGTACTTATCCTTCATATCGCGGCCGGTATCGCGCATGGTCTTGATGACCTTGTCGAGCGAAACGCGATGTTTACCGTCGCTCTTCAATGCCATGCGGCTGGCGTTGATCGCTTTGACCGAACCCATCGCATTGCGCTCGATGCAGGGAATCTGCACAAGGCCGCCGATGGGATCGCACGTCAAACCAAGGTTGTGTTCCATGCCGATTTCGGCAGCGTTCTCGATCTGCAAAACGCTGCCGCCGAGCGCTGCCGTAAGGCCGCCTGCCGCCATCGAACACGCCACACCCACTTCACCCTGGCAGCCCACTTCCGCACCAGAGATCGACGCGTTCTCTTTGTACAGAATGCCGATCGCAGCCGCAGTCAGCAGAAAATCGATGACGCCGTTCTCGTCGGATTTTGGGCAGAAGCGATGGTAGTAACTCAACACCGCCGGCACGATGCCCGCCGCGCCATTCGTTGGTGCAGTCACGACACGGCCACCCGCGGCGTTTTCTTCATTGACCGCTAGCGCGTACAGATTCACCCAGTCGAGAATCGTGAGCGGATCCTTGAGCGCTGCTTCCGGTTGATTGCGCAATTCAGCAGCCATGGCCGGTGCACGACGCGCTACCTTCAAGCCGCCTGGCAATACGCCTGGCGAGCGCAGGCCACGCTCCAGACAAGCTTGCATCGCGCGCCAGATGTTCAACAAAGCGTCCCGGACCTCGGACTCGCTACGCCAGACTTTCTCGTTCTCCATCATCAGCTGAGCGATGGTCAGATGATGCTTTTCGCACAAGGCCAGCAACTGGTCGCCGCTGGCGAAGGGATAGGGTTGCTCGGTGGTGTCGGCGACGATGCGGTCTTCAGCCGCTTCATCGTGATTGACCACGAAACCACCGCCGACCGAGTAGTAGTCGCGCGTGGCAAGTTCGTTGCCGCCAGCATCGTACGCGGAGAAGCGCATGCCGTTGGTGTGGAACGGCAGCTTCTGGCGCTTGTTGAAAATCAGGTCGCGCTTCTCTTCGAAATCGATCTCGTGCTTACCGAGAACACGCAGGCGATGTGTCGTGCGCACACGCTTGAGAATTTCCGGAATGTGGTCCGGATCGACCTTGTCCGGCCATTCGCCTTCGAAACCCAGCAACACCGCTTTGTCCGTGCCATGGCCGCGTCCGGTCATCGCCAGCGAACCGAACAGTTCCGCTTGCACTCGCGCGACGCGGTCGAGAACCCCTTTTTCTTCTAACCAGCGCTCGGAAAAACGCGCAGCCGCCCGCATCGGGCCGACCGTGTGAGAGGAAGAAGGGCCGATGCCGATCTTGAAGATGTCGAAGGCGCTGACAGCCATGGGATGCTCTGATCAATTCTGCGCAGGTGTCACCGGCTCTATCCGTTCGCAGCCCACAGGACCATCGGCGAAGGCAGACGGGCTGTCTGTCGAGACGATGGGCCGAAGGGATGCGGACGGATAGAGCCGGCCCCAGCGTATTAAATTTTAAAGTGATGGGGTGATGTCCAGAAAGCTCTTAGGCTGCGTTGCGCGACTTGGCAAGACGGCCAGTCTTCCCTGCGTCGCGCAACGCAGCCTAAGAGCCCTCTGGACATCATGCCACCTGCGCAGAATTGATCAGAGCATCCCCAGTGTACTGCGATGACGGGGATGAACTGGTTATTCTACGCATGCGTGCGGCTTCCGGCAGTCTATTCGCTTACGTATGGCCCAATTCGTCCTCTATCAACGGGATTATTGCCACCTGTGCGACCAGGCGCTGGCCGTGCTGGCGCAGGCGCGCCTGCCCGAGTTCGACAGTGTGTGGGTGGACGATAGCCACGAGCTGGAAGATCGCTACGGCACCCGTGTGCCGGTTTTGCGCGACGTTCGCGATGGTCGCGAGCTGGATTGGCCGTTCGATGAAACCGCCGTGCGCGATTTCATCGAACACGCATGAGTCGACAAACCAGCGAATTATTTTGCGGTAAGAACCAAGTGCGCGGTGACCTTCACGGCCGCGGCAATCACGGTCGTGTCTTTGTATTGACCGCCGCCGACTCCGAAATCGAGGCGATTCACCGTTCCGCTCACATCCAGCGTGGCGCCGCTGCCTTGCGGCTTGAACGTCACGTTGAGGCTAACCGGCTTGGTGACGCCGCGTAGCGTCAAATTGCCATCGGCGATAACCTGACTGCCTTGCTGGCGAAAACCGGTGGTAACGAAATGCGCCTGCGGGTATTTCGCAGTGTCGAAGAAATCGGCGCCCGGCAATGCGCTGTCGCGATCGCTATCGCCGGTCTTGGCGCTGGAAAGATCAACAGTGACGTCGAATTTCGATGCTGCGAGCTTTGCCTGGTCATAGCTAATGGCGGCCGTCCATTTGCTGAACTGACCGTCGAAGCTGCTGCCCTGAAAACTGCTGGTGAAGCCAAGCGTGCTGCCGGATGGCTGCACGGCGTAATCGGCGGCGCTCGCCATGCAAGGCAGAGCCAGTGCGAACAACAACGTGAGTGATCGATAGTGGTTGCGCAAAGTCATGGAAGCTCTCCTGGGGATGTTTTGCCATGGCGCACACGCCCGAACGGAAGCATGCGCCGCAATACGTTGTCCTGATCGAAGACATGATGCTTCAGTGCCGCGCCGATGTGTCCCACGAGCACCAGCAGCAAAAGGTAAAATAGATACTCGTGTACGGCATGGGCAGTGCGTGCCAGGTCGTCGTTCTTTCCGGCCAACGCAGGAAGGTTGAACAACTTGAACCACTGCAACGGATAGCCGTGCAGCGAGTTGTACCACCAGCCGGTCAGCGGCATCGCCAGGACGAATCCATAAAGCAGCATGTGCGTGATGTGTGCGGCAATCTGCTGCCAGCGCGGTGCCGGTTCGTCACGCGGCGGGCGATCGAACATGCGCCACGCCAGGCGCAGGAAGAAAAGCGCAAGCACGGTCAAGCCAATCGATTTATGCAACGCGTAGACGTTGATCTTGCTCATCGACGGCGACATGCCCGTCATCAACAGGCCCCAGAAACCGTTGACGATAATTCCCAGCGCGACGATCCAGTGGAAGAACTTGGCGACAGATCCCCAATGATGTTCCGTATTGCGCAAGCTCATGGGCTTTCCTTGTTGGTTGCCGAGGTCTGACTGTCGCGGATCGCTTCAAGTTCCAGCCAGACAACGACGTTGTGACCAATCGAGTTGGAAAAGGCGGTGATGCCGAAAGCCGTACGATCGAGCGACGCCGTTGCTGAGAATCCGGCGATAGTGTGCATGCCGTAAATCGTGTCGCCCACGCGGTTGACGCGAAAGGGTATGTCCAGCGGCTTACTCATGCCGTGCAACGTAAGAGTGCCGTGCAATACACCGTGGGTTGCGTCAGTCTGTTCCACGGACGTGCTGACGAAGTGCGCGGTGCCGTATTGCTTGCAATCGAGCAACGACGATTTGCACACTGCAGCGTTCCATGCCGCATCGCCCATGTCCAAACTGTTCATGTCGATATCCAGCCCGGTGCTCGACTGCGACCAATTGGCCTGATCAAATCGTAACCAGCCCTGGGCCACGTGGAGCCGTCCAAATGGCCGGGAGAATCCATCGTGATCGATGCTGAAAAGGATCTGGCTATGCACAGGATCGTAGTGATAGCTCTCTGGCGCAGCCCAGGCAGCCCATGGCGCGATCAGGCTACCGACAGACAGCGTTAGGGAAAGCCACTGCAAAGCGGGGAGGAGGGCGCGGCGCGTCATAGGGACAGTCTGGCCGAAATGCGTTAACGCTTCCACCGCAGTACGGAGAACGGATTGTTGCTGTTTGCGCGACATCTGCCCTAATGTAGTCATGTTAAGGACATACGGTTGAGCCCGGGATTTGGCATGATCGAACCTTGTGTGGGTGCGTGTAGGGAACGCCCCACCTGACGTGCCTGAGGGGGCCACAGTGTCGGTTTTTATGTTGGGGCTGGCCTTCATGCTGAGCGCGTCTGCGCCCGGCGCCGTTACCTCCACGCCACCGTCTGAGTCCGCGGCAGCGACTTATGCTGCCGAGCACACCCCCGACTTCGCGCCCTTGCCGACGCCTCAGTTCAGCCGCTACAGCGTGGACGATGGACTGCCCAGCACCGGGGTATACGCCGTTGCCCAAGGGCATGATGGCTCCATGTGGTTCGGTACCAAAAGCGGTATCGCCCAATTTGACGGTGTGCATTTCCAGATTTTCCGTCATGTCGAGAACGATCCGAATTCGCTTTATAACAACCAGATCTCGACGCTGATCGTAGGTCAGGATGGAAGCATCTGGGCGGGCAGTTTGGATGCGGCACTCAACCACTACGATCCTACGACCAATAAGTTCACCCATTGGGGACACAACCCCGCCGACCCACAGAGTCTGGCGAGCGATCATGTCTGGGTGATTGCGCAGACTCCCGACGGAAGCATCTGGACGGGCACCGACACGGGGCTCGATCGCATGCGCGCCGACGGCCGCAGTTTCGAGCACGTGGTAAACCCCTTGCTGGGTCCTTCGCCGGATGATTTCGGCCAGGTGGGGTCACTCTACGTCGATCCCAAAGGACGACTTTGGATAGGTGCGTATCGTGGCGTGTTTCGTCGCGAGACGGATGGCCATTTCACTCGCATCAAGATGCTAGAACCCTCGCAGCCTGCGGACTCGTGGCGCATCAACGGCGAAGGCAATGAAGTACGCATCGCATCGGTACGCGGCTTGTTGATGGTAGGCGCCGATGATGTCGCGCGTCCCTTCGGTGCAGGGGTGATTCCCGACACCAATGTGATGACGAGTACGCGCGACCCCGCGGGACATCTTTGGATCGGCACGCAACGAGGCATGTACCTGCAGATGCGACCGGGTGCGCCGGTGACGCCTGTCGTGGATCAACCGCTGCTTTTCGGTGCCTTGCCCGGCAGCTGGATTTGGCAGACGTTGATCGATCGCGAAGGCGGATTGTGGGTCACTTCGATTGACGGCGGTGTGGCGTATCTCGCGCCTGGCTGGGCTAGTTTTAGCCGTTTCACGCACGTTCCCGACGATCCCAATAGCCTGCGCGATTCGGTGGCGACCACTATGGCGCGTGGCCGCGACGGCCGCCATGTGTGGGTGGGTGAACGCAAAGGGCGTATCGATCGGCTCGATCCGATCACCGGCAAAGTCGAGCACATTCTCAGTGGTTTGAACGGCGATGGCGATGTGCTCGGCATGACCGAAGACTTCAAGCAGCATCTTTGGATCGCTGTGCAAGGTGCGCTTTATCGCTACGACTACGTACATGGTCAGCTCGATCAGGTCGATCCGGATTCGCAGTACCTCAAGAATCCGCTTGAGGTTGAACCAGGTCCCGACGGGCAGATGTATGCGCGTACGTTTGGCCAAGGTGTCTATCGCATCGATCCGGACACGCTGGTTGTCACGCCCGTCGCCATGGACAAGCCCAATGACAAAGTCATGTGGGGTAGCGGGCTGTACTTGTACAAGGGCGTGTTCTGGTATGCCAGCGATGGCGGCCTGTTGCGCTTCAATCAGGCGAAAGACCGCTTCGAAATGGTCCCCGGCGTACCTGTGGGTCAATCGATCGACGCTTTCGATTTTGATCGTACGGGTGTATGGGTCGCCACGCCGGATGGGCTGTATCACTACCACCCACTAGGCCAGAGCCTGGTGCTGGATCGTTCAGTCGATGCGGCGCATGGCTGGCCGGTATCGCTGCAAGCGGTCGACGTCGATATGGATTGCATGCAGCGGCTGTGGATTTTCAGTCGCAACGGCCTGTGGCGCTTCAACACGGTCAAAGGCACGTTCCATAAAATGGGCTTGCAGAATGGCCTGGCCAACAGCGAATTCACGCGCGGCTATGCGTTGCTGCCCAACGGTTATCTGTACGCGCCGACCATGGGTGGCGTCGCCGGGTTCGATCCGGATAGTGTCGATGCCAAACCGCCTACACCGGTGTTGACGGTCGCCCAGGTGACCGTGCTTAACGACAAAGGTGTTGAGCAGTCGTTGCCGCTTACCGCCCAGCCCCTGCACATTGGATGGCGTGATAGCCAGCTGCACATTCAAGCGCGTCTATTCTCGTATATCGACCCTTCGCGTAACCAATACCGATTCCGCCTGAGCGGCTTGGATACCGCATGGGTCGATCGGGACAATCATGGCGAACGCGATTTCGCCGGCCTTGGTAGTGGCGATTACACACTGGATGTCATGGCGCGTGCTGCCGAAGGTTCGTGGGTGCAGTTGAGCGTGCCTCTGCGGATTCATGTGCAATCGCCGCCATGGCTGCGCTGGTGGGCGTGGTTGATTTATGCGCTGCTGGTGACTGCCGTGGCGTATCTGGTGTTGCTTGCGTGGCGCCGCCGTCTATCGCACAAGCATGAAATGCAACTTGCCGAACAGCGGCATCAGATCGCCGAACAGGCCAGTGCGGCCAAGAGTCAGTTCCTGGCCACGCTCAGCCACGAGATTCGCACGCCGATGACGGGTGTGATCGGCATGGCCGAATTGCTGCTCGCCACGCCGTTGAGCGATACGCAGCGCGAATACACCGAGGCGATGCAGCGCGCCAGCAACGTCCTGCTCAAACTCTTGAACGATGCGCTGGATCTGGCGCGCATCGAAGCAGGCAAACTGATTCTGGAGTCGGCTGCGTTCGATGTGCGGCCGGTGGTGCAGGATGTGGTGCGTTTGCAGCGAGGCGCGGCCCAGGCCAAGGGTCTGATCCTTGAAGCGATCGTTGACCAGAATGTGCCTGCGTCGCTGATCGGCGACGGACTGCGTATCCGGCAGGTGCTGTTCAACCTGCTCAACAACGCCGTGAAGTTCACCGAGCAAGGTCGCATCGACATTCATCTCGGATGGGTGGACGGCGAGCTGCAGATGGACGTGTACGACACCGGTCCAGGCATTCCGGAATCCAGCCGCGAACGTCTTTTCCGACGCTTCGAACAGGATGAAGGGCCACAGCGCAGTGTCGGCAGCGGTCTTGGCCTGGCCATCTGCAATGAACTGGTTAGTTTGATGGGCGGCCACCTCACGTTGGAATCGGTACTCGGCCAGGGCAGCACGTTCCATGTTCGTCTGCCGCTACTCGTCGCGCCGCAGACGGCGCGTGCGCAAACGACGGAGCGGGCATCGCAATGCAATAGAGGCGCGCTCAACGTTCTGCTCGTTGAGAGTGATTCCACGGCGGCGACAGCTATCGGCGGCATGCTCGAACATCTGGGACACCGTGTGCGTTGTGCGAACAACGGCCTGAATGCGTTGGCCGAATTGGCACAGGAATCCAGCGATGCAATTTTGCTCGATCTGGATTTACCGGGTATCGATGGATTCCAGGTGGCTCAGCTGATACGCCAGGGAGAGCGCGCTGGCGAACATGTACCGATTATCGCCATGAGCACGCGTACGCGTGCCGAAGAAGTGGCGCGCGGGCATCAGGTAGGCATCGATGGGTTTCTGCGCAAACCGCTTACGGGAGCGCAGCTGTCGACAGCGTTAATGGCAGCATTGTCGTCGCGCGCAGCGCGTGCTGAAACAAAATCGTCTGAGGCGAAAACCGCGTGAAGCGACAACGGTGAGGGCTTGCATCCTCACATGTCGAATTTGTTCAACTCAAAGCCAAGGCGCTGATATTCGCGCCAGCGTGTGCGCGAACCTTCACGTTCGGCAGGATCGGCCGCAACGACTTCCAGCACGCGATCGCCATAGGCTTGCGGACATTGCTCACGCAGATTGATGGTCAGCACGCGTGCGGGCGTTTCCACGCCGGGAGGCGCGATCAGCACCGCGATGTGATCGTCATCATCGTCGCCCGCAAGCTGATGCGGGATGAACGCGTCTTCGTCGAACGACCATAGCAGTTCGTCCAGCGCTTCGGCTTGGGCGAAGTCGCGCGTCAGAATCAACGTGGGCTGTTGCGCTGCGTATGCCTTGCGCGCGAGTTCGCACACAAGCAACAGCGGTTGTTCGCTGAAGCGAGGCTTGGCAATCAGGTAAAAGTCGGCGCGCGGCATGATGTCGTGGCGTAGGGGATGCCCATCATTCCGAGTCCATCGGAGCGATGGGCGAATCCATCAACCGGCGCGATCGATCAGCCACTGTGCCAGCAACGGCACCGGACGGCCGGTGGCCAGACCCTTGCGGCCTTCGTCCCACGCTGTGCCCGCGATGTCCAAATGCGCCCAGCGCTGACCTTCGGTGAAGCGCGACAGGAAGCAGCCTGCCGTGATCGCACCGGCATTCTTGCCGCCGATGTTGGCGATATCGGCAAAACCGGATTCGAGCTGCACGTGATAGTCGTCCCACAACGGCAGACGCCATGCGCGATCGAGCGTGGTTTCGCCTGCACGCAACAGTTCATCGGCGAGGTCGTCGTGCTTGCTCATCAAGCCGCTGGCGTATTTGCCAAGTGCAATCACGCATGCACCGGTGAGCGTGGCGGCGTCGATCATCGTGTGCGGCTTGAAGGTTTGCGCGGTGTAAGTCAGTGCGTCGCACAGAATCAAGCGTCCTTCAGCATCGGTGTTGAGCACTTCGATGGTGATGCCCGAAAGGCTGGTGAGTACGTCGCTCGGACGGTACGCGTCGCCATCTGGCATGTTTTCGACAGCAGGCACCACACAGACGAGATTGATCTTCAGTCCCATCTTCACCGCGGAAATGAATGCACCAAGCACGCCGGCCGCGCCGCCCATGTCGAACTTCATTTCTTCCATGCCCGGACCGGGCTTCAAGCTGATGCCGCCGGTGTCGAAGGTGATGCCCTTGCCAACAAAGGCGTAAGGTTTCTCGTCTTCGGCACCGCCTTTGTATTCCAGGACGATCAGCTTGGGCTTGTTGGCCGAACCGCGGCCCACCGCAAGCAGCGAACCGAAGCCGAGTTTGGCCATCTCTTCGTGATCGAGAACCTTGCAGCTGACTTGCGCTTCACCGTCGGCGAACTCGCTGGCTTTCTGCGCGATGTATGCCGGGTTGCAGATGTTGGGCGGCAGGTTGGCCAGCTCGCGCGCGAAGAGCACACCTTGGGCAATGGCGCGTGCCTGGTCGAGACCGGTCTGCGCGTTGTCCCCGCCGGCGAAGCTGATGCTGCTCAATTCCGGCTGGCCGTTCTTTTCGCGCAGCTTGACGGTGGCGGTGTAGCGATACGTTGCATGGTCGACCGCCAGCGCAGCCGTGCGCACACGCCACGCCGTATCGCGGCTGGGAACGTCCACTTCGGTAAGGAAGGAGAGCGCGCTGTCGATGGGCAGGCGGCTGAGTACACGCGCGGCTTCCATGTTCACTTTCTGGAAGCGCGACGCCTCGAAACTTTTCTGCGAGCCCAGGCCGACCACCAGGACGCGCTTGGCCTTGATGCCTTCCGGGGCAAACAGCACGGTTGTGGATGCCGCCTTGCCCGTGATGTCCCCGCTTTCCACCTGGCGCTTGATGGCACCGCCTGCGGCGCTGTCCACGCGTGCCGCAGCACTGGTGAGCAGGCCGTTTTCGTAGACACCTACGACCACGCACGGGACGTCGGCAGTTTCGGGAGCGGCGGAGTCAAGGCTGAATTGGAGCGTCATCATCAAATTCCTGCGGGAGGCCGACGAGCGTCGAACCGGCTAGACTTAGGGTTTGCCTCGCCAGGCGGGTGAGGCATGGAACCCACGATTCTATCGCATGCTGAGCATCCTAGACCGTTACTTCCTGCGCGAGCTGGGCCAGACCGTTGGCGCCACCGTCATCGTGCTGCTGGTGATCATGGCCGGCACGTCGTTCGCGCAGGTGCTGGAGCAGGTGGCCAAAGGCAGCTTTCCTGCCAGCGTCATGTTCCAGGTGCTTGGCCTGCGCATGGTCGACAGCTTGTCGACCATGCTTCCTTTGGCCGGATTCCTGGGCGTACTGCAGTCCTTTGGCCGTATGTATCGCGAAAGCGAAATGCACGTGCTCGCGTCGTCCGGCATGGGCATGGGTGGTTTGCTCAAGCCGATGTCGATCGTGGCCGTGATCATGATCACGATGGTGACGGCTATTGCGATGTGGGGCGGTCCACTGGCGTCGCGCACCTCCGACAGCCTCGTCGCGGCGGCTAACCGTTCGGTGATCGCTGCAGGTTTGGACGCGGGCCGGTTTACGGAACTGCCGGGCAAGGGCGGCATCATTCTGGTCGACTATTTGAGCCGCGACGGCGAGCAGCTCGGTAACACGTTCCTGGCTGCCGAACGTCAAAACCGCGATGGCACGTACACGATGAAAATGGCCACCGGCAAGAAAGGCCATCTGCTCTACAACAGCGACGGCAGCAACCGTTATATCGCGCTGTTCACCGGCTGGCAGTATGAAATTCCGCTGGGCGCCGACAACTGGCGCCGCATGCAGTACACGCGCAATGACAGTGCGTTGTCTTCGATCCAATCCGATGATGCGGAAGATCCGATCCATAACTTGGACATGATCGATCTGATGCATACCAATACGCCGGATGCGCGCGCCGAGTTCGCGTGGCGTACGGTGGTGCCGATCATGACGCTGGCCCTGCTTATGCTTGCGATGCCGCTATCGCGACAGACACCGCGTGAACCGCGCTATGGGCGCATGTTGATAGCCGCGCTGGGCTTCTTCCTGTACGACAACCTGTTGTTGTTGTGCCGAGGGCAGCTGGCAAAAGGCCATTGGCATCATCCGTTCCCCATGTGGATACTCAGCTTTGCGCTATTCCTGCTCGCAGCCTGGTCGTTCCGCAATCAATACGCTGCGCGCAAGCCGCGCAAAAAGGCGATCGCCTGATGTCCATCAGCTTGCGCATCAAACGCGTGGACTATCTGATCGGCGTGACCGTATTCGGTTCGATGCTGCTGGTGTGGCTCGTGCTGATCGGCCTGGATGCGATGATTCAGTTCGTGCGTCAGCTGGGTTTCATCGGTCGTAACGGATACACGCTCAGCAACGCCATCTTCTACGTCGTAGTGACGATTCCTCGTCGTATGTACGAGATGTTTAGCTTCGCCGCGTTGATTGGTGGTTTGCTTGGTTTGGGTGGTCTGGCTTCGACCGGTGAGCTGACCGCGTTGCGTGCAGCTGGCATGTCGCGTCTGCGTATCGCTGTATCGGCGGTGGGCGTGGTGGCCCTGTTGGTTGTCGGCGTGGTGATCATGGGTGAAACCATCGGTCCATGGGGCGATCAGCAGGCGCAGGCGCTGGAGTTGCGTTTGCGCTCGAACGGCAGCCTGGGTATGACCAGCAGCGGTCTGTGGGCCCGCGACGGTGACCGCATCATCAACGCGAAGAACAGCACACTACGCACGATCAATGACCACCCCTACGTACAGCTGATCGACGTGCGCGTGTTTACGCTGACGCCTGACGGTCAGCAGCTGGCACGCTTCGATCAGGCCAATACAGCCGAGCAGGTCGGAAAGGAATGGGTGCTGGACAATGTGCGCAGCAGCACGATCGATGACACCGGCGTACATAGTCAAACGGCAGCCAGCGAACGCTGGGATTCCAAGCTCGATCCGGAAGTGCTGCAGCAGTCGCTTATCCAGCCGCAATACCTGTCCATGCGCGATCTGGAACACATCATCGATTACAAGCACAAAAATGGCGAAAACACGCGTCCTTACGAGACGCCCTTGTGGAGCCGCATCCTGTATCCGCTGAACGTACTTGTGCTGGTGCTGTGTGCGATGCCCTTTGCATTCGGTGCCTTGCGTTCGGGCGGTTTGGGCAAGCGCATCTTCATGGGCATGATCATCGCGATCAGCTGGTACTTCGTGCAGAAGGCCATTGTCAGTTTCGGCACGGTTTACGGCATTCCGCCCGTCGCTGCGAATGTGCTGCCGGCGTTGATACTGATCGGTGTGGCTTGGTTCTATTTCCGCAAAAACGCCTGAGCGACGCGACGTGACGTCGGGCGCCACACCGCGTTACGTTCTGGACACGAATGTTTGCCTGGATGTGTTCGTGTTCGGCGACCCGCAATGTGCATCGCTGCTTCGGGCAGTCCGTGCGCGTGAGATCGAACTTGTCACGCGTCAGGACTGTTACGCGGAATGGCAGGCCGTGCTGACCTATCCGCGACTCGCACTAACCGACGAACGACGCGCGCTTGCGGTGGAGGCTTTTGATCGGTGGGTTCACCCGCAACCCTCGGAAGTGCATGCAACCGATATCGCACTGCCGCGCTGCCGCGATCGCGACGATCAGAAATTCCTGGAGCTTGCCCAGCAAGCCGGCGTCGTTGCATTGCTGACCCGTGATGAAGCGTTGCTACGGCTGGCGCGGCGCACCAAACGCGACGGATTGTTTCTGATCCTGCCACCCGCTTTATGGCGAGAGGCGATAAGTGGCATACGCTGACTTGCCGATTTTCGCGGCGCGCGGCAAAGTCACAGGCTCTCTAAGTTCATGAGGTTTGCCATGAGTTGGGTTGATCTGCGCAGCGATACGGTCACGCGCCCGACGAAAGCCATGCGTGCGGCGATGCTTGATGCCGAAGTGGGCGACGACGTCTACGGTGAAGACCCGACCGTTAACGCGCTCCAACAACGTCTGGCCACCGACTTGGGCTTCGAGGCAGGTCTGTTCGTGCCGTCGGGCACGCAATCGAATTTGCTTGCCTTGATGTCGCATTGCGAGCGCGGCGATGAATACATCGTGGGCGGCGACGCGCATACGTACAAATTCGAAGGTGGCGGCGCAGCGGTGCTCGGCTCCATTCAGCCGCAACCCATCGTCCAGAACGCCGATGGCACATTGCCGTTGGACAAGGTCGCTGCGGCCATCAAACCGATCGATCCTCATTTCGCACGCAGTCGCCTGCTGGCATTGGAAAACACCTGGCATGGACGCGTGCTTCCTGCCGATTACCTGCGCGCCGCGCAGGACTTTGTGCGCGAACGCGGACTAGCGCTGCATTTGGATGGCGCACGCCTTTACAACGCCGCTGTGGCGAGTGGCGTGTCAGCGCGCGAGATCGCGCAGCATTTCGATAGCGTTTCGGTGTGCCTCTCCAAAGGTCTGGGCGCGCCGGTCGGTTCTGTGCTGGTGGGTTCTGCCGCGCTGATCGACAAGGCACGGCGCTGGCGCAAGGTCACCGGCGGCGGTTGGCGTCAGGCGGGGATGCTCGCTGCCGCCTGCGTGTATGCACTCGATCACCACGTGGCGCGACTGGCAGACGATCACGCGCGGGCAGCGCGACTGGCCGATGGTCTGAAGAACATCCCGAACGTGAATCTGTTGGGGCTGCACACGAACATGGTGTTCGTCGATGTGCCCGCCGATCGCCTGCGTGAACTCGACAACCATCTGCGAGCTGCATCAGTGCGCATCAGCATCGGCTATTTGCCGACGTTGCGCTTGGTCACGCATCTGGACATCGACGATGACGGCGTCACGCGCGTCATCGAGGCTTTCAAGGCATTCTTCGCCAAGTGATGCTCCTCTCCGAGCCGGAGAGGAGCCCTGAAGATTCAGGCGCGCTTGGAAACCAGCGCCACTTCCGAGCGGCGAATGAAGTCGCGCACCTGCGGATAGACGACTTCGCGCCAGCGACGGCCGCTGAAAATGCCGTAATGTCCTGCACCTTCAATGACGCGATGCACGCGACGCGATGACGGAATGCCGGTGCACAGGTCGTGCGCCGCTTCGGTCTGGCCGATGCCGGAAATATCATCCAGCTCGCCTTCGATGGTCAGCAGGCTGGTGCGTTTGATCGCCGACGGATCGACGCGCTCGCCGTTTACATCCCACAAGCCGCGCGGCAGCAGGAATTGCTGGAACACCGTGCTGATGGTATCGAGGTAATACTCCGCGGGCATGTCGAGCACGGCGTTGTATTCGTCGTAGAACTTGCGATGCGACTGCGCATCGTCCAGATCGCCGCGCAACAGGTTGAGATAGAAATCCCAGTGCGAATTGAGGTGGCGGTTGGGATTCATCGCGATGAATCCCGCGTGCTGCAGGAAGCCCGGATAGACCTCGCGGCCGTGACCGGGATAATTCGTCGGCACCGTGTGAATCACGTTGCCCTGGAACCAGCTCAGCGGTTGCTTGGTGGCGAGATTGTTGACGCTGGTGGGGCTGCGGCGCGGATCGATCGGGCCACCCATCATCGTCATGCTGCGCGGCGTCGCTTCGCCGCGCGCCGCCATCAGCGAAATCGCAGCGAGCACCGGCACAGTTGGCTGACACACCGAAATCACATGCAGCGATTCGGCGCCGATAAAGCGGATGAACTGTTCGATCGTCGCGACGTAATCATCAAGATGGAACGGACCAGCGGACGCTGGAACCATGCGGGCGTCGATCCAATCGGTGATATACACCTTGTGATCCAGCAGCAACGCACGCACGGTGTCGCGCAACAAAGTAGCGTGATGACCGGACAGGGGGGCAACGACCAGCACCACCGGTTCGTTCTTCATCTTCTCGATGGTGTCCGGATCGTCGCTGAAGCGCTTGAAGCGGCGAAGCTGGCAGAACGGCGTTTCCATCGCGACGCGCTCGACAATGGCGATCTCGTTGCCGTGCGCGCTGATGCTGTGGATGCCGAACTCAGGCTTCTCGTAATCCTTGCCCAGACGATGAATCAGCTCGTAGCCGGCCGCCATGCGCTGCGCACCCGGAAACTGCGAGAACGGACTGCTGGGCTCGCTGAGCATGCGGGCGCTCGCCTCGGCGTAGTGACTCAGGGGGCCGAGGAAGGCGCGTTGCCATTCATGTAGCTGATAGAGCATCCGGAATTACCCACGATCTAAAGTTAGATGATAGCCGGTAACGCATTTTAATGCTGCAATGCGACAGGAAATTGAATCGTTATAGATCAATAACTTACTTAGCCACTGTCGTTTCGCTGCAATAAATCCCCGGTTGCTCAGCCGATGCGGCGGATTTCGGTGCCTGCGATCAGGTCGTGAATCGGGCGGCGGCGGGAATCCACCAGGCCCGTGGCGAACCAGATGACCCATAGACCCAGCACGCACCACAGCGCAGTACGCAGACCCAGGACGGGCGCCAGCAGCAGCAACAGTACTGGCACCGCAGCTGCCGCCGCCCTGAGAACGGCCTGCCAAAGCGACAACCTTGCGCCTTCGCGCGTTGTCACACGGGTACGCCAGGGGCGCATACCCAGCGTCTGACCGCCGCGCAACCATGAGAGAACGAAATACGCCGTCACCACGACGGCCTGAAGCGGCCGGTACCACCACGCAATGTGCACCTGCGCACCAGTAATGGTGATGAGCTGTCCGCCCGTTGCCAGCTGGCACACCAAGCCGACGGTCATCACGATGGCCAGCACGGCGACCACGTCGTAGAGCAGGGCGATCAATCGTCGCCAAAGTGGGCAAACAAGGTCTGTCGTCGTGGTGTTAGTCATCGGATGGCTTGCATAGGGGGCGCGCAATGCCCAGCATCGTGCGCATGAAACACGATGTGAGTAAAGAGCAGGCGACGATCTCCGATGCTGACGCACAGGATATTGCCGCCTTCATCGAGCGCGTCTGGTCGGAAGACGGCCTGGCCGAGCGCACGCTTGAGGCCTATCGGCAAGACCTCGAGACGTTGGCGCGCTGGCTTGCCGCGCGCCAGCGCCAGCTGCGCACCGCGCGGCGCGAAGATATCTCGGCATTTCACGGTTCGCAGCCTGTCGCTGTACGTTCCATGGCACGGCGGCAATCGGCTTTTCGTCGCTTCTACGCTTCCGTAGCGCGCAACGACCCGGGTTTCGACGATCCCACGTTGCTCATTGAGCGCCCGAAAATGCCACGCAGTTTGCCCAAGGCGTTGGCGGAGCGCGAAATTGAAGGACTGCTCAACGCGCCGGATGTAGCGACCACATTGGGCATGCGCGACCGCGCCATGCTTGAGTTGATGTACGCCTCGGGTCTGCGCGTGTCCGAACTGGTCGACATGCCGCTGTCTGCATTGAATATGCGCCAGGGCGTGCTGCGCATTACCGGCAAAGGAGGTAAGGATCGTCTTGTTCCCGTGGGCGAAGTGGCCCTGGAACATATTCAGACGTATCTCGCGCAGGCACGGCCTGCGCTGGCAAAAGGTCGGCAACCGCCCGCGCTCTTTCTCAGCAATCGCGGTGAAGGCATGACGCGGCAGATGTTCTGGACCTTGGTGAAACGCCACGCGGTAACGGTGGGTATCAACGCCAAACGCATCTCTCCCCACGTATTGCGGCATTCCTTCGCAACGCATTTACTCAATCACGGCGCCGATCTGCGTGCCTTACAGATGCTGCTTGGTCATAGCGCCCTGAGCACCACGCAGATCTACACATTGGTCGCCAAAGAGGGCCTGAAACGCCTGCACGCCCAGCACCATCCGCGAGGCTGAAAACCACGAGAGCGAACAGTCTCTTACGGGCGATATGCGATACTTCGGAGCCCGACCGGCACGTCACCCTGAGCGAAGCCGGCATGTTGTGAGGTTGTGATGTCCAAGAAGTTGCGTTCGATGTTTTGGGTGGGTCTGCTCGCGTTGTCCGTGGGTGTCGTTCATGCCGATGCCAGCGTTGGGGTGTCGGTAGCGCCGAACACGCCAGAAAATGCGGTCCGCAAGACGATCTTGCGGCTCGTGCCCTCGGCAGAGATCCAGCAGGTGATACCTGCGCCGATGCCTGGGTTCTATCAGGTCATCGCGTCGGGGCATCTGGTGTATGTCAGCGCGGATGGCAAGTACCTCATCAATGGCGATCTGGTCGACGCCGACAAAGGCACCAGCCTCAGGGACGATGCATGGGCGACATACAGCAAGGCGGAACTTGCGAAAGTGCCGGTTGCCGATCGCATTGTGTTCGCGCCACCGCATCCGAAATACACGGTCACGGTGTTTACAGATGTAACGTGTCCCTATTGCCGTGTGCTGCATGAAGAGATCGCAGCGATCAACAAGGAAGGTATTGCCGTCCAGTACCTGGCATGGCCACGCACCGGCGTGACCGACGAAGATGGCAAGCCGACAGAGACCTACAACGAGATGGTCTCCGTCTGGTGCTCTGCCGATCGCAATAGCGCATTCACTGCGGCCAAGGAGGGTCACGGACCTAAGCCGGCGAACTGCAAGAACCCGGTGAAAGATCAGTTCGATCTGGGCTTGCGCCTGGGGGTTGGCGAGAAGGGCACGCCGACGATTTACGCCCAAGACGGCGCCGTGATCGGTGGGTTCCTCACGCCCGAACAATTGCTGGATGCCGTCAAGCAGCATACAAGCGGCTGATCGCTACACGAGGCAACGGAAATTGCCTCTTCGAATGTTAGAGCCGGGCCGTGAATGATTTCCGCCGGCTCTTTTCATTCGTAGTGGCAGGGAACGTCATGCCTAAGTGCATTCGATCGATCAGTTTCATCAGCGCATGGCTGATCACGCTAGGGCTTCTGCTCAGCCCGGGACTCACCGCAGCAAGTACGGCCGCGCCGGTCATGCTGGCGAATGTCTATCACGTGGGCATGTCGCTAAGCGATTACTGGGTGAGTGAAAAATACGATGGTGTGCGCGGCTACTGGGACGGCGAAAGGCTTCTCACGCGCCACGGCGTTCCTGTCAATGCGCCCGCGTGGTTCACTGCCGGCTGGCCCAAGACGCCCATGGACGGTGAGCTGTGGGCGGGACGTGAGCAATTCGAGGTCGCATCGGCGGCGGTTCGCGCAACGTCGGCGGACGATGCCGCCTGGCATCGCATGCGCTTCATGGTGTTCGACGTGCCTGGGCAGCCGGGTCCGTTTACCGATCGCATTCC
>NZ_DATHMR010000078.1:0-7292 GCF_035486915.1 Dyella sp. | reverse complement strand
GTAGAGCGCGGCGAACGGGTGAAGGAAAGCCCGAAGGGTGGCTGGCACGGATGCCAGCCAGTTTTTCGCCAGCACAGGAAGTGCTGTCGAAAAACCCCGTAACCCGTTCGCGCACCCGTAGGGCGCGCTCTCCGGGGTGTCTTTTCTTTTGGTTACTTCTTCTTTGGACAAGCAAAGAAAAGTAACTCGACCGCCGGCAGGCGGACGAAACGCCCGCCGCGCAGGCGAGCAATCTGGCCGTAACGCACAAAGGAAAACCCAAGTCACTGGATGACCAGCTTCGCTGTTGAAAAGTGCCTCTGCCTTCACAGGAATGACGAGATAAACGCTGTCGCAAGATCGTCAACGTCGGGCGTGAAGCGTCGACACAAAAAATCAATTGTCATCCGGCATCAAATGCTCATGGATGACCTGCGCATTCACCAGTTGACCATGATGGTCATACCGCAACACCACCACCCACCCAAACACCTCCGACGGCCACTTATCGCCAGGAATCAATGAAGCCGAATCCCCACCCAGATCGTCAATCAGCCTAGGTATCTCACCGTGATGCCACGCAATAAGAACGCGATTGCCATGTGCCGTAGCGCGTAACGCATCAGCAATCTCTTTAGTCTGCTTGTCAGCAAACCGACTATCGATCGGCAAACTCATCGCCTGACTCAACGGCTCAATCGTCAGCCGCGGCCGCATACTCGACTTCGAATCAGCCGCCGCAAACAACACGTTGGGCGTCATCGGCTGGCCATCGACGGTGAAATGTTCGAAGTAATCGACGTAAGCCCGCGCCCTCGCCTCACCCGCCGGAGTCAGGCCCGAACCCTTGTCCGGCTTCTCGGCGTGGCGAATGATCATTACCGTCGTATCGGCCAAACCGTTTCCGTCAGCACTGTGATCGTGCTTGGCACTGGCCATGGTTGGAACGATCAGGATCGAAAAGAACATCGCCAAACACGCAAAACGATTCATAAAGGAGTCTCAAGCAAACGGCTGAACAGGCCGAGGTAAGCATAACGGCAGCCATCACGGCTCGATGACACCGCGATAACCTGCGCTAGCGCGTATTCAGCGCCAGCCCCTCATGACAAATGCGGAAGACGCGGCCAAGCCCCAGCGCTTACAATGCCCCCATGCTTGACAAGACCCCCCAGTCCCTCGCCGGACAGTTCCTGATCGCCATGCCCAGCTTGGCGGAACCGCCGTTTTCACGCGGAGTGGCGTTCGTGTGCCAACACGATGAAGATGGCGCGGTCGGCCTGCTGGTGAATCAGCTCTCGGAATACCGGTTCGGCGACGTACTGGCGCAGATGAAGCTCGGTTGTGCCGATCCCGAACTAGCCGACGCACCGGTGTTGATCGGCGGCCCTGTTCAGCAGGAGCGCGGCTTCGTGCTCCACCGCGAGCACGGCCATTGGGAATCAAGCTACCGCATCAATACCGATTGGTCGGTGACCACCTCGCGCGACATTCTGGTGGCGATGGCCGCTGGCGAGGGTCCGCGCCTGGCGCTGATGGCGCTGGGTTACGCTGGCTGGAGCGCCGGTCAGCTGGAGCAGGAACTGATAGACAATACGTGGCTCACGGTGGAAGCCAACGAACGTGTGATGTTTCACACGCCGCTGGAGGAACGCTGGAGCGCAGCGGCCGGCCTGGTTGGCGTCGATCCGCTGCAACTTCCTGGCTACGCGGGCCACGCATGAGTTGCGCGTTGGGCTTCGACGTCGGCAGCAAGCTCATCGGCGTCGCAGTCGGCAACAAGGTGACTGCCAGCGCGCGGGCCATCACCACCATCGCCATGCGCAACGATGATCCGGATTGGGCCGCGCTCGACGCCTTGCGCAGCGAATGGCTGCCAGACACGCTGGTGGTGGGTTTGCCGCTTACACTTGAGGGTGACGAACAAGCCGCGAGCAAACGTGCGCGACGCTTTGCCGAGCGCTTGCAGCAACGCTATCGCGTACCGGTGATGCTGGTCGACGAACGCCATAGTTCACGCGAAGCGGCAGAACGCTTTGCCGATGCACGCGCTGCCGGATTGAAACGCCGCAGCGATGCAGCACATCTCGATGCGGAAGCCGCTGCCGTGATCCTCGAGCGCTGGCTGCATCAAGGTGTCAGCACGTCATAAACCATCTTTCACCGATCCAATAAAAAGACAAAGACGCCCGCCATGATCCCACGCATTCGCCACCTCACCACGCTGGAAAACCTGTCGCGCGAATGCATCGAGCGATTGCTGGACCGCGCCATCACGATGCGCGACGCCAGCGCACATGGCACGCGCAAGCTGGACATGCTGGCCGGTCGCACAATCCTTAATCTGTTCTTCGAACCGTCGACGCGCACGCGTACGTCTTTCGAACTGGCTGCGCGTCGCCTGGGCGCGGACGTGATCAACTTCGACATCGGCTTTTCTTCCACCAGCAAGGGTGAAGAGCTGTTCGACACGTTGCACACGCTGGAAGCGATGCATCTGGATGCCATCGTGGTTCGCCACAAGGTATCGGGCACGCCCGATGAATTGGTTCGTCATGCGATGAGCGGCGTGTCGGTGATCAACGCCGGCGATGGCAATCGCGCACACCCCACGCAAGGCCTGCTCGATGTGCTGACGATCCGCCAGCACCGTCCTGATTTCAGCAGACTCACCGTGGTGATCTGCGGCGATGTACAGCATTCGCGTGTTGCGCGATCGGACGTCCATGCATTGACTAAGCTCGGTACAGGTGAAATCCGTCTTTGCGGTCCTGCTTCGCTGATGCCCGACGTCAACGAATTCCCAAGCTGCAAGATCTATAACGATTTCGACAAGGCGATTGAAGGCGCCGACGCCGTGATCATGCTGCGCCTTCAAAAAGAGCGCATGGCGACCATCGAACTGCCCGATGAAGCGGCCTATTTTCGTCAATACGGTCTCGACAGCCGCCGCCTGGCCCTAGCGGCGCGCGGCTGCCTGGTCATGCACCCGGGGCCGATCAACCGTGGCATCGAAATCGCCTCGGAGGTCGCGGACGGCGCGCAATCACGAATCCTTGAACAAGTTGGCAACGGCGTATTTGTACGCATGGCCGTGCTTGGCGAGATGCTCGGCCGCTAATCAGAGCGCCCCCAGGTAAGCGGCACTGCAACAAAGCGGGCATAATGTCGCGGTTACGAGACCGGGGAAGACTTTTTATGCGTATGACCAAGCGCGTGCTGGCGCTGGCGTTGACTGGCTTGCTGCTGGCCGCCTGTTCGCACAAGGACAAGGATGCCCCACTGGCCTTTGTGCCGGCGGATACCCCCTATGTGCTTGCCAATCTCGATGTGCTGGACGACAGCACCCGTCAGGCCATCTTCACCCAGATCGACGCCGAAATGCCGGCACAGGTCGCGCAAATGAAGTCCCAGGCGGACCAGCTTGCGACAAACGATCCGGATACGGCGAAGTACCTGCGCACCGTAGCTAGCGAATTCGACGGCAAGACTGCCGAGCAAATCACGCAGGAAGCCGGCGTCGATCCGAAAGGCCACGCCGCGCTCTATGGGCTGGGTCTGTCGCCGGTGCTTCGCATCGAACTGGCCGATCCCGCTGCGTTCCAGAGCTTTGTCGCGAAACTACAGAACGATTACGGCAAGAAATTCGACGTCGCCACCATCGGTCAGCAGAGTTATCAGCGTTACATGGCCAACGCATCGCATCTGCAATTCATCATTGCGGTCGTGGGCAAGCAGGCGGTGCTCGCGATGCTGCCGGTAGATGCCGATCAACCGCTGCTTCGTCAGACACTGGGACTGGATCGCCCGGCCAAGAGCTTGCAGGACACCGATCGCCTGAAGGACCTCGCCAAGGACAAGGGCTATGCCCCGTGGGCAGTCGGGCTGGTCGATATGGCCCGCTTGCTGCCGCTCGTCACCGGCGGCCAGGATCCCCTCTCGCAAGCGTTCCTCAAAGCGCGTGCGGAAGCGGAATCTGCCAAGACAGGCGAACCTGTTGCAAACCTGATGCAGGTTCCGCCGAGCTGCCAGACCGACGCCACACGCATCGCCGCACGCATTCCGCAAATGAGCCTGGGTTACACGACGCTCGACGACAAACATCGCGACATGCGTTTCGATGTGTCGCTGGCCAATGACATCGCCAGCGCGTTCAGTGGATTGAAGGTGGAATTGCCGGGTCTGGGCAGCCATCCGACAGCCCCGTTCGAAGTCAGCCTTGCGCTGCCGGTGACTCAGTTACGCGCGTTCTGGGGGGCGCAGGCCGATGCCGTGGCGGCCAAGCCGTTCACTTGCCCGGTGCTCGATAACCTCAACGATACGTTCGGCAGCCTTGGCGACAGTATGCAAAAGGCAGCCGTACCGCCCATCGGCGATCTGCTCGGCGTTCACGTCGCGCTGGACAACTACACGTCCAACCCGGGTGGTGGCATGCCGAAGTTCTCGGGGCGACTCGTGATCGGCACGAACAACGCAGCAGGTCTGCTGGCCATGGCGCAGGTCACCAGTCCGTTGCTGGCGGGCATCAAGCTCGCCAACGATGGCACACCCTCGGCGTTGCCTGCGCAGCTCATCAACGCACTTGGCGAACCGGGTTGGGCTGCCATGACACCCAAATCGGTAAGCATGGCGGTCGGTACCGGCGAAGACGGCAAACTCGCCGACATGCTCAAGCAGCCCGTTGGCGATGCCGGTGAGCTGATGCGCATGCACCTCGATGGCGACATGTACAGCAACTGGATCGACCTGATGGCGCAGAAAGCGGAGAACGCGGCAACGATGGCAGCAGCCATGGGCCCGAGTAACGGCGATGATCAGGACAGCCAGAAAGCAGCCGCGACTGCAGCCGCCAATACCAAAGCCCAGTTTGCCGCCATGAAATCGGAAGCTGCACGTATTCAAGCCATCTCGGCGGATGTACGCATGGAAGATCAGGGGTTGGTGATCATGACGCATACCGAGCTGAAGTAACCTCGGCACTCCAACACCATGCGCCAACAAAAAAGGAGCCCGCGGGCTCCTTTTTCTTAACTGCATTGACGGTAACGATCAGCGGTGCAGGAAGCCGCCGCCCACACCTTGATTGCTGCGATCCTCTTCCAGCTCGACACCATCCAAACCCTGCGACAGAGTATGTGCATCGCCACCTTGCGACAGCTTGATGCGCAGACGTACTTCGTTGGAGCTGTCGGCGTGACGAAGCGCATCTTCGTAGCTGATTTCGCCGGCCTGATACAGCGTGACCAGACTCTGGTCGAAGGTCATCATGCCCAGGTTGGTCGATTCCTTCATCACTTCCTTCAACTTGTGAATTTCGCCCTGACGGATGTAGTCCTGCACCAGCGGCGTGCCAAGCATCACTTCCATCGCCACGCGGCGCGCCTTGCCATCGGGTGTCGGAATCAGCTGCTGCGCGACGATGCCCTTCAGGTTCAACGACAAATCCATGAATAGCTGCTCGCGGCGGTCTTCCGAGAAGAAGTGCAGGATGCGGTCGATCGCCTGGTTCGCGTTGTTCGCATGCAAGGTACAAAGGCAAAGGTGACCGGTTTCGGCGAAGTTGATCGCGTACTCCATCGTCTCGCGCGTACGCACTTCGCCGATCAGAATCACGTCTGGCGCCTGACGCAACGTGTTCTTCAGCGCGTTTTCCCAACTGTCCGTATCGATGCCCAGCTCGCGCTGCGTGACGATGCAGCCTTCGTGCTTGTGCACGTATTCGATCGGGTCTTCGATGGTGATGATGTGGCCGGTCGAATTCTGGTTGCGGTAGCCCACCATCGCCGCCAGCGAGGTCGATTTACCGGTACCGGTCGCGCCCACGAAGATGATGATGCCGCGCTTGGTCATCGCCAGTTGCTTGATGACCGGCGGCAGGCTCAGTTCTTCGATGGTCGGAATCTTCGACTCGATGCGACGAAGCACCATGCCGACGCAGTTGCGCTGGTAGAAGCACGACACACGGAAGCGGCCCACGCCTTGCGCCGAAATCGCGAACTGGCACTCGTGAGTCTTTTCAAACTCCTCGCGCTGCGAAGGTGTCATCACGTTGATCACCATGTCGCGCGACTGCTGCGCGGATAGCGGGCTCTGCGTGATCGGCACGATACGGCCTTGTACCTTCATCGACGGCGCGACACCGGCCGTAATGAAAAGGTCCGAGGCCTTCTTATGGACCATCAACTTAAGGAACGAGGTAAAGTCAAATTCGCTCATGGCGATCTCCCCACTTAACGGGAACCGGAGACGTTAGCCTCCGGCTTTATTACTTGAATACTTCCTTGTTCTTCGCGTAGCCGATCGCCTGCTGACGTGCGACCAACCCGCGTTTGACCAGATCGAGCAGGTTCTGATCGAGTGTCTGCATGCCGTATTGCTGACCGGTCTGGATGGACGAATACATCTGCGCCACCTTGTCTTCGCGGATCAGGTTACGAATAGCGGGAATGCCGACCATGATCTCGTGTGCCGCGAGGCGGCCGCCGCCGACTTTCTTCAGCAACGACTGCGAAATCACCGCGCGCAACGATTCCGAAAGCATCGAGCGCACCATCGGCTTTTCGCCGGCGGGGAACACGTCGATGATACGGTCGATGGTTTTCGCGGCCGAGCTGGTATGCAGCGTGCCGAACACCAAGTGACCTGTTTCCGCAGCGGTCAACGCCAGGCGAATGGTTTCCAGGTCGCGCAACTCACCGACGAGAATGTAGTCCGGGTCTTCGCGAAGCGCCGAACGCAGCGCTTCGTTGAAGCCATGCGTGTCGCGATGCACTTCGCGCTGGTTTATGAGGCACTTCTGCGAGGTATGCACGAATTCGATCGGATCCTCGATGGTGAGGATATGGCCGTATTCGTTCTTGTTCACATGATCGACCATCGCCGCCAGCGTGGTCGACTTGCCCGAACCCGTCGGGCCGGTCACCAGAATCAAACCCTGCGGCTGTTCGATCAGCTCACGGAAAATTTTCGGGCAACCCAGATCGTCGAGCGTGAGCACTTCGGACGGAATGGTACGGAACACCGCACCCGCGCCACGGTTCTGATTGAAGGAGTTGACGCGGAAGCGCGCCAGACCGGGGATCTCGAACGAGAAGTCGCACTCGTAGAATTCTTCATAGTCGCGACGCTGCTTGTCCGACATGATGTCGTAGATCAGCGAATGGACCTGTTTGTGTTCCAGCGCGGGGATGTTGATACGACGTACGTCGCCATCCACACGGATCATCGGTGGCAGGCCGGCCGACAAGTGCAAGTCGGATGCCTTGTTCTTCACCGAGAAGGCAAGCAGTTCGGCGATGTCCATCAGGTGTTCC
>NZ_DATHMR010000077.1:0-50769 GCF_035486915.1 Dyella sp. | reverse complement strand
GCACCTGCGGATAGCGCTTGAGCGTATCCACAGCCTGGTCGAGGATTGCCAACGAGTCGCTGCTCGGCACGGCCAGCGTCGGCTCGATGTTGGTCTCGCTCTTCTTCGGACGGTCGAACTTGAAGTTCACGCCCTTCAGATCGATTACAACCTTCTGCGGGCAACCATCCGGACCGACGATCGTGCCCTCCGGCAGATCCGGGCACTTGTTGTCGCACAGGTTCACGCCATTGCGGAATTGCTTGGAGCAATCCGGTTGCGGCGGCGGCGGTGCAACCGGCGGCGCTGGCGGGGCAGGTGGCGGACCAAGGCGGAACACCATCGCCAAGTCGGCTATCGCATCGCCAAAACCGTTGCGTTGCGGGAAGGTCTTGTCGTCCCAGTCGTAGCGATACTTGATTTCGCCGCGGATATCGATGTTCTCGGTGATTGTCTTTGACAGACCGACGCCGCCTTCTGCAGCAGGATCGACACCGTGATTGAACGGATCGATGTGCTGGCTGGCCATCACGCCGCCCACCAAGTACGGACGCCATGCGTTCCAGTCGAGGAAGTAATAGCGCACGTCGACACCGATATTGTTGCTTGACCATCGACCACCGCCCAGGCCGTAGTCGACCCGGCGTGAGGTCCGATCGGCGAACAGATCGACCGAGACATTCGGCGAGACAAACTTGCCGATGCCTATACCGTAGTAGATCTGATTCCTGTTGGTCAGACGCTTGGTGTCATTGTGGAACCAGCCCACATAGGGTGCTACGTACCAACGATCATCAAAGCTTGTGTTTGTGACGTCACTGCTGGGGGCACTGCCCGCTGCGGTAGATGTGTTGTCTTGCGCGTGGACACCGAAAGCGGCTCCAAGCGCAAGAGCGACCGATAGAAACAGACATTGGCGCTTCATCATGGGTCTCCCAATTGCGGTTGTTAGTTCTTGGATCTTCCTGCTGATAAAACCAGCTAAGCCCTTTGGATATCAGTGGAAAGAATGCACTCCGCCCCCGTCGGCCCCACTAAATCCCTTTATTACCCTAATCCGTGTCAAAACAATTACCGACTCTTCTCCTCGTCAAACCCCATACACCCCATTCGAACTCTCTCTGGATCTGGTGCAAAAGCATTCGCTCGCGGCCTTAACACCCCAATTGCATCGATCCATAACGCTTTAGTTATCGCTATGAAAGTGAAAGAACCGACAAGGCTTAAGAAGTCGTTGCCAAATAGTCAGGCTGATGGCGGCGACAAGCCGGTCAGCCATAGGAAACGAAACAGTTCATCGCATTAATTTGTGAGATGACCGTATGTCGGTTCGTGGCGATGTTGTTAAGGACACGTGTTCATGGCATCAAGGTCACGACAAAACGAATTAAGTAGCAGCGGTTTCATACAAAAATCGCGCTTTTTCAGCCTAATTGGTTGACGCTGTCTCATCGCGTGCGTTTCCGGATTATTAAAAACTGTGCAACTACCGAGTAAAACTTAAACCAAACTTACGAATTATTTTCTTATGCAAGTTTGGAATGAGTCCGTCATTTTTACAGGTGTTCGCATTTGAAACAGTCGGTCGACGAGGATGAGATGGCATCGATCGCCTATCGATGCGCCTAGTGCATTTCTCAGATGAGTGATGATCGACGACATTCGCCATGTACCTCTCTACGCACGACGACTGCGTGGTACAGGCTTCGAGCTGAAGGTTATTCGAGATTCTTATAGTTGCTTATGTCGGTCGATGCGCTTCGACAATCCGGCGCATAGAACATTAGTCGAGCAAAAAAACTTCGCGCCGACTTCAACGTTACGTATTAAGTACCAGCGCATCGTAAATCGACGACGCGCGTTCGTTGAGTGCGCAAGCTGCGCGCACTAAACCTTTCACTGGATAGCCGCATCCCAATCGTGTTGTCTGAACTGGCCGCAGTGTTTGCGCGCCAGGCGGGCACGGCTATGCCAATGAAGGAGATAGGTATGCGATGCGCGCTAGTTGCAGCAGCAACCTTGTTGATATTTCAATCGGTGGAAGCGTCTTCAGAACAGTACGTCAATTTTATCAATGATGGCGACAGCTCGGTAGTTGCCATTGAAATGGCAACGCCTGGCAGCGAGCATTGGACTCCGGTGAAATTGAGTGGCGTCATTGACGGTGGCTACGTCAGCCTGGAAGGTGGCTACGTCGGGCAAGCCATGACGAAGATCCATGCCGATAGCGGCTGCATGTATGACGTCCGAATTGTCTTCGCCGATCACCAGGCGTTACTTCTCGAAGGACTCAATGTCTGCCGTACCCATGCAGTGCATATAGGGCAGCAATGGCGCCGCGCCTTGTTGGAAAGCACCCGCGCCTCGACGTAATGAATGAGGCGATCATTGGCTAATAACCCGAGTTTTGACACGGCTCGCCACCGTGTTTAACCTCTCCACGTCAACACGCCGCGAGCAGTACATTTTCAACGGTTTGCATTGCGTGACGGGGAAGATGCTATGCAAAAGGCCAGTGCGCTGGGATGGGTGCATAAGGAACGCTTTCTTGCCCTAAGCGTCCTTACGACTATTGCGTTCTACGTGTTCAGTGATTCGCTATTCAGCGGATTGTCCGACATGTATCGACTGGCGTTGGTGTTCTTCTGGTTATTTTCCGTAGTACTTGGTTCCGCACTTGCCGTGGTGAGGCATGCCGATCACATCGCCGAACGACTTGGCGAGCCCTATGGCACGCTGATCCTCACGCTTTGCATTACTTCGATCGAAGTCGTCAGTATCACCGCAATCATGCTGCACGGTGCGAACAACCCCACCTTGGCACGCGATACGCTGTTTGCGGTGACCATGATCGTGCTCAACGGTATGGTAGGTCTTTCGTTGTTGCTGGGCGGCTGGCGTTATCGCGAGCAGTATTACAACCTGCAGGGCGCCAACACTTATCTTGGCGTGATCATTCCGCTTGGCGTGTTGTGTCTCGTGCTGCCGAATTTCACGGTGGTCGAATCCGGGCCACCGAGGCTCTCTTTCGCGGAGAAAATCTTTGTGGCCACGATTTCGTTGGGACTGTATGCGTCCTTTTTGTTTCTTCAGACGCGGCGGCATCGGGCATATTTTGCAGCGGAGCAGGGCGTTGAGGAGGCGCCGACTGCCGACTTGCCAATCTCAACATCGCCGCTCACGTGGCATGTCGCGTTGCTTGCGATCTACATGGCGCTAGTCGTCTATCTGGCCGAGAAGCTTGCGCCACCGGTCGATTACGTTGTGGAGACCATGGGCAAGCCCGCTGCGCTCGCGGGATTGGCGATGGCGGTGCTGGTTGCAACGCCTGAAATACTGGGTGCCGTGCGCGCTGCCGGCAAAAACAATCTGCAGCGTTCGATGAATATTTTTCTGGGTTCGGTGCTTTCCACGATTGGATTGACCATCCCGGCGATTATCGTGATCAGCGAGCTGACGAATCATCCCATCCGGCTAGGGCTAGAGCATACCGACCTGCTGCTGTTCGTGCTGACGTTGTTTTTGTGTACCGTCACCTTTTCCAGTGGGCGCACGAACATCCTTCAGGGCGGCGTGCATCTCATCCTCTTTGCCGCCTATATCTTCTTCATCTTTCAGTGATGCGTTTGCGTGTCGGGAACGACGATATCTTCCTGATGGACGACCTTGTCACCCTTGGTGATGAACTTCAGCCGATACGTGCCGGGACGCAGATACAGATTGCCTGAGGGAACATCCTGCGTGCTGCTGTATAGCGCCATGTGAGATTCGTCCATCCCAAGCGGCTGCAGATCGAGCAGCAGGCGATCGGCTGGAATGGCGTCATCGCCCTCACTGCCGTAACGCGCTTCGATCAGACACGGGTAGTGTGCGTGGCAGTCCTCTGCGCTCATGGCGTAAGGTCGGCGTAGGTCGCCCAGCGTGAGCCATGCAGGGCGGCCTCGTATCAAGGATGAAGGTGGAAAAAATACGTTGACGTCGTAAGTCGAGCGCAGCGACCACGGCTTTCCTGTTGCATTGACGAAGACAATCGCGTCTTGCGGTTGAAGCTTTTGCATGACCGCCGTGTAGTAAGGATGATCGTCGCTCGATGACGGATGCGGATACATTGTCGTTTGATCGATGGACAGCATTGGCAGCGCGATGAGCTTGTGAAGGTGCTGCGCCATGGATGCGCCCCCCAGATAACTCCCGGATTTGGTGATGTGTTCGTAGCCCGCATTGATGACTAATCTGGCATGCGGATCGCGCGCGAACACCTGCTTGTACAGGTTTTCCGCCTGTTCGCTTTCTCGCGTATCGCTGTTGTCTGTGTCGGTGGTGGCCTCATAGGCAATCACCTTGTAGCCGAGTTTGAGTGCGGTGCGCACCATCTCCGCATAAAT
The DNA here is from genome assembly GCF_035486915.1 of Dyella sp. GTDB lineage: Bacteria > Pseudomonadota > Gammaproteobacteria > Xanthomonadales > Rhodanobacteraceae > Dyella_B. Next base: position 46,405 of record NZ_DATHMR010000077.1, on the reverse strand, counting down.
GGGCTCTTCGGTATAAAAGCCGCTGTTGTCGGTTGGATAGCCACGCGAGGTTAGCGTCGTATCGGTTTGGACAAGGGTTTCGGCAGCGAAGTAGTTGAAACCCTCGTCGTGCAAACGGCTTAAAAGCCGCACGGTCAGGCTTCGTGTCAGCGCGATGTTGTGCGCTTCGTTGAAAAGCACAACGCGATAATTTTTGGCCAGATCCGGAAGGGTGTCGATAGCGGGATGAGCTGCATAGCCATCTTCGGCGAGCGGTGACGGGCTGTCATCGGGTTGAGCGTGTTGCGCGATGGAGAAGCTGTCCATGGCCTCGGGATAGGCGCCGAGAAAACTTTGGTACCAACTAATGTATTGCCCGAATAATAGGCGGAATGCCTGCGAATTGTCGCTGGCGTAGGCGTTGCGCATGGCCAGGTATTGATCGAGCAGTCCTTTATGGGCGTTGACATCGGCCATGATTTTGTCCGTCTTGGACGCTGCCGCCTGTTGCTGTGCGGCCCATCGCTCGGCCGACTGCGCACGACACACTGTCGCCGTGCCGCTAAGCGACAGCGCCGCTGCCATCAAGCAAACCAGGCATCGTGCAGCCATGCAACTTTTAGCCTCGTTGCGGACTCAACCCGTTTTAACGCGAGTATCCGTTGCGATCCAGTTTATTTCCCATGTTTTTCCGCCGTCGCCGGAAAACGATTGCTCGAAGTGGCATGAATCGGGCGTGATATCGGAAATGATGAAGCGAACGAGGATCATGCGATCGTTATAGCCCTCCTGATCGATGAATTCACCACGCCCGTTCCGGAATTCGCCGATGGTGGGTACGCCTAGCGAACCGCCTTTGCTGCTGGCGACATTGAGACTCCATTGATGCGCCTGCGGGTCGTACAAGCGCAGGGACAGAAGCTCCATGTGCCCGGTTTGCCCATCGACTTCCAGTTCCACGAGGTTGGCGCGGCCGTCCCAGACCTTGCGGACCACGGTGGTGCCGTCATACGTCGCCCACTGTTGCGAGCCGGTTAGTGGATGAACGAGGCGTTTCAAATGCGTTTTCCACGTGCCGATTTCAAAGTCGAAGTCGTGCTGACCGTCGCGATAGGTACTGCCGGCCTGTGCGGCGTTCGTTTGACTGGTGGCGTGGGCCGAAGATGCCAGAAAGCCTGTCACGCATAAGGTTGCTGCAAACCGTCCGATCGTGTCGAATCTCATCGTCGTCATCCCCGTGTGATGTCCCATCGCGTCAAGGGCACATTACGCCAGCGGTTCGAACGTCCCAATAACCACTTTAGCGTTCGGCGATATAGCCATTTGGTGGGCTCAGATAACATGACCTAGCGGGTTAGCCTCCTGCGCGATGGACGCATGCCCGTTATGCTGTGCTCCTTTCATCTATCTATGTTTCGAGCTGGAGTCCCTCATGAAATCTCGCGCCGCCGTCGCTTTCGCACCAGGACAACCGCTGCAAATCGTGGAGATCGACGTTGCACCGCCACGTGCGGGGGAAGTACTCGTCAAGATCACGCACACCGGCGTCTGCCATACCGATGCGTTCACGCTGTCCGGCGACGATCCGGAAGGCATTTTTCCTGCCGTGCTGGGACACGAGGGTGGCGGCGTGGTGGTCGAAGTGGGCGAGGGCGTCACCAGCGTCAAACCGGGCGATCATGTGATTCCGCTCTATACGGCCGAATGCGGTAAGTGCAAGTTCTGCCTGTCGGGCAAAACGAATCTGTGCCAAGCCGTGCGCGCTACACAGGGCAAAGGACTGATGCCCGACGGTACGACGCGCTTCTCCTACCAGGGGCAGCCCGTGTATCACTACATGGGCACCAGCACGTTCAGCGAATACACCGTGGTGGCGGAAGTTTCGTTGGCGAAGATCGATCCGCAAGCGCCGCTGGAGAAAGTCTGCCTGCTCGGTTGCGGCGTCACCACCGGCATCGGCGCGGTGCACAACACGGCCAAGGTCGAACCGGGCGCAAGCGTTGCGGTGTTCGGTCTGGGCGGCATCGGTCTGGCGGTGATTCAAGGTGCCAAGCAGGCGAGGGCCGGGCGTATTCTGGCGATCGATACCAACCCAGCCAAATTCGATCTTGCGCGCAACATGGGCGCGACCGACTGCGTCAATCCGAAAGATCACGACAAGCCCATTCAGGACGTGATCGTGGCATTGACCGATGGTGGCGTCGATTACAGCTTCGAATGCATCGGCAACGTCGACGTTATGCGCGCAGCGCTGGAGTGCTGCCACAAAGGGTGGGGTGAAAGCATCATCATCGGCGTCGCGGGCGCAGGACAGGAAATCCGTACGCGTCCCTTTCAATTGGTGACGGGCCGCGTGTGGCGCGGTAGCGCATTCGGTGGCGTGAAAGGCCGCAGTCAGTTACCGGACATGGTGCAGCAGGCGATGCGCGGAGAAATTCGTCTGGATCCTTTCATTACGCACACGTTGCCGCTGGAGAAAATCAACGAGGCGTTCGACCTGATGCACGATGGCAAGTCCATCCGTACCGTCATTCACTACTGACCATTGTTGGGAACGCTCATGGAACGCATCGAACACCGCGCCTGTTTTGGCGGCTGGCAGGATGTCTATCGCCACGATTCGCCCGCGCTCAATTGCAGCATGCAGGTTGGGGTGTATCTGCCGCCGCAAGCAGCAGAGCGCAGCGTGCCGGTGCTGTACTGGCTCTCGGGTCTGACGTGTACCGAGCAGAATTTCATCACCAAGGCCGGCGCGCAACGTTATGCGGCCGAGCATGGCGTGATGCTGGTCGCGCCCGATACCAGCCCACGCGGGGATAACGTCCCCGATGCCGACGGATACGATCTGGGGAAGGGCGCGGGCTTTTATGTCGACGCGACGAGAGAACCTTGGTCGCGGCACTATCGCATGTACAACTATGTGGTGAACGAATTGCCGGCGCTGATCGAAGCGCATTGCCCGGCAACTTCCTCGCGTGCGATCAGCGGACATTCCATGGGCGGTCACGGTGCGCTGATGATTGCGCTACGAAACCCGGAGCGATACCGCAGTGCATCGGCATTTTCACCGATCGTGGCGCCCTCGCAGGTACCGTGGGGCGAACGGGCATTTTCAACCTACCTCGGTGATGATCGCGAAGCCTGGAAGGCCTATGACACGGTGGAGCTTCTGAAAGCGGCAACGCAAAAGCTGCCGCTGCTGATCGATCAAGGCGATGCGGACGAATTTCTCGATAAGCAATTGCAGCCCGATAGGCTCAAGCGCGAAGCCGATGCACTCGGTTATCCCGTCACGCTACGCATGCAGCCGGGCTACGATCACAGCTATTACTTTGTCGCGAGCTTTATCGGTGAGCACGTGGCCTATCACGCTGCCGCATTGCGAGCCTGAAAACGCAGGCAGTCGCTAGTTGATGGACGTCTTGAGTGCCTTGGTCACTTCGCTCGCGATATCGTCCTGAATCATCAGTTTGTCGGCCCAGGAACGGTCGTACGTTTGCGACCAGACGACGAAACCGTCGTCGGTGCGTACCAATCGTGCCGATACGCGCAGTGTGTTGCCCGATTTGCGTACGCTGCCATCCAGCACGTAGGCAACGTTGAGCGCCTTGCCTACCTGCGCAACGGTCACCTGCTTGTCTTTGAAGTAGAACGACGATGTTGGCGATGATACGTGCAAGCCTTGCGACTGGCTCAGCTTATCGATCAACTCATCGGTCATGCCGTCGGCGAACGGTTCCTCGGTCATCGTGTCCGTCATATCCAGGAACGGAAGCACTGCAATGGACCTTGGATTCGGTATCGCTGCCGCGGCCGCCTGTGTCTGATGCCGATGCGTGTATGAATAGGCAGTCAGTGCAGCGCCGGCCACTAGCACGACCGCAATTGCCCACCATGCGGCCCGGTGCGTTCGCACCGATGCGTTCTGCGGCGACGCCAACGCATCATTGGCAGCCCGTTGTGGTGCGACGGGCACGCCCGGCGGTGCATCGTCCGTGCTGACAGGGGCCACCATTCGATAACCGCGACGCGGAACCGTCGCGATATAAACCGGCTGCTTGGGATCGTCGCCGAGCAGGCGCCGCAGTGAAGTGACCGCCTGATAGACCGAATCGGGCGTGACGATCACGCCTTCCCACACCTGATTGAGCAACTCCTCGATGCTGACCACGTCGCCTGCGCGCTCTGCCAGACACAGCAGCAGGCGCATGGTGCGGGCTTCGAGCCGAACGGTTTCTTCGCCGCGAGAGATTTGGCCGGACAACGGGCTCACGGTCCACTCCCCGATGCGCAGTGTTGCCTTGGCAGACAGACCCATGCTCGAAGACATACGCGCCTTGTGTGTGAGGAAATCGATCCGTCGATGTTCGCATTCGGGCGTGGACAGCGGCAACTGCTGAAAGCCCAGGCGATGAACGAGGAGATTCAGAGATCTTCAGCTTCCTTCAGGGTGCTTTTCAGGACTTGAGCGACGGGGTGAGTCCACAGTGCCGCTGCGTTTTTCGGCCATCCGGGCCGAAAGCCGGCCATGATCTCAAGGAGTCCTGTCGCATGATTCGCTACATCGCTGCTGCCGTCGCGTTCGCGCTCGTCAATCTGCCGCTCCACGCCACCACCTACACCTTCGAACCGCAACATACCGAAGGCATCGTGCGCTGGAGCCATCTGGGCTTCGCCAACCCTACCGCCCAGTTCAGCCGGGTAGAAGGCACGCTGAACTTCGATGCGGCCGACCCGACCCGCGCTTCCGTTACCGCCACGATCGCGCTGGCCAACATGAGTAGCGGCGTGCCGGATCTGGACGATAATTTCCATTCCGTGGATTTTTTCGACACCGCCAAGTTTCCCACCGCAATGTTCAAGAGCACCAAGGTCGCACCGGGTGGGGCGGCAGACAAGTTCGTCGTCACCGGCAATCTCAGCGTGCACGGGGTGACCCGGCCTGTCACCTTGGATGTGACGCTCAATAAGATCGGGCTCGATGTTCGTAATAATCTGCCATCGATTGGTTTCGATGCTACGACAACACTAAAGCGATCGGACTTTGGCTTGGGCGCGTACGTTCCGCAGGTCAGCGACGAGGTGAGCATCCATATCACCGTCCAGGCGGACGAAGCAAAAGGCTACGCAAAAATATTGCGCGCCGATGCGGATGCGGCAGCAGCCGATGCCAAGGCTGCCGCCCAACGTGCCTCCCAGGCTGAAGCGGCAGCGAAACAGTAATCGTTTCGTCAAGTTCGGGGCAGCTGCCGTGCGCAACTGCCCCGGTCGTGCCCGGCATTGCCGGGCCGCTCGCTTGCACAAAAACGCAACACATGTGCATACGATGTGTGCTTAAGTATCGCGGCTGTGCTTGAGGAGATGATGTGCGATGAGCGATACGACCGATGCAGGCAAGCCGATCCAGGTCAGCGTGACGGGCTTCGATCTGATCAATAAGTCGATGTTGAATAAAGGCGTTGCTTTCAACCAGGGCGAGCGCGACACGTTTCGATTGCATGGCATCCTCCCGCCGCATATCGGTACGATGGATGAGCAGATTGAACGCCGTTTGAAAGGCATGCGTTCCTTCGCGACAGATTTCGAGCGCTACGCCTTTCTGCGAGAGCTGCAGGACAGTAACGAAACGCTTTTCTACGCATTGCTGGTTCGTTACATCGAAGAGCTGCTTCCGCTGGTGTACACGCCTACGGTGGGCGAGGGTTGTCAGCATTTCAGCGAGATCTGGCGCAAGCCGCGTGGCTTGTTTCTGAGTTATCCGAACAAGCAACGCATTCGCGATATTCTCGCCGATCCGCGTTTCGATCCCGTGCGCGTGATCGTCGTCAGCGACGGCGAACGTATACTCGGCCTTGGCGATCAGGGTGCCGGGGGCATGGGCATACCGATTGGTAAGTTATCGCTGTACACCGCGTGCGCGGGCATCCATCCGGATTTGACGCTACCCATCCTGCTCGATGTGGGTACGAACAACAGCGAGCGTCTTTCCAATCCGCTTTATATCGGATGGCGCCATGAGCGCATCGTTGGTGCAGAGTACGACGCGTTCGTCGAAGAGTTTGTCCAAGCCGTGGTCGAACGCTGGCCGCATATCTTGCTGCAATGGGAAGATTTCGCAGGCTCCAATGCCAGTCGTTTGCTTGAGAAGTACCGAGATCGTCTGTGCACGTTCAACGACGATATCCAGGGTACGGCGTCCATTGCAGCGGGAACGTTGCTGGCTGCGATCAATGTCACGGGCGTCAAGCTCACCGATCAACGTATCGCTGTATTGGGTGCAGGTTCGGCCGGTTGCGGCATTTCCAATCTTTTGCTGCGCGCGATGGTCGATGCCGGTCTCGCTGAAGATCAGGCGCGCGCGTCGTTTTATCTGGTGGATCGCAACGGTTTGATTGTCGAAGGCATGGAAGGCATTACGCCTGCGCAGACGCCGTTCGTGCAGCAGCGCGACGCAGTCGACACGTGGGTGCTGGAGAAGCCTTATCAAATCGGCCTGCTCGAAGTCATGCGAAACGCGAAACCCACGGTTTTGATCGGCGTGTCGGGGCAGGCTGGTGCGTTCACGGAGCCGGTTATCCGCGAAATGGCCAAGCATGTTCAACGGCCTGTGATCTTTCCGCTGTCCAACCCGACCTCGCGCAGCGAAGGGATACCGCAACACTTGATGGAATGGACGGACGGTCGTGCATTGATAGGAACCGGCAGTCCGTTCTCACCGGTGACCTGGAATGGAAAGACGACCCCGGTCGATCAGACCAACAACTCCTATATTTTCCCGGGCATAGGCTTGGGGGTCTTGGGCGCGCGCGCGCGACGCGTTACGGACGGCATGTTCATGGTGGCCGCAAAGGTGGTCGCAGCCATGTCGCCTACCGCGCAAGATCACAACGGTCGCCTGCTTCCGCCGGTCGATCAATTGCGTGCTGTATCTCTGGCCGTTGCCAAGGCCGTTGCGGTCCAAGCCCAGACCGATGGTGTTGCGGAGGCTTGCGACGAAACAACGCTGGCCAAACGCATTGAAGCCATGGTGTGGGAACCGCGATATCGCCCTTACGAATTGGTGAAACCATCGTAAGCGGAACCGACGGCGACGGCGTCGATCACATCGGCAATGCCGTCGTCTTCTTTACCGTCCGTAGCGCCAGCGTTGATTGAACGCGCACCACGCCAGGAAGCTGCGTCAGGATCTCGGTGTGGATGCGCTCAAAATCGGCGGAGTCGGCGTAGACCACGCGCACCATGTAATCGGCTGCACCGGCTAGAAGGCAGCATTCAGTGACCTCCGGGTGCCGCTGGATGGCTGCTTCGAATGCATCGAGCGCGGCGCGGCCTTGCTGATCGAGTGTCACCAGCACAAAGGCCGTGCCCGGCAGCCCCGCCACCTTCTCATCGAGCAACATCACATAGCGGGAAATCAGGCCGCGGTCCTCCAACAACTTCACCCGTCGCAGGCAAGCGGACGGTGAGAGATTGATCTGTAGGGCAAGCTCCATATTGGCTAGCCGTCCGTCCTCCTGGAGAAGTCGAAGGATGGCGCGATCGCGGTCGTCGAGGGTCTGATCGTTGTTCGTCATGGATTCTATAATAATGAATATAATTCGCATCATGTGCGAATTAATGGCTGATAGTCCCGCTTAATAAGCGAGAAATTGCGCAATACCTCGATCATACTGCGATCCGCGCGAATCCGGGCGGGCCGGCGCGCGACCAACCCTTGAGTGAGAGAAATCTAGCCATGCGCATCGGTGTGCCGAAAGAAATCAAGAATCATGAATACCGCGTGGGCCTCGTGCCTTCGTCCGTGCAGGAACTGGTGCACAACGGTCATCAAGTGCTGGTGCAGGCCGACGCTGGCGTCGGCGCGGGCCTGACCGATGCCGACTACGTCGCTGCCGGTGCCACGATCGTAGCCAGCGCGGACCAGATCTTTGCCGAAGCCGACATGATCGTTAAGGTCAAGGAGCCGCTGGCCGTCGAGCGCAAGAAGCTCCGCAAGGGCCAGATTCTCTTCACCTACCTGCACCTCGCCCCCGATGCTGAGCAGACACACGATCTGATCGCCTCGGGCGCCATCTGTATCGCTTATGAGACCGTCACCTCGGCCAATGGCGCGCTGCCGCTGCTGACTCCGATGTCAGAAGTAGCTGGACGCCTGGCACCGCAAGTGGGCGCGCATTCGCTGGAGAAAGCGCAGGGCGGCCGTGGCGTGTTGCTCGGCGGTGTGCCGGGCGTGCCGGCGGCTGAAGTGGTCATTTTGGGCGGCGGCGTGTCCGGCACTCATGCGGCGACCATCGCAGTGGGCATGGGCGCCAAGGTAACTGTGGTCGATCGTTCGGCCGACGTCCTGAAGCGTCTGGCTTCGCAATTTGGCACTTCCATCTCGACTGTGTTCTCCACTCGCTCGGCCATTGAAGAACTGGTGCGTCGCGCCGACCTGCTGATCGGCACCGTGCTGGTCCCGGGTGCAGCGGCTCCCAAATTGGTGACGCATGACATGGTGCGCACCATGAAGCCTGGCTCGGTCATCGTCGACGTGGCGATCGATCAGGGCGGTTGCGTCGAGACATCGCATGCCACCACGCACTCCGATCCCACCTACGTTGTCGACGGTGTGGTGCACTACTGCGTGGCCAATATGCCTGGTGCGGTCGCCCGTACTTCCACGTTTGCGCTCAATAGCGTGACCTTGCCGTTTACGCTGGCACTGGCTAACAACGGCTGGAAGAAGGCGCTTGCGCAAGACACCCATCTGCGCAACGGTCTGAACGTGTTCGAAGGCAAGGTGACGTGTGAACCTGTCGCGCTGGCCCATGGCTTGCCGTACGTGAAAGCGGAAACGGCGATCGGCCTGTAAGGCGATGTGCAACGTAGCCTCCCTGTTGCGTAAGCGCAGGGAGGCTATTTTTTTGTGTAGGCCGCAAGGCGTCATTCACGATGGCGGCTTTCTAGAAACTTGCTGAAACGCCTTTCGGGTTGTCACGCAACAAAGATCAACCACCTGCCACGTTGAATAACTGAAGCTCGCGAATGCGAGGCGTGCAGGCGCTGGACAGGATATTCAGCCGCACCTTGCTGGTGGTTGTTGCAGCAAAGCGATCGATCTTCATATGGCCGATGGCTTCAGCCTTGGCTATTGGCAACCATTTGCCATCGGCCCATACATCGATCGCATATTTCTGCACACATTGACCGTCGTTCAGCCATTCCATGGTGAGCGCATGATTGATGGTAATGGGTTTGGCGAAATCGACTTCAAGCGTTGCGTGGCGCGAACCCTCTGCAGCAGACCAGAAGGTATCGGGATCGCCATCCAGGGCAGCCTCGACATTCGTGTCGCTGGCGATATGGTTGCGAGCTAGATCTTTGTCGACACCATAGCGTGCTTGCAGTGCTTCACCGAACTCTTTCAGGCGTGCGACGTCGGCATCGGGCAAAACACCATGACGATTCGGCGCGATACCAAGCATGAGCTGGCCGCCGCGACCGACGCTGTTCTCCCATATATCGACCAGTTCGTCGACGCTCTTCAACGTCTTATCGCTATCCGGATGCCAGAACCATTGCAGCTTGTGTAACGGCGTATCCACTTCCACCGGGCGCCAGCGCAATTCAGCGTGCCGATCGATCACATTCCAATTTTCGCCGTGGATATGACCGTCTTCCTGGCCGACCCAGCGAATGTCGCCGTAGCCAAAGAGTGCAACGTCGGCAAAGACCATCGCGTTCGACTGATACGTTCTCAGCTCTTCCACATATTTCTTGAAATCGTAAACGTGGCCTGCACTACCTGCGCCGTCCAGCCACCATTCCGTGAGTGGTCCATAACTTTGAACCAACTCATCCATCTGCGCGAGATAGTATTTATCGTAAGCCGCCGAGTCGGCATAACGCGGCTCATGGCGATCCCATGGCGACAGATAGATACCGAATCCCATGCCTTCCTTGCGGACGGCTTCTTCGGTCATTTGCACCAGGTTGCCCTTGCCATTCAACCACGGGCTGTTTTTAACGGAGTAATCGCTTTGCTCCGTCGGCCAAAGCGCGAAACCATCGTGATGTTTGGCTACAAGCACGAGATACGTCGCGCCGGCAGACTTGGCCGCGCGAGCCCATTGCGCCGGATCGACGTTGTCTGGATTGAATACTTTGGGGCTGGCCGTGCCATCCCCCCATTCGCGATCGAGGAAGGTGTTCGTACCGAAATGTACGATCACACCGAATTCAAGATCTTGCCAATGCACTTGTTGCGGCGATGGTTTGATGTCGACGAAATTTTGTGCAGAAGAAGTGCTTGTGCCGAACAGGATGCCGATTGCAATGGTGAGGAGAACGCGTAAACCCATCCGCATGTTTTCAAATCCTGCGTAAGTGCTTTTTGGAAGTGGAGTAACTGGACAAGAAATCTGCGCAGTTCAGTCGGGACGAGCTGCCGCTCCAAACTGCAATGCATCGGAGATTTCTTTCGTGGCGCGGCGCAGCTCAGCAAGCACGTCGTCCTTGGTGGTTTGCGCTTCGGTTCGTTGCTCGATAAATGGAATGGTGAGCGCGCATACCGCACGTCCGTGTTGCAACACCGGCGCAGACAGGTCGGTGACTGCATCGACTATTTGGCTCGGTTCGCTGGCATAACCGCGTGCGCGCAGCTGTACCAATAACTTGGTGAGCTTCTTGCGGTCCAGTGCGGGTTCGTATTTGACGATCAGGTCCAGCCAACGCTCGCGTACCGGCTCGTCTTGAAAAGCGAGGAGTACATGACCCGATGTGGACTTGGACATAGGACGGCGGTGTCCGACGCGTACGACCAAGGCAACTTCACCGGGTGGATCCACGCGGGCCACGACCACGATCTGTTCGTGCGACGGCACAACCAGATGGCAAGCCTGGCCACTGGTATCGGCGAGCTGATGCATGACCGGCAACGCTGCTTCGATCGTACTTTTTACCGGCGGCTGTTCCATGCCAAGGCGAAATAGCCTCGTGGTGACCGAATAGCCCGTGTCGCCTTCGCCACGCGTAATGTAATCACGCTCTTCCAGCACCTGCAGCATGCGGAAGATCTCGCCGCGAGAGCGGCCGACGCCTTCTGAAATCTCGGCGATGCTGAGCGGTTTATGGGCGCTGGCTAGAAGCTCGAGGATATCCAACCCTTTGTCGAGCGCAGGCGCACGGTATTTGGGGACTTGGGTCGGCATGACTCTCCTTTCCTTTGGCGGCCAGCTTGCCGCCTCTCGTGCAACGCTGCCGCTTATCATGCCGGGCCATCCGGCGAATTTGTTGCAGCGCGTCTTGTGACGCAGGTGAATAATCGTTTCATATTTGCACATAACGGCGGAGGCCGCCATGCTGTCCCGCGATTCCCGCTTTGGGGTACGCGTCATTGAGAGAAGAGGGTGGACGTGCAGCCGGTGACAGATAACCAAGCGATGCCGCTCGCCGGCGCCACTCAGACCGACCGGCAATCATGGTTGCCACTGATCTTGGTCATCAGCCTGTTCTTTCTCTGGGGCGGCGCCAACAATCTCAACGATGTGCTGATCGCGCAGTTCAAAAAGGCTTTTGTACTCAGCGACTTTCGCGCCGGGCTGGTACAGAGCGCGTTTTACCTCGGGTACTTCCTGGTCGCGATGCCGGCGGGGATGTACATGCGTCGATTCGGCTACAAGAGCGCCGTCGTGTTCGGCTTGGCGCTTTACGGGGTGGGCGCGCTTTTGTTCTGGCCGGCTGCGGCGTCTGCCACATACGGCCTGTTTCTGTTTGCGCTGTTCGTGATCGCAAGCGGGTTGGCCTTTCTGGAGACATCGGCCAATCCCTTTGTCACCTTGCTTGGTCCGCAGGAAACGGCAACGCGCCGGCTCAACCTGGCCCAGGCCTTCAATCCGCTGGGTTCGATCGCAGGCATTCTGATCGGCCAGCACTTCATCTTTTCCGGCATCGATCACTCCGCTGACCAGCTGGCAGCGATGAGTGTTGCACAGCGTACCGCTTACTACGCTAGCGAAACGCAGGCTGTGCAGTGGCCATACCTGGTGATCGGCATCGTCGTGCTGTGCTGGGCGCTATTGATTGTGCTGACGCGCTTTCCAAAGGCTACGGCGTCACACGCGACTACCATATTGGCCGGTGGTGGCGGAGTACTGCGGAGGTTGCTGCGCGACCGGCGTTTTGTCGGAGCGATGTTCGCTCAGTTCTTCTATGTCGGCGCGCAGGTAGGTGTATGGAGCTACACCATCCGCTACGTACAGGCCACGATGCCGGGTACATCGTCTAGGGAAGCCGCCAATTTTCTCACCGCCGGACTGGTGTGTTTCATGGTGGGCCGTTTTGCGGGCGCCGCGCTGATGAAGTATCTGGCTCCGGTGCGGCTGCTGATGGCGTTTGCCACGGTGAATATCGCTTTGACTTTGTTTGCAGTGTTTCAACCGGGCGCCCACGGCGCCTATGCGCTGGTGGCATGCAGCTTTTTCATGTCGGTGATGTATCCGACAGTGTTCGCACTGGGTGTGGAAGGGCGCGGCGACGACGAACGTAAGCTCGGCTCGGCCTTGCTCGTCATGACCATTATTGGGGGCGCGGTGCTTACCGCGTTGATGGGGGCCGTATCCGATCAGAGCAGCATGGCGCGCGCGATGATTGTGCCGGCCTGCAGTTTTGCCGTGGTGTTGCTGTTCGCATGGCAACGCCGTCGGAATGCTTTGGAAGGAGAGGGATGATGCCGCGTCACTACTATGCGTTGGATCTGCGCGACGATGACGCTGCCATTGCCGAATACGAGCGGTTGCATCGACCTGGAAATGTGTGGCCAGAGATCGCCGCGTCGATCAAGACGTCGGGCATCGAAGAGATGGAGATTTTTCGCACCGGCAATCGCTTAGTGATGGTTGTGCAGGTGCCCCATGGCTACGATGCGTCGGCCAAGCGTCATGTAGACGATCCGATGACGCATGCGTGGGAGGCGTTGATGGATCGTTATCAGCAGCGTTTGCCGTGGGCTGAGACGGGGCAGAAGTGGATGCCCATGAAGCGCATTTTTTCGTTGACTGAAACGCTCAGTGCGGACCTTTCTGCAAAGAAGATTTGAACAAGAGGCAGCGCAAGCTCTGCCTATGGCGTTTAGGTGCAGTGATTACGCCAGATCACATCTTTGGCGATGTTGCGCACGTCAGTTTGTCCGGTCAACGCCATGCTCACGCTTAGTTCGCGACGGATAAGCTCAATAGTTTGCGTGACGCCAGCCTCACCCATAGCACCCAATCCATACAGGAATGCCTTGCCGATCAACCCGGCGTGCGCACCGCAGGCCAGCGCCTTGAGCAAGTCCTGACCGCTGAGAATGCCGCCATCGAACAGTACCTGCAATCGATCGCCAACTGCTTGCACGATGGATGGCAGCACATCGATGCTGGCGGGCGCACCGTCCAGCTGGCGTCCGCCATGATTGGATACAACGATGGCATCGACCGCATGATCTGCCGCGATACGGGCGTCTTCGGGATCAAGGATGCCTTTGATAATTAGCTTGCCGGGCCATAATGCGCGGATCCATTCGAGGTCGTCCCAGGTCAGCGTCGGGTCGAACTGATTGGCGATCCACTGCGCGAGTGTGGTGAGGCTGTCGGTATTCTCGATGCGCCCGCGCAAGTTGCCGAAAGATCGGCTCGGTGCATTCAACATGCTCCACGCCCAGCGTGGCTTGCTGAGCATGTCCAATAGGTTATGCAGGGTAATTCGAGGTGGTACCGACAAACCGTTCTTGATCTCGCGATGGCGTTGACCTTGCACGGTAAGGTCCGCAGTTAACATCAGTGCTGTGCAACCGGCGGCCTTCGCGCGCTCGATCAGTTCGCGCGTAAAACCGCGATCGCGCATCACGTAGACCTGAAACCAGAACGGTGTCTTGACCGCGTCACGCACTTGTTCGATGGAGCAGATCGATACGGTACTCAGGCAAAACGGAATACCGGCTTTCTCCGCAGCGCGTGCACCAAGGATTTCGCCGCCACCGCGTTGAAGCCCAGTGAGACCGGTTGGAGCGATGGCCAAAGGCATCGATACCGGCTGGCCGACGATGTCAGTGGCCAGGGAGCGATTGTCGACGTTACGCATCACCCGTTGCCGCAGGTTTATCTGTGCCAGCGCGGCGCGATTCGCCCGCAACGTGGTTTCCTCGTAGGAACCGCGGTCGGCGTATTCGAAGAAGGCGCGCGGTACGCGGCGCTTCGCCAGTTCTCGTAAGTCGGCAACACAGGTGATGGGGCTGGTCATAGTGCTCTGGCCACACTGGGCGGTTCACGCCATGCGGGACCGTCCGGGTAACGATAATGCGCCAAGGTGCCCGTATGCATTTGCGCGGAAAAGCCGGGCGACTCAGGAGCTATGTAACAGCCATCGCGCACGATGACAGGATCGACAAAATGTTCGTGCAGATGGTCGACGAATTCGATCGCGCGATCGTCCTTCTTTCCGCTGATCGCAACAAAGTCCGCCATCGCAAGATGCTGTACCAACTCGCATAGACCCACGCCACCGGCGTGCGGAAATACGCGCACGCCGAATTTTGCAGCTAGCAGAAGAATGGCCAGATTCTCGTTGACACCACCGACGCGGGCCGCGTCGATCTGCACGAGGTCGACCGCACCGGCTTGGAACAGCTGCTTGAACATGACGCGATTGTGCGTGTGTTCGCCGGTTGAAATCGGCACCGGCGCGACAGCGCGGCGGATGGCAGCATGGCCGAGGATATCGTCCGGACTGGTCGGCTCCTCCGCCCAGGCAATGTGTACATCCGATAGGCGCCGCAGCCACGCGATGGCGTCCGGTACGTCCCAACGCTGGTTGGCGTCGATAGCAATGGCTATGTCGGGCCCAACGGTTTGGCGTGCAAGGCGGCAACGCCGCACGTCGTCTTCCACATTCATGCCGACCTTGAGCTTGATGGTACGAAAACCCGCTGCGACGGCCTCGCGTGCGAGTCGCTGCATTTTTTCGTCCGTGTAACCCAACCAGCCTGGCGAAGTGGTGTAGGCCGGATAGCCTTCGGCAAGCAATTTTTCGACGCGCTGCGGTTTGCTGACCTTGGCGGTATGCAGCATGGTCAGCGCTTCGTCGGGCGTGAGCGCGTCGGTGAGATAACGGAAATCGATCGTCGCGACCAATTGCTCGGGCGTCATGTCGGCGATGAAGCGCCATAGCGGTTTACCAGCAAGCCGTGCAGCGAGATCCCAGGCTGCATTGATCACTGCGCCGATGGCCATGTGCATCACGCCCTTTTCAGGACCGAGCCAACGCAGCTGGGAATCGCCAACCAGACGCTGGGCGAATCCGCCCAGGTCGCCGATTACGTCGTTGAGGTTAAGCCCCAACACATGGTGAGCCAGCGCGTCGATAGCGACTTTCTGCACATCGTTGCCGCGACCGATGGTGAACGCAAAGCCGTAACCCTCCACACCGGGTTGATCGGTGCGCAGAACAAGGTAGGCGGCCGAATAGTCCGGATCGGGATTCATGGCATCCGAGCCGTCTAACTCACGGGAGGTCGGAAAGCGGACATCGTAGGTATCCAATGCCGTGATCTTTGTCATGCAATGACCTTCCTTGAGTAAGAGGTGCGCAAGTTCGTCGCATTCATGCCGCGTGTTCGTCAGCGACATGTGCGCGAACTTGCTGTCGCTGTCGGCCAAGCCCATCGATGCCCAGTTCGATCACATCGCCCGGGCGAAGATAGATGGGAGGCTTTTGTCCAAGACCCACGCCGGAGGGCGTGCCAGTGCTGATGACATCGCCAGGCAGCAGCGTCATGTAACGGCTGATGTGGCTTACCAGTTTTGCCACGTTGAAAATCATCGTGCGCGTATGCCCATTTTGATATCGGTGCCCATTGACCTCCAGCCAAAGATGGAGATTTTGCGGATCGGTAATTTCATCGGTGGTTACCAGCCATGGGCCGAGCGGTCCGAATGTGTCGCAGCTCTTGCCTTTGACCCATTGACCGCCGTGATCGAATTGGAACGCGCGCTCGGACAAGTCATTCACCACGAGATAGCCGGCGACATGCGACAGTGCGTTCTCGACCGTCACACTGCGAGCCGTTTCGCCGATGACAACGCCAAGCTCCACTTCCCAGTCGGTCTTGTTGGAACCTTGCGGAATGACGACGTCATCGTGGGGGCCCGTGATTGCGCTGGTGGCTTTCATGAAAATCACCGGCAGTTCGGGAACTTGTGCGTTGGTTTCCGCAGCATGTTCGGCGTAGTTCATGCCGACGCAGATCATCTTGCTGACATGCGCCAGCGGCACGCCGAAGCGTGGTTGGCCGGCCACGGTTGGCAGTGTCTTTGGATCGATGGCCGCGATGCGTGCGAGGCCATCGCGGCCAAGCGCCTTTGCGTCGACATCGTTGATGACGGATGAGAGATCGCGAAGCGTGCCCGCTTCGTCGATGAGTCCGGGCTTTTCCTCACCGAGGGCACCGTAACGTATCAATTTCATAGATGCGCTCCTTGCGCTCAGTTGGACCAGCCGCCATCCACAACGTGGATGGTGCCGGTCGTGAAGGCGGATTCATCGGATGCGAGATACAGCGCGAGTGCGGCAATTTCTTCAGGCTCGCCCAGGCGTCCCATCGGTTGACGTTCGGTGAAGCTTCGCCAGTTGGTGGCCTCGTCGCCGCCAAGCGCGCGCACACGCTGCGCCAGTGATGGGGTTTTTACGGTGCCGGGACAGATCGCGTTGCAGCGCACGCCACGCGCAACGAAATCCGCGGCGATCGAGCGGGTCAGACCGATCACGGCGGCTTTCGTGGCGCCATAAGCAAATCGGTTGGGTACGCCTTTGATGCTGGAGGCAACCGATGCCATGTTGATAATGCTGCCCTTGCCGCGCTCAAGCATGCTGGGAAGCACTGCCTTGCATAAATGGAACATGCTGTCAACGTTGATGGTGAATGAGCGGTGCCAACTCGCATCGTCGGTATCCAGGATGCTTCCCGCATGCACGTAGCCGGCACAGTTGAACAGCACATCGAAGGGGCCCGATGAACTTATCAGCGTCTGGATGCTTTCCGCGTGGGTGACATCCAGTAACTGGGTGGATAGTGCGGGGTGCTCCGCCGCCAAACTGTCAAGTGCGCTGCTGTCGATATCGGTAGCCAGCACCGTGGCACCGGCATGCGCGAAGGCAAGTGCCGTTGCGCGACCGATGCCGGCGCCTGCCGCTGTGACCAGCGCGTGCTTACCGTGCAAACGTTCACTCATGCGGCATCCCCTCGATATCGGATGCAAAGCGATGCAACGAATAAAGTCATGGTGGTGCTCCTACAAGGTCTGGAACAGGTAAGTCGACGTCCAGTGCATAAAAACGCACCGCGTTGGCGGCGAAGACATCTGCTTGCGAGCCCGGTGCGTAGCGCTCGGTCAACATCACGGCGACACGCAACCAATGGCCAAAATCAGCATGTGTGGTGAGCACCGGCCAATCGCTGCCCCACATCAGGCGTTCCGGCCCGAAGTGCGAAAAAAGATCGGCGACGTAAGGCTCTATCGCATCTTCATGGATAGGCTCGCCGAGCAGTGTGAGCAGACCCGATAGCTTGCAGTGAAGCTGCGGATGTTGTGCTAACTCATCGATCCAGCTTGTCCACTGATCGAATCGTCCGTCGGCAATGGCCGGCTTGCCTGCGTGATCGAGCACAACACTCAGTTGTGGATTCCGGAGTAGGCGGCGACAGAGCGCAGGCAGCTGCGGCATTCCGACTAATGCGTCAAAAGCCAGGCCGCAGTCCTGTATGCAATCGAAGGCGCGATCGAGTGATGGCCTGGCTAACCAATCGGGGTCGGCGATGTCCTGCGCCATCGGGCGCAATCCACGTAGCAAGCCTCCGCCGTCACGAAGCAGGGCATCGATGCGGGCACCCACGTCATCGGCCTCCAGGTCAACCCAGCCAACGACGCCGACGACAGCCTCATCGGTGCGCGCCAATTCGAATAGATAGCGCGTTTCTTCCTCAGTCGGCGCCGCTTGCACGAGTACGCTGAACGTGACGCCTGCCGCTTCTCGTTGGGCACAAAGATCAGCCGGCAGAAAAGCCTGCTGCAACGCTATAGGGGCATGCGCCAGCCAGCCATAGTCGCCACGCGACGGCTGCCAATAGTGCTGATGAGCATCGACGATGATCATGGCGTGGGAATGCCAACCTGTAATAAGCCTGCCTCGCGCAATGCGCGCCATGCGTCAGGGGGAACACTGGCTTGCATGCGCGCAGTGGCGCTATCGACCTCTGCAACGGAACGCAATCCACAAACAACGCTCAGAACGGCGGGATGCGCCAACGGAAATTGCAAGGCTGCCGCACCGACCTCGGTGTGAGAGAGGGCAAGGATCTCGTAGAAGCGTCGGGCTCTTTCGAGAATGGCATCGTCAGCGGGAGCGTAGTTGTAGAAACTCCCCGGTCCGCCTGTTCCACCTAACAGCCCCGAGTTATAGGGGCCTGCGGCAAGGATCGCTACACCGCGCGCTTGCGCTTGCGCCATTACGCCTTCGCTGTGCTGTTGCTCAAACAGTGTGTAGCGTCCGGCCAACATGATGGCGTCCAGCGGGAACCGTGGCATCACTTCGAGACACACTGCCTCTTCGTTAACGCCGATACCGATCGCGTCGCACACGCGTTGTGCGCGCAATTCCGCCATCGTAGGCAATGCTTCATCCAATGCCTGACGCAGCACATCGGCATGGTTTACTACATGGGTTTGGGCACCGATGTCGTGTAGCAAGAGGACATCGATATGATCGGTGCGCAGCCGGCTCAGGCTGGCTTCGACCGAGCGCATGATGCCGTCCCGGCTGTAATCGAAATGAGCGCGTCGACCATCGACGATGAAACCATCTTCGTGACGCGTCTGACGATGATCCGTTTCGATCGTGCGGCCGACCTTGGTCGACAGCGTATAACTGTCGCGCGTTAGACCGCTTAGCACGTTGCCTAGCCGGCTCTCGCTCAAGCCGTAGCCGTAGTAGGGCGCCGTATCGAAGTGCCGTATGCCTTGTTGCCAGGCCCGCGCAATCGCGGCGGCGGCTCCAGCATCGTCCACGGGTTCGTAAAGGTTGCCGATCGGGGCGCCTCCAAATGACAAAGGCGAACGTAGCCAGGGCATCCGCTGATCTCTGGCGGTGTCTGGAACCGACCTGGTTGTCACTTGCGTCATTCCAACCTCAGGGTGGCTAGGGAGAAACCGCCGTAGAACGGGGTTTCCCGCTGCTTGCTATGACCTTTCCGCGCATGATCGCGCATCTATTCGCCTGTGTACATATAAACATCAAATTTATAGGTGTTCGAAAGGGACAGGATGACGGGACGAAAAAAAGGGTTGCAATTCGATTTCCCACGATCTAAAACATATATGAATAGTTGTTTTGCTAATGAATATGCCCTAGCCACCGGCTAGGACTGTTTTTGGTTCGCAGCAGGCAGGGGCCGCGCAGATGCCGTTTCCCATGGAAAAGTTCGGCGAATCCCGCTTCCACTATGGGATGCCGCGTTATGACTGAGATGACGGCGTCCACGTCCTCAGGTCCGTTGGACGATGCCCAGGCGAACGTGGCTGCGACTCAGATAGGTGTGTCCGTCGACATCCGCGACCGGGGATTTCTTGCAGCCGACGTCGGTGGTACCCATGCGCGCCTCGGGCTCATCGCACCGGTTGCCCAAGGGGGCAGGTCGGAGATCCTTGCCTATCGTATGTATCGTTGTAGCGATCATCCGCATCTGGAGGACATCGTTCGCTGCTTCTGCGAGGAAATTGGCGTACAGCCTCGCGAACTGGTGCTTGCATGCGCCGGCTACATGCACGCGGGTTCTGTGATCAACAAGAATCTCGCGTGGCGAGTCATGCCTCAGGCGATGAAAGAGGCATTGGGTTTTGAGAGCGTCACGTTCCTCAATGATCTCGAAGCGCTCGCGTATGCCGTAGGGCGTGTGCCCGGCCATAAAGCAACGATGCTCAAGGCTCCGATCGCGGCTACACCGGAAAACGGCCCCATTGTCGTGGTTGGTCCAGGCACTGGATTGGGGGCGGCCGTATGGTTTCCCGGTGCGCCACCGCGCGTCATGACCACGGAGGCTGGCCATACTCAACTGGCGGCCCGCGTTGGCATCGAGCAGCAAGTGCTTGCGCAATTGGCCCAAGCCGATAGTCATGTTTCCTATGAGACGGTGCTTTCCGGTCCGGGGCTGCATCGTCTCTATATTGCGCTATGTGCCATACGAGACCGCTATCCGTCTCTTGCCGAACCTGCCGCCATTACGTGCGCTGCACTGGCTGATGACGATGACGTTGCGCGTGAGGCGCTCGCCTTGTTTTGTGGTTGGCTCGGATCTTTTACGGCAGATCTCGCCATGCTCTACGGCGCCACCGGTGGCATCTATTTGGCCGGTGGTTTTCTTTCCAGCATGGTCGACTTCATGCGGCAAAGCCCGTTTGTCGAGCGGTTTCTCGACAAAGGAGTGGTGCGTCCGTTTCTGCAAAAGATCCCGATCCGTGTCATTGACCACGATCGACACGGTGTCATAGGCGCAGCCAGTTGGCATCTCGATAACTGCGTCAATGTTGGCAATCCATGGGGAAGCGAGCGCGAAGCTTGCTCGCCCGGTCTCAAATTTTAGTACTAGTTTCCCGCGCTGATCGCGGCTAAACAGCCCCTCTGTTGCCGCGATCGGTTTTTTTATAACCACCATGTCATAGGGCTAAAGGCATTCAGACCATGAAACGATTTCGCATCAGCATGGTTCTGTTTGTCGCTTGTGTCGTATTTGCCGATATCGCCGTGGCGCAGTCATCGACCGCCGCCACGGCGAAGACGCTTTCGCCGCACGATGCCGATATGGCTTGGCAGAAGGCCTCGGCAAAATTTGCACCGGAGCGACGCGCTATCTTGTCCCGCGTTGCCAGTGGCATGGACAAGGGGCCATTTCGCGCCGACTGGGCCTCATTGCAAAACTATCGCTCGCCAACGTGGTACGACGATGCAAAATTCGGCATCTTCATCCATTGGGGTGTGTACTCGGTTCCGGCGTTTGGCAGTGAATGGTATCCGCGACTGATGTATCAACAGGGCTCGGCGGAATTTGCCCATCATGTAGCGACTTACGGTCCGCAATCGAAGTTCGGCTATAAGGATTTCATCCCGCTATTCAAAGCCGAACATTTCGATCCACAGGATTGGGCTAAATTGTTTCGAGAGGCAGGCGCGCGTTACGTCGTGCCTGTAGCGGAACATCACGATGGCTTTGCGATGTACGACTCGCAGCTATCGGAGTGGACCGCCGTGAAGATGGGGCCGCACAAGGACATCATCGGACTCTTGGCCAAGGCTGCGCGCGCGGAAGGGCTTCGTTTCGGCCTGTCTTCGCATCGTGCCGAACATGATTGGTTCTTCGACGGCGGCCGGCAATTCGATTCGGATGTCAACGACCCGCGATATGCCGGACTCTACGGCCCCGCCGAAGCGCACCTTTCGAAAGACGACCAGAACCTCGGCGACGACTGGACCTATGTATCGCAGGCATGGCTGGATGACTGGCTTGCGCGGACGGCCGAGCTGATCGACGACTACCACCCGGACCTTATTTATTTCGATTGGTGGATCGGCCATCCAACGTTCCGCAACACCTTGCCGAAAATGCTGGCGTATTACTACAACGATGGTGCACGCCGCGACGGTGTGGTGGTCAACTACAAGCTTGGCGATTTTCCGGAGGGTGCCGGTACGCTCGATATTGAGCGCGGCCAGCTGACCGGTATTCATCCCACGCATTGGCAGACCGACACGTCTATCAGCGACAAGTCATGGGGTTATATCGAGCACGATACGTATAAATCGCCCAGGGAGCTTATCCATCTGCTTGTCGACGTTGTCAGCAAGAACGGCAACCTCATGCTCAATATCGGACCGCGTGCAGATGGCACCATCCCGGATGGCGAGCGCGAGGTGTTATTAGCGATCGGCAAATGGTTGCAAGCGAACGGCGACGCTATCTATGGCACGAAGCCATGGCGCGTCTTTGGTGAAGGCCCTACCGAAGTGATAGGTGGCTCATTCCAAGACACCAAGACTCAACCGTATACCGCGCAGGATTTTCGCTTCACCACCAAGCCGGGCGTGCTTTATGCAATTGAGATGGATTGGCCTAAAGATGGAACGGTAGTCATCCACTCGATCAAACCGACCGACCATGTGCGTGCCGTCGATCTGGTTGTCAACGATCAGCCTGTGACATGGCAACAAAAGCCCGATGGCTTGCACCTGACGCTGCCTAAACCATCGGCAGGCGAATACGCCTACGTTTACCGCATCGAATTATCCGCGGCAGTGCCATAAATTCGCATTTTTCTAGGGATTTCCATGAAACGATTCATCGGGCTTTTACTCGCCATGCTTGCATGTGGCGTTGCGTTTGCGAAACAGCCTGATGCGCTGTTTTATCTCATGGGTACGCCGAAGTCGCTCAACTCCTTTGTGACCCATGTCGATAAGATCGGCTTGCTAGTGCCAACCTGGTACGGCGTCGACAATCAGGGATTGGTCAATGGCGGACCGAATGTTTACGTACTGAATATCGCCAAGGATCACCGCCTTCCGGTAATGCCAATCATGTCGATGTCGGCCGGCCGCAAAGGATTTCACGATCTGCTGCACGACGAGATCGCCAAGCAGCACATGATCGATGCCATGCTGCAGCAGGCGGCGGAACATGGCTACGTCGGTTTTCAGTTCGACTTTGAAAGCATTTCATGGACAGATCGAGACGCCTACACCTTGCTGGTCAAACAGACCGCCGAGGCATTGCACAAACACGGTTTTAAGCTGTCGATCGCGGTAGTTCCGAACGCGCCGGGGCATGCAGGGGAAGGGAAGTTCTCCAAATGGATGTGGCAGTACTGGCGTGGCGCTTACGATTTGGCCGCGCTGGGCAAATACGCGGATCTGATCTGCCTGATGACCTACGATCAGCACACCCGCTGGACCACACCGGGCCCAGTCGACGGCATGCCATGGGTATCGGCGCAGCTGAAGTACGCGTTGACGATGGTGCCGAAGGAAAAACTCTCGCTCGGCATCGCACTGTATGGATACCACTGGTATACCGGCGATCCCGTGCGGGAGGATGGCACCGAAGCTTCCAACATCAAAGCCGACTACATAGACGCGGACGAATGGATGCCTTTAGTGCAGGAGCAGCAAGCGAACGTGCAATGGGATCCGGTGGAGCACGAATCCTGGTTTTACTTCTATCGCGACGACATGCGCGAATGGGTTTTCATGCCCGATGCGCACAGCTTTCGCGACCGTTATGCATTGATAAACCAGTACGGTTTGGAAGGTTTTTGCGCCTGGGTATTGGGTTCTGAAGACCCAAAAGTTTGGGATGAACTGCCAGTCATGCAGCGTTGATGCAGAGTGGCGCGCCTTTCATACCGCGACTCGGCGCCGTCGCCTACGCGTGGTGGCGTGGACAAGGGAAGCATGTACTGACGTTGTAAAAAAGTCCGGGTGCGGAGTTTTCTTACCCGGCCGTCATCCAGACCAGCGACGGGTTGATTCACATCACTTACACATGGAAGCGATTGCGCATTGCGCACGTGGTTCTCGATCTTCAAATGCCCTGGCTCGCGCCGATTCCGTCGTCCTTTTGAGTCGTTGTGGCTACGGCAACGGCGGTTCGGCAGGGACCGACCGGTCGCCAACGAAACCCGTCCCAAAAGCCGGGGCTAGGGTGTCCTTGGGTGTGTATATAAAACAATGATTTACAAGTAAGCGCGATTTCATGGGTCGCCAATCGAAAATTTGTGTTGCGATGCGACTTGCCTCGATCTAAATTCGACCTATAAGCTCTTTATACGTAAATATGAATTGGATGTTTACGTATGAAATAACCAGGTGACGCCGGGAGGAGTTCCGGGCTGTCGCTAGGGCACTGGGAGGGGAGATGATGGGACCGATCCAGCTGAGTAAATACGCAGCGGCTCCGCCGTTCGGCGGCGTGGAAACGCGTCGCGTATGAAAGGCGGCTATCAAGGTTTCAACGAGTCCACAGGCGTTTACTCTCCGCCGTTCAGTGCTGCACGGGAAGGGACTGCATCGTCCGGAAAGGTCGTTCCGTTTTCCAACGAGCCGTTCCTTGCTGCCGATGTAGGAGGCACCCACGCGCGCATAGGCTTGATTGCCTTTGGGCACGGCGAAACCACGCCCAATGTGCTGGCGTACCGTGTGTACAAGTGTGCTGATTACTCGGGTCTTGATGCCATCGTACGTGCATTCTGCGATACGTACGCGGCCAAACCGTCTCACCTTGCGCTCGCTTGTGCGGGTTTTCTGCACGAAGGACACGTCGTCAACAGCAACTTGCAATGGCCAGTCGCGCCGACTGCGCTCGAAGCGGAGTTGGGGTTGAGCGACGTCAAAATACTTAATGATTTTGAAGCACTGGCTTATGGTACAGCCTACCTGGATGCCACTCATGTCACGTCGTTGCATAACCCGCAACGATTCGAAAAAGCGGGCACAGGTCCGGTCGTCATCGTCGGTCCAGGGACGGGGCTCGGCGTAGCGGTACGTTTGCCCGGTGCGCAGCCGAAAGTGTTGGCGACCGAGGCCGGTCATATCCAGTTGGCGGCACGCGTAGGGCGCGAACAGCAAGTGTTTGCTGAATTGGCGCAAGCCAACACGCATGTACCTTACGACCACGTATTGTCCGGCCCTGGACTTTTGCGTCTTTACGGTGCGTTGTGTCGCATCGAGCGGTTACCTGCCGTGTTTCACGAGCCTGCTGCCATCACTGCTGCTGCATGCGCCGGCACGAACGTGAGAGCGGTGGAGACTTTAGAGCTGTTTTGCGGATGGCTCGGCTCCTTCCTTGGCGATTTGGCGATGTTGTATGGCGCCACCGGCGGTATCTACCTCGCTGGAGGTTTCCTCTCGCACATGGTCGAGTTTGTAGAAAAGAGCACTTTCGTCAGTCGCTTTCTCGACAAGGGTGTAATGCGCCCGTTCCTGCAAACGATTCCTGTCCATGTGGTGGATCACACGCGGCTTGGTGTCATTGGTGCGGCAAGCTGGCTAATGAGCCACCAGACACAGGACAAGGCCGCATGAAAACGCGCTGTTCGATGTCGCGTGGTGCCGCTCTATGTGTAGGCGTTGTTTCTGCATTACTTGGTGTGACAGCAGTCGTCGCCACCGACAATACGCATGCCGCAACGCCGCCGGATGCAGCAACGATCGAGCAACAATGGGTAGCAGCCAATAAGCCATACGACGGCGCGCGCAATACCATTCTCGCGCAGACGCACAAGGTTGCTTGGCAAGGACCCATGCAGCCAGACTGGCAGAGCCTTACCGGCTACACCACGCCCGAGTGGTATCGGGATGCCAAGTTCGGCATCTTCATTCATTGGGGCGTGTACTCGGTCCCTGCGTACAAGGGCGAGTGGTATCCGCGCCATATGTACGAGCGCACCGGCGAAAACTCCGACCGCTATCAGCATCAGATCGCAACCTACGGCCCGATGCCACAAGTTGGCTACAAGGATCTGATTCCGTTGTTCAAGGCGGAACACTTCGATCCCAACGCCTGGGCGACGCTGTTTCGCGAAGCCGGCGCGCGTTATGTCGTGCCGGTGGCCGAGCATCATGACGGCTTTGCCATGTACGACTCGAAGTTGTCGGACTGGACGGCGGTGAAAATGGGGCCGCATCGCGACGTGATCGGCGAGCTGGCCAAGGCGATCCGTGCACAAGGCATGAAGCTCGGGTTGTCGTCGCACCGTGCCGAACACGATTGGTTTTACGAATACGGCCGCACTTTCAATTCCGATGTGAACGATCCGCGTTATGCGGCGCTGTATGGGCCGGCGCATCCGTTGGAGGGTGCCAAGGGCGAAGACGGCCAGGATGTGGACTGGACGTTTGTATCCGATGCATATCTCAACGACTGGCTAGCTCGCTCCTCCGAAATTGTGCAGGACTATCACCCGGATCTGATGTACTTCGATTGGTGGGTGGGTCAGCCGCGCTTCCGCAATGCATTGGCCGAGTTCGCTGCGTTCTATTACAACCAGGCGGCAGCGCGCGGGCAGGGCGTCGTACTCAACTACAAGCTTGATGACATGCGTCCGGGCACCGGAACGTTGAACATTGAGCGCGGGCAGGCGTCGGATATCCGCGCGCAACCTTGGCAGACTGAAACCTCCGTAAGTCCCGATTCTTGGGGATATGCCGAAGGCGATACCTACAAGTCGCCGGATGAAATCGTGCAACTGCTCGCCGATGTGGTGAGCAAGAACGGCAATCTGCTGTTGAACATCGGTCCTAAAGCCGATGGCACCATTCCGGAACAGGCGCAGCACATCTTGCTGGCGATCGGGCAATGGCTGAAAGTCAACGGCGAAGCGATCTATGGCACGCGTCCGTGGCAGCGATTCGGCGAAGGTCCCACGCAAGTCGCAGCCGGCACGATGCAAGACACTAAGACCAAGCCTTACACCGCGGAAGATTTCCGCTTCACCACCAAAGATGGACGCCTCTACGCCATCGAAATGGCGTGGCCGACGACAAGTCACGCGCTGATTCATTCGATTACGCCGAGCATGAACGTCACATCGGTGACGTTGCTGGCTACGGGTAAGCCGGTGACGTTCGATCAACAAGCCGATGGCTTGCATCTCGATCTGCCTACGCAACCTGCTGGTGTGCGTACCTATGTCTATCGAATAGAAATGAAAGACCATGTCGCGCCGGCAGCGAGGGAGGGAGACGTACCCAATTCATAAATCGCTGTCATTCGAAAAAGAAAGACGAACACCGATCCGCTTTCAGCGCGATCACAGACGAGCAAGCAAAAACGCCGATTTCGACTAAGTAGGGGATCGAATGCGGCAAGAGACACTTAAACTTCACCGGGAGGGGAGAAACATGAGCACTATCCGCGTACGCCGTGGCGTACTGGCCAGTTCCATGGCTTTGGCGCTGTTCGCGCCGCATGCTTTCGCACAAACATCGACAACGTCGACAACGTCTTCGAGCGATCAATCAACCACGCAGCAAAGCACCTCATCCAGCGGGCAGCCGGCCGGTCAGCAAAACGCGACGAAACTGCAGACAGTCACCGTCACCGGTTCGATGATCCCACGCGTGGAAATCGAAGGGCCTGCACCGGTCGAAATCGTCACAGGCGAACAGATCAAGTCAGAGGGCTTCACCACGCTGTGGGAATTCCTCGATTCGCTGCCGCAGTTTGGCCAGACGCAGGACCCGGCCAGTTGGGGTGCGACGTCGGTGAACGCGCGCTCGGTCAACCTGCGCAACCTGGGTGCTGGCTTCAGCCTGTTGATGATCGACGGACATCGCGTGGTGGACTACCCGCAGCCGTTGAACGCGCAGAGCAACTTCCAGAACTACAACAACCTGCCCACGGGCATGATCGACCACATCGAAATTCTGGCCTCCGGTGCCTCGTCGATCTACGGCTCGGACGCGATCGCGGGCGTGGTCAACGTGATCTTGAAGAAGAACTACCAGGGTGACGATCTCCAGGTGACTGGCGGTGGCGCCACCCGTGGCGGTCGCAGATACGGCGACATCAATTTCTCCGGTGGCAAGTCCGGCGAGAACTGGCACATCATCTACAACGCGGAGAAATCCAACCGCACGGCGCTGTGGGGTAGCGATCGTCCCTATCAGGACTCTGTGTCCGATGCGGGATACGGTTCGTGGAATCCGGCCGACCGCATGTTCGGCTACCAGTACGACGCGGCCAGCGCCATCGGCATCTCCGCGACGAACAGCTCGGGTCAATACATCACGCCTCAGGCAGGCAGCTGCTCGAAGTTCGGGAACAACTTCCAGCTCAGCCAGTCGCACACTGTCACCACCCAGGGCAACCAGATTACCGGTGTGACCGACAATGGTTACTACTGTTCGCAGCCGGCCCTGTTCAAAGACTGGGTGCTCACACCAGGCAGCCGCAACAACAGTGGCTTCGTGGCAGGCGAGTACGACTTCAAGAATGGCTTGCAGCTTTACGGCTCGGCGGCGCTGTATGACACGGTGGGCATTTCCAACACCCAGTTACCGGTATATGTCAGCCCTCAGTTTTACGACCAGACGACGGGGCAGGTCATCAATCAGGCTGTGCGCCAGTTGACCGCGCAGGAAATGGGCACGTCGGCTAACACCCACGATCGCGAGCAGAACTGGAACCTGCAAGCCGGCCTGCGCGGCACCTGGTTCGACGGCATGTTCAACTGGGATTTCAACCTCAACTCGCAGAAGTACACCGTGCGCGAGGACTTCACGGCCATCAATCCCGAGGCCATGACCAACTTCTTCCTCGGCAAGCAGTTGGGTACCAACGCCGCAGGTTTGCCCATTTACGCCATGAACTGGCAGCAGTGGTGGAACCCCATCACGCCCCAGCAATACGGCACGTTCGCAGCCAGTGGCGAGAACACCTCGACGTCGTGGCTGGACCAGGCGCAGTTCCGCGTCAACGGCGACCTGTACAAGTTGCCGTGGGTGAGCGAGGAGCCGATCGGCTGGGCAGCGGTGTTCGAAGCTGCGCACAACGGCTTCCTGCTTTCGCCCGATCCGCGCGGCGCCAATGGCGATACGTTCCAGAACCCGTTCGACGAATACAACACCGGTGGCGGCACTCGCCAGCGTTTCTCGTTCGGTACCGAGTTCCGCATGCCGATTCTGGATACGTTGACCTGGACTCTCTCCGGTCGCCTCGACAAGTACCGTGACGCCAGCAGCGCCGACGTCGCCCGCACCTGGGGCACCGGCATCGAGTGGCGTCCCATCGATAGTCTGCTGATTCGTGGCACCTACGGCACCAACTTCAAGGCGCCGGACATGCAGGCGATCTATCAGACCGGCTCCACGGAACCGCAGGGCGATTTCATCGATCCCTTGCAGTGCATCCAGGCCATCAAGGCCGGCCAGACCAACAGCACGTGGTGCTCGCAGGTACAACGTCCGCCCTCGCAGTACTACAACCTGGTCACAGGCGGCAGCCGCTACTTGTTGCCGCAGACTGGTCACTCCTGGACCTATGGTTTCGTGTGGCAGATTCCGGGCGTGGACGGCCTGTCGTTCTCCACCGACTACTGGCACATGGGCGTGGACAACTCCATCGAGTACCTCAGTCAGCAAACCGTGCTGACGGACGAGGCCGGCTGCATGACCGGCCTGCAGGCGAACGGCACGAGCGGCTTGCAGGCATATACCGCACACATCCCAGGGTCGGCGTATTGCCAGATGGTGGAGAAAATGGTCACGCGCAATGCGGCTGGCCTAATTACCGAAGTGCAGTCCGGTCCGATCAACGAGGCTTCGCTGTATGTGAGCGGTATCGATGCTTCGCTGGACTATAAGAAAGCGACCGAGTACGGCAACTTCCGCGGCAGCATCAACTACACCAACAATCTGTCGTACAAGCAGCGTGTGCTGGCCAACGACCCGCTACTCAATACGCGCTATAACCAAGTGGCGAGCAGGGTCAATTGGATTGCCGATTGGAACAAGGATCTCTGGAACGTGTCGGTGTCCGGCCAGCGCGACGGCACCTTGCGCTCTCCTGGCTACGGTGGTTGTGAAACGCTAGCCAACGGCATCCAGCCGAGCCTGGGCGATCCCGAATGCGTGGTCTACAACGGTCACGTCCCGATTTGGATCACCTGGAACGGCGCGGTCAGCTACCAGCTCTTGAAGCAAGTGAAATTGACCTTCGCCGTCAACAACATCTTCAACAAGGTTGCTGGAATCCCGTACTACGCCGGTGGCTTCGAGTTCGTCACGACGGGGCAGAGCGCCGACGAATACAACGGTCGCGAGGTCTTTTTGTCGGTTGATTGGAAGATCGATTGAGGTAAGCAATCCAAGCGAGCCCGGCCAAAAGCCGGGCTCGCTTGCTTTGAGCGGTATGTTTGAACAGATGGAGTTTTGCGGATGTCGAAGTCGTTGCTTGCTTACTGCTTTGGTGCCTCGGTCCTGATGACGAGCTTATGTGCGTCCGCCGAGATCTCGATCATCCCGGAACCGCAACATATAGAAGCTGGGCAGGGCAGCTATCAACTTGATGCCAACACTGGTATCGACGCCCCGGGCGATGCACGAGCGCGCGAAATCGTCTCTTTTTTGCGCGAGGCAGTCCGCGATCAGACGGGCATACAGCTTTCCGGAAGTGTGCATGCACACGGTATCGCGCTGGCGATCGATCCCTCTGTGAAGGGCGATGAAGCCTACCGGCTTTCTGTTACGCCCCGTGGTGTAATCATTCAGGCCTCTACCGACACGGGGCTGTTCTGGGGTGTTCAAACGCTGCGTCAACTGTTGCCGCTTGAGCACGGCTCACCAGCCGCGATTCCCTCGGTCCAGATCGAGGACGCTCCGGCTTTTGCCTATCGCGGTTTCATGCTCGATGTGGGCCGGCATTTCTATCCGGTTTCCTTCATCAAGAAGCAGCTCGATCTGTTGAGCTACTACAAGATAAACACATTTCACTGGCATCTGACGGAAGACCAGGGCTGGCGTCTGCAAATCAAGCACTATCCCAAACTGACCGGCGTGGGTGCATGGCGTACCGAAGAGGACGGCACGCGCTACGGCGGCTTTTACACGCAAACACAGGTTCGCGACGTGGTGCAGTACGCGCGTCAGCGCAACATCATGGTCGTTCCCGAAATCGAAATGCCGGGGCACAGCCTGGCCGCATTGGCGTCGTACCCGGAACTCTCCTGCACGAAGCAACCCTTGACGGTCGCCATCACCTGGGGCGTCTTCAAGGATATCGATTGCGTGGGCAACAAAAGTACCTTCACATTCCTGCAGAACGTATTGGATGAGGTCATTAATCTTTTCCCGTCGTCGTATATACACATCGGCGGCGACGAGACGCCGAAGGATCGTTGGAAAGACTGCGCATCATGTCAGGCGCTGATGAAAGAGCAGGGCCTGCAAGACGAAGAAGGACTGCAAAGCTATTTCATCCGGCAAATTCAGGCTTATCTCGCCAGCAAGGGCAAAACGTTGGTGGGCTGGGACGAAATTCTCGAGGGCGGTGCCGACAAAAATGCCATCGTCGAAATCTGGCGCGGCGACGACGAAGCGCATAAGGCGCTCGCCAATGGCAACCGCATTATTGTCGCAGGCCCGTTTTACCTCGATGCGCCGCTGGATAAGCTGACCATCAAAAACGTCTATAGCACGGACATAACCGGTGGAAACACAGACGCATTCCTGCAAAGCCATCGCGCGCAAATTCTGGGTGGCGAAGCGCCGTTGTGGAGCGAACGTGCCAATCCGCTGAATGCCGAATGGAAAATCTACCCGCGCATCCTTGCGCTCGCTGAAAACCTATGGACGGGCGGAACCCACGACGCCGTTGCCTACGCCGATTTTGAACATCGACTGCAAGCTCAATACGGCTGGTTGGGTGCGCAGCACGTGGCCTACGGTCCGGAAGACCAGCCCGTCGTGAGCTACACCATGGGCCTTGATGCGCAACAGAATGATTGGCAGCTCAAAGCCGTGCGTGGATTTCCCGATCTTCAGAATCATTACACGCTGGACGGTTCGGAACCGACGATAAAGTCGCCGTCTTTTGACGATACGTTGACGATCAAAAAAGCCGGCATCGTGAAAGTCACGCCATTTCTTCACGGTGTT
Source organism: Dyella sp. (assembly GCF_035486915.1). GTDB lineage: Bacteria > Pseudomonadota > Gammaproteobacteria > Xanthomonadales > Rhodanobacteraceae > Dyella_B. Next base: position 14,710 of record NZ_DATHMR010000077.1, on the reverse strand, counting down.
CCTTATGACAAGGCCAGCTCTTTCACCCTGGTAGACAATCTCGCCTTTGGTAAACCGATTACGTTTTCCAATCCGGTAGCGTCACAGTACGGAGCGGGCGACGTGCTCGTGGACGGCATCATGGGAAGCGACGAGTTTTACGACGGACGTTGGGCTGCTTGGCACGATAGCGATTTCCGCGCCACGATCGATCTGCAGCGGGCCACGACGTTTCACGCTATCGACGTCAATTTTTTACTGCGGCCCAATTCGCGAATTCTGCTACCCAAAGAGGTGTACTTCTTTGTGTCCATGGACGGTAAGAACTGGACGCCTCTTTACACCGATATGCCAACGCCGGACTTTTCATCACCGTTGCGCGTTCAACCGATCAGTTTTGTCTCGCCGCAACCTGTAACGGCCCGCTACGTGCGTGTCAATGCAGAGAGAACCCAATCGGCACCGGCATCCTATTCGGGTGGTGCAAAAAATACGTGGCTTTTCGTCGATGAGATTCTGGTTCATTAACATCGAGGTTTAGTGCTTGCTGTCATGACGGAAGGCTAGCAAACTTGCGGGGGTAACACGTTTCTCGACGATCCGGTTACCCAACCACGCGGGATTACCAGCATGACGTGTCGCTCGGGCATACGGCTTATTATTCGCTGTCTGGCGAGCCTGTTCGCCCTCGTTGTGATGCACGGCTGCACGACGCTCACACCTTCGGCAACGGTGAAGGGACCCGGCCACGGTGTTTCAACGGAAGAAGCGCTCAAGCTCGCCATGACGTGGGCGTCGCAAGCCCCAACCTTGCACAATATCGACGCACAGACTAACGCGTGGATGCGCTGCGCCGTTCTTGCACACGATGCGATGGCCAGCGACCAAGCCTCCACACGGGAAGCCGCTGCATCGCTCGCGACAAGCTGCAGTCGCTGGTACATCGATACCTTGGCTCAGGGCGATGTGATCGACGTGCGTGCCGGGCATGCATTGCTCGGCCATCGCATCGTTCGAGTCGAATTTCGTGGGCTCCCCGAGAGCCTTGGCGACCACGTATGGTTAGAGTCTTCCGGTCAGGTTTCGGTGGAAATCTTCGGGGGCGTGCGTCATCGCCATGATGGTTTCGGCGTTCCGCTCGTCGCCTTCGCACCCACCTGCACAAATCGGCCAGTCTGCGCGCTGTATCCGCCGGAAGGTATATTTCGTCCCGCGACCTTCTGGCTGGAAGGTGCTCCGGATGGCGCTCACAAGGGCGAGGAGCCGGTATTCGTTCTCCAGTATTCCGTGACACAACCGGACGATCAGGTCGGCACGCAAATATATCGCCTTGCCGACGATCTTTCCGCACCTTACGCACAGCTCATTGAACACTCCAACTTGCGGCGCCTGGGATGGTGGGGGTTGATCGGCGGCACCGCAGTGGGCCACCGTGCTGGCGTGTTTTTGCTTGACGATTACGACCCCACCAAGACACCCATCATCATGATTCACGGGCTTGCCAGCAGTCCGCGAATCTGGGCGCGCCTAAGCAATGCCATCATGGGCGATCCGCAGCTGCACAAGCGATATCAGATATGGCACGTGGTCTATCAGACCAACGCGCCGTTGCTTATCGAACGGTATCGCGTTCAGACGTATCTCGACACAACCTGGAAGAGGGTCGATCCCGACGGTACCGCTCCGGCGAGAAAAGGCGACGTGCTGATCGGCCACAGTCTGGGTGGCGTCATTGCACGTCTGTTATGCGCTCAAAGCGTTCCGGCACTGTGGAGCGCAGCGTTTACCGTGCCATTCGAAAGCCTGCACGATAATGATCAAGACCTCGCGTTGCTCAGGGATATTTTCGAGTTCGCGCCATATCCGGGCATCGATGAAGAAATCTTCATGGCCGCGCCGCAGCATGGAAGCCCCGCTGCCGGCTATTGGTACGGGCGCATTGCGCAAAGTCTGGCCTGGGAAGAAGTCCCCGAGCTTGCGGGCCTTAGACGCGTGGCCAAAGAAAACCCAAACGCCATTCAAATCGAGCTTCTTCGGGACTTCAGATTGGGGCACCTAAGCAGTCTCACGTCTCTCTTGCCCGACGAACCCGTCACCAAAGTGGACTCGCAACTTCTCCCCGTAGCCGGTGTGCGTTATCACACCATTGCGGGTGTACTTCCGGGACGAAAGCCGCCCGGTGACGGATTCGTACCACTAAGCAGCGCCTTGATTCCCGGTGCTGCATCCACGTTGATCGTGCAATCGGATCATCAAGTACCCAATAACGCGCAGGCCATCGCCGCGGTGCTCGATATTCTTCGCCATCACGACACAACCCCATAGACGCGGCACACGCTGGGGTCTTGCGAATTGAGTAGAGTGCAACGCATCTCGATCCACGGATACCGACCGATGCTTCGTTGTACCGCTTGGGCACGATGGATGGTTGCGACGCTCATCGTGCTGTCATGGCAACCGGGTATTGCAGGCGCCGCCGCACCGCCGGTATCGGTTACGCTTGGCCATTCAGTCGCCGCGCTCAATGGTCCGTGGAAATTCCATGCAGGCGACGATCCGAATGGGGCGAATCCGGATGCTGACGACGCCTCATGGGAAACGGTCGACCTGACACCCTTACCGGGTGCGCACGATTCAGATGTTGGCCTTTCCGGTTACGTGGCGGGATGGCAGGCGAGGGGCTACCGCGGTTACGTTGGTTATGGCTGGTACCGGTTGACGCTTACCGTGAACGCGCCTGCCGGTAGCGCACTCGCATTGAGCGGGCCACCGGATGTCGATAGCGCTTATCAAGTGTTTCTCGATGGGCATCTGCTGGGCGGTATCGGCGACTTTTCCGGTCGCACACCCATCGCCTACAGCATCCAGCCACGTGTATTTGAATTGCCCGCCACGGTCGTGAGCGGACATCCCGTTGTGCTCGCCATAAGAGTCTTCATGGGGCCTTGGGATATCGGTGCCGATGACGCAGGTGGTATCCATATCGCGCCAGCCATCGGAGAGCGCAGCGGCGTCGAAGCGCAATACCGGATGCAATGGCTAGAGACGGTGAAGGGTTACATCGTTGAAGTCGTGGAGGCATTCCTGTTTCTTTTGCTCGCGTTGATGTGTCTCAGTTTGCTTCCCTTTGATCGCTCCCATACCGCGTACAGCTGGTTTGCGCTGGCGTTGCTACTTGTCGCTGCGTATCGCGCCAATCAGGCGTTTTTCTACTGGGGGCAATTTGAATCCATCCACACATTCGAATTTGTCAGCTATGTGATGTTGGTGCCATTGTGTCTTGGCACATGGGTGATGGCTTGGCGTGCGTGGTTCGAGGTAAACCAGCCTTACTGGTTACGCCAGTCCATCGTGATACTTACGCTCATTTATGTTGTCGCTCAGTTCTTGAATTGCTCGTGGTTTTACGACGTGTTGCCGTCGTGGACAGCAACGTTAGTCGGCTGGTTGGCGACGACCGTACGCGCGATGCTCTTGCTTGCACTGAGTTTCATCGTTGTTCGCGGAATGCAGAAGATGGGCAGAGAAGGGTGGTATGCGCTACCTGCCATCGTTTTCATTTCCATCGGCCTGTTCGCGCAGGAGCTCTCGGCGATACACGTTCCCGGCATCTGGTTCCCGTTCGGTACGGGCGTGTCGCGTACACAATATGCCTACCTGGCATTCGACATCGCTTTCGCAATCTTGCTTGCGCAACGTTTGCGGCGATTTGCGCGCAAAAACCGGGACGTGGATGGCGAGCTGCTCGTGCATTGATCCATCCTGCGCCGCCTAAAAAGTGTCATGACTCTTTTTCAGCGCATTGCATTCGGCGTTGTGTTGCGTCGCCTTGGTTTTCACCCTGTAAAAAATTGGCATCAACAATTTTCCGTGAATTGGTTATGGATGCTGCGTGCGCAGGTGCCTAGCCTCATACATAAAAGGAGCGTGAGAAAGTTGTAGTAGTCACGTTCCTTAACGCCACGACAGTTTCAAGGGCCAGCTACCTCACCCCGCAGGCTGGCTTTCCCCCCATGTGGTCGCCTGCGGGGCTTTTTCTACAACGTCTAGCGTACGACGAAGCGACCTGTTTGCAGGTCGTTGCGGCTTGTTGTTGCCCCCAAAATGAGGACGGCCACGATGACATCGCACATCCACAGCGGATACATCCGCCATTGCACACGCCACCTTGTACGCACACCGGTATCGACGCTCATCGGCCTCGCGCTGGCCGCAAGCAGCATGGTGACAATCGCCCAGAGCACGACAGGAGCCTCGCCACCTGCGCAACAAAGCCAAACACCGACGCCGGCACCGCCATCCTCGCAAAATGCGCAGCAGTTGCAGACCATCACCGTAACGGGTTCGGCGCTCCCGCGCGTGGACACCGAAACGCCATCGCCCGTAACGGTGATCACCGCCCAGCAGATTGCACGCAGCGGCTTCACCACGGTTTCCGACGTGGTCCGCTCCATCTCCGCCGATAACAGCGGCAGCTTGCCAACGTCCTTCACCGGCGCGTTTGCGGCAGGTTCGTCCGGTGTCGCGTTGCGTGGCTTGACGGTGAATTCGACGCTGGTGTTGGTCGATGGCAAACGCCTCGCCAGCTATCCGTTGGCAGACGACGGCGAACGTTCGTTCGTGGACTTGAACACGATTCCGCTGGCCTCGGTGGAACGCATCGAAGTGCTGAAGGACGGTGCTTCTTCAATCTACGGTGCCGATGCCATTGCAGGCGTAGTGAATATCATCATGAAGCCCGGTTACCAGGGCGTAGAAGGCACTATCGACGTGGGCAACTCACAGCACGGCGGTGGCTTCACCAAGAAAGCGACATTCCTGGCAGGTGGCGGCGATCTCAATACGGATCACTACAACGCCTACTTCAGTGCGCAGTATGAAAGCGACAACGTCATCTACAACAGAGAGCGCAGCTTTCCGTTCAACACGGCCAATCTGAGTTCCATTGGCGGCTTCAACCTCAATGGCGGTCAGGGCACCAATACCAGTAATTTCCCAGGCTCCGTGTACGGGTCCGTCGCGCCAGGCACGCTGACCAATCCTGCACAGGGCTTCGTCGGCGGTGTCACGCAGATCCCCGGTTCGCTCTACTCCCCGTTGCGTCCGTGTGGCGCGGGCTCGTTCAATACGACCAACTCAACTGGCTCGTATTGCGAACAGGACTTCATCAATCAATACAACCAGGTTCAACCGAAGACGCAGAACGGTGGTTTGTACGGCCGTATCACCGTCAAGATCAATGACACGACCAAGGCCTATCTCTCCGCCAGTTACATGGAGCAGAAGACGTACACAATCATCGCGCCTCCCGCGCAGATTCAGACACTGGTCCCGAACAATACCAACGGTATCGCGCTTCCGCCGGTGCTAACCACGGGCCCGAATGCCGGACAACTGAATCCCAACGATCCTTACGCAGCTGCCGGCGAATACGCACTACTCAACTATGCTTTTGGCCAGTTGGGCGGCACCGGTGCCAACTACGACAATCACAATCTACGGGTTGTAGGCGATGTCTCCGGTACAGCGGGCGATTGGAACTTCGATGCATCCGTTGCATTGAATCATGTTTGGTTGAACGTCGATAACTTCGGTTTTCTCAGCTATCCGGCTTTATTGAATGCCATCACCAGTGGTTCATACAATTTCATCAACCCGGGTGCCAACAGTTCTTCCGAACTCAACACATTAGCGCCGGCCATTACCAAGACCTCGACCTCCGACATGGATGTGCTGGATTTGACTGGCAACCGCGAGCTTTGGGATTTGCCAGGCGGCCCCATGGGACTGGCGATTGGTACACAGGTGCGGCACGAAGCGCAGAACGATCCCGCGCTCAACCCAGATGACGTCTATCAAGGACTCGGCATAGCGCAGACCAAAGGCTCGCGTGATGTCGCAGGTGTCTACGCCGAGTTCGACATGCCGTTGCTCGATTCGCTGGAAGTCGATGCGTCGGGCCGTTTCGACCACTACTCCGATTTCGGCAATAACTTCTCGCCGAAGATTGGCTTCAAATGGAAACCGCTGGATTGGGTTGCTATTCGCGGTACGTACTCTAAGGGCTTTCGCGCCCCGAGCTTTTCCGAAAACGGTTCAAGCTCCGCAGAGGGTTTCATCCCAGAATACGTCGCGCCGCTCAACTACCAGGCGGACCACAACTTCAGCACGTATGCCACCACGCCGTATTCGCTCGCCGAATACAGCCTGGCGAATCACAACATCAAGCCCGAGAAAGCAAGAAACTTTACGTTCGGTGTTGTCGTTCAACCCACTAGCTGGCTTAACGCATCGCTGGACTACTACAACATCGTCAAGAGCAACGTCATCGTCACGCCGGACTTCAATGACGCGATCGCCGAGTACTACGCGAACAATGGTGTGATCAGCATTCCGGGTATCACTGCCGTTCGAGACGTTCCCGATCCGGCAGCGCCCAATGCATTGCCGCGCGCAATCGAGTTGATTGGCGAATACACCAACGCCAATTACCTCAAGACCACCGGCGTCGATCTGGACCTGCAAGTGCATTTCGACTTCGGTGGCGGCTTTCATTACACCAGCGAACTGCAGGGCACGCAGATTTTTGAGTGGTACCTCGTTGAACCGAACGGCTCGAAGGAGACTTACGTCGGCACGCAGGGCCCGTACAACCTGTCATCGGGCGCCGGCACGCCGCGTACCAAAGGATCGTGGTCGAACACGATCGAATACGGCCCGGCGACAGTCACCGGCACCTTCTACTACACAAGCGGCATGTCCGAAATTGGTGAGGATCTCGGCTTCTATCCTGGTTCATGCGAAGCCCTGAACACGGAGGGCCAGTTCTTCCCATCCAACTGCCGCACAGGCTCGTTCACGGATTTCGACCTGGTGGGTAGCTACGCCATCAACCAGCACATCAGCGTCACCGCGTCGATCATGAATGTGTTCGATCGCAAGCCGCCTTTCGATCCCGCCAACTATGCAGCCATCAACTACAACCCGACGTATGCCTTCGCAGGCATCGTGGGCCGCTTCTGGAATGTCGGTGTGAAGCTTAAATTCTGATTTGCGCTTACTGTATGAGGACAAGGGTCACGCCTTCGTGCGCGGCCCTTGTTATTTGAAGACTGGGCATTCGAAAGGTGTGCCGCAGCCGATTAGACTAGGGGCGATCCTCCGGAGGTCCCTATGCGCAACCTCGATTTCAGCTCGTGGCAGGCACTCCTTTCGACGCTCGTGGGTCTGGCCGTTGTCTCGCTGATCATGGTAGGCATACGCCTGTTGCTGATGCAGACGGTGCAGCACAAACGGGAGCGGGATAATCGCCAGATCAACGAGCGTTTGCGCACGCTTATTGCTGCGTATAAGACGCTCGGCGGCTCCTTTACGGGCAACCTCGCCGTGGACCCCACTCATCTGCGTGATCTGAAGCGCCGCGAAGAAAATGCCGATAATGAGAGGGCGCAGATCGGTTCCGATCGCTCAAGGCGGATGCGCGATGCGGTTGAGGCTGCCTTGTCCGACATCATTCTTCTTGGCACGGAAGAACAAGTGAAGCTTGCTACGACTGCCGCGACGGAACTCATCGCCGGACGCCCTGTTCACACGGCAGAACTGGTGGTGTCGTTGCGCAACTTCATACGCGAAGTGCTGGACCTTGAACCCGTGCCGCAACATCTATCCATTCCCAAACAAGGCCCGCTGCGTCCTTCCGCATCGCGTGGAAAAGGAGAGGGCGGTTCGAAGGAAGAGGGGAAGCGTGGCGGTGCCGGGATGGGCGGCGGTGGCATGGGAGGTGGCGGGATGGGGGTTCGTAGCGATCCATTTGCCAACGATGAGCAAGATCATCATCGTTAGTGCGCTCGTGCGTTGATATCGAGAGTGAACTTTCAAACCAGCTCGGAGAGTCTCAGCGAAGCGGCATCTACTCCCTCCCATGCTTGCAGGGGAGGGAGCGAATCCGCGCACATTTGAAATTCGCAGCGCAGCAGAAAAGACTTTGAATAATCTCTTAGACGTCGAGCGGCACGTTGGTCTTCGTCGACGCACGAAGCGCAACAGGCACCGATTTATACGAAGGCGTACCCGATTCCTGATCGAAGTTTTCCAATCCGACCAGGCAGTTTCCTTCGGGGTAATACATGGCCACCGTACCTTGTGCGATGGGATAGCTGACGGCGATGAAACCACGCACAGCGCGAGGCGTGCCATCGTGCGCAACCGCGCCGGGACCGATCACTTCTACATCGATGCGCTCGCCGTGCGATAAACCCGATGCCTTCAGATCGTCGGGGTGGATGAAGATCACATCGCGTCGCCCGGTAATGCCGCGATAACGATCGTTCAAGCTGTAAATCGTGGTGTTGTATTGATCGTGCGACCGCACCGTCGTCAATGTCAGGTACGTGCCGACAAGCTGCGGATCTTCGTCTATGGAACGCGCGATAAGAAAATGAGCCTTGCCATCGAAGGTTGCCCACTTGCGCTCGCACGCTGGGATATACAAACGAAAGCCGCCCGGGTGGCGGATGCGCTCGTTGTAATCCTTGAAGGCGGGATAGACCACCTCGATCTTGTCGCGGATGCGGTCGTAGTCACCGACCAGTGCGTCCCAATCCACGCGCGTATTCGGTAACGTCGCTTTGGCTATCTGCGCAACGATCCACGGTTCCGAGCGCAAATGCTCGGACGCAGGCATCAGGCCACCTTCGGAGGCATGCACCATCGACATCGAATCTTCGACGGTAACCGATTGAGCGCCGCTGCCCTGCAAATCCTGCTCGGTGCGGCCGAGACAGGGCAAAAGGATGGCTTCTTTACCGATGATCAGGTGGGACCGATTGAGCTTCGTGGCAATATGCACCGACAAGTCGAGCTTGCGCATTGCTTCGAACGTCGCGTCAGGATCGGACATCGCCACCGCAAGATTCCCGCCCAAACACAGCAGTACCTTGGAATGGCCATCGCGAATCGCCTGAATCGCGCGTACCGCATCATGCCCGTGATGTTTGGGCGGACTGAACCCAAACGCACGCTCGATACCTGCCACAAGCGCATCATCCGGCTTTTCGGTAATGCCCACGGTGCGATTGCCTTGAACATTCGAATGACCGCGCAAGGGACAAATACCAGCGCCTTCGCGCCCGATGTTTCCCCGCAACATCAAAAGATTGGCGATTTGCTGCACGTTTTCCGTGCCATGCGCGTGTTGGGTAATGCCCATGCCGTAACACACGATCACGCGCTTGGCCTGTCCATAGATTCGCGCGACGTCTTCAACCTGGGCGCGCGTCAAGCCTGATTTGATTTCGATGTCTTCCCATCGCGTGCTGTCGATATCCGCTCTAAGCGCATCGATACCGATCGTATGTTCTCTGATGAATTCCCAATCGATCAAACCGGAACCGCCACCTTCAAGGTCGCGTGCATCCTCTTCAAACAGCCACTTCATCATCCCTTTAAGGAACCCCAAATCACCGCCGCATTTGATTTGGTAGAACGTTGAAGCCAGCGGCGTGGAAAGACCCGCCACCATTTCAACCGGATCCTGCGGCGCAGTGAATCGCTCAAGTCCACGCTCGGGCAGCGGGTTGATCGCCACAATGGGTACGCCGCGTTTGGCGACTTCGCGAAGCGTGCTCAGCATGCGGGGGTGATTGGTCCCAGGATTGTGACCAATGCAGAAGAGGGCATCGCAGTGATCGAAGTCTTCTAGTGTCACGGTACCTTTACCGACACCGATCGATTGCGGAAGACCGACGCTCGTCGCCTCGTGGCACATATTCGAGCAATCGGGAAAATTGTTGGAGCCATATTCCCGAACGAAAATCTGATAAAGAAAGGCCGCTTCATTCGATGCACGGCCGGAGGTGTAAAACTCCGCCATGTTGGGATCCGGCAGCGCGTTGAGCGCAGAGCCAATGCGCCTTGCCGCTTCCTCCCACGCGATGGGCACATAGGTATCGCTACCGGCGTCGTACGCCATCGGATGCGTAATGCGGCCAAGGCCTTCCAGCGCATAGTCCGTCAAATGCCAAAGTGACGACACCGTATTGGCAGCGAAGAACTCCGGTTTCACTCGCTTCGCCGTCGCTTCCCACGAAACGGCTTTGGCGCCGTTCTCGCAAAACTCGAACGAGCTCGTTTCCTTGGGATCGGGCCACGCGCAACCCGGGCAGTCAAAACCATGCGGCTGATTTACGCGTCGGAGTGCGGAGGTTTCGCGCCCGACAGCGAGTTGGCCCTGCAATGCTTTCGCGACAGCGCGCAGCGCGCCCCATCCACCGGCGGGACCATCGTACGTGCCAACGCCAGGCACCTTCGTCTCGTCGGCCATAACCATTACTCGAGCGGTGAGGGGACTCCATTCTACGCCATACCCAAGGGCGCGGATTGTTTAGGCAACGCTGAAGAGGAGGCCAAAATGCCCGGCGAAACCCCTCACTGTCCGTATCGAATGTTCTGGCCTTCGGGATGCCCACCGACGCGTTAGCGTGACGTCAAACAATTGAAAGCAATAAGTGGAACATTTATGCAGCCCCTTAGCGACGAGCTAGGGGAAGAGGCACGGCGCTGCCGCAAGGAAGCCGCTCAGACATCGGAGCGCGGGGGTGCGGCCTCTCCTTATCGGAGAGGCCGTGCCATCACTAGCGCTTGATGAAGGCCAGAATGTCGGTATTGATGACATCCGCGTGAGTCGTCATCAACCCGTGTGGGAAACCCGGATAGATTTTGAGCGTGGCATTCTTGAGCAGTTTGGCCTGCAGTAATGAAGCGTCTTTGTACGGAACGATTTGATCGTCGTCGCCCTGCATCACGAGGGTTGGTACCGTGATCGCTTTCAGATCGTCCGTTTGATCTGTCTCCGAAAAGGCCTTGATGCCTTCGTAGTGCGCGAGCGCGCTGCCCATCATTCCCTGGCGCCACCAATTCTGGATGATTCCCTGCGAGGCCTTTGCGCCGGCTCTGTTGAAGCCATAAAACGGGCCTGAAGGAACATCGAGGAAAAATTGCGCCCGATTGGCCGCTAGCGCCTTGCGAAGGCCATCGAATACGTCGATGGGAGTGCCGTCCGGGTTGTTCGCGGTCTTGAGCATGAGCGGAGGAACGGAGGCGAGAAGCACCGCCTTGGCGACGCGTCCCTGAGGCTCGCCATACTTCGCGACATAGCGCGCCACCTCGCCGCCACCCGTCGAATGGCCGATGTGGATCGCATTTCTTAGATCCAGATGCTCGGCCACTGCGGAGGCGTCGGCCGCGTAATGGTCCATGTCATGACCGGTGTCCACTTGCGAGGAGCGACCGTGGCCACGCCGGTCATGCGCGACGACGCGATAGCCGTTGGCAACGAAGAACAGCATCTGCGTGTCCCAGTCATCCGACGACAAGGGCCAGCCATGGTGAAACACGACAGGCTGCGCGTCTTTCGGACCCCAATCTTTATAGAAGATTTCAACACCATCTTTCGTGACAATCTTGCTGCTCATCATCTGTCGGCCTTGAGTGGATGGATGCGTTGAATTCGCGGGCGCCGCGCTCGCTGCGCCTGTCGAAGAAAGCAGGGGTATCGCGATGGAGGCAGCAGCTACCGCACTGGCGCCGATCACTACCTTACGACGCGACGCGCAGAGGACGTCGACTTTATCTTTACTATTCATGGCAACCCTCCGATAAGGGAGACGCGAAATATACCTGGCCCTCAATGCAGATGAATGACCAGATCCTGGAAAATAATCGCGACGTATTTGCTTCATCGTCTTCGTGATGCCCAATACCTTGTGTCGAACAGTGCCTGCTGGGGCAAGCATGCATACAGGGCGTTCTATGTAGGCCGAGCAACTAACTATCCGGGTGCAAGCTTTCTGTCTCGTCCAAATGTACTCATGGACACGTTAATCAAACTTCGCCTCCAGCTCAGGCTGAAGAATGGACTCTTTAGGCGCACAAGCGCTGTCACTTTCAACATCATTTTGACTAAAAATGATGCTTTTACGCGGATGCCGTTTTACGCACTCAGACAGCCTGGATATCCAATTTGTCGAACAATCGTCCATTTAGCAACAATCTGCGGCTTGCGGAGTGGACTAGCGCGAAAAAAGGGCGCAGAGTACTTTTTCGTATAGGAACTAACTCTGACCTTTTTGCGTTTTCCATGGTTGTAACGGGGCAATACCGTTTCGCCTCGAAGGAGGATGTCATGGTGCGTGCGTCAGAAACCAAAAAGACGGGTGCTACACAAATCAGTCGCATCCATCAGCCAGATCAGGATCGATTTCATGCGATCCGAAGCGACGAGATCAAGTGGACGACATTCGCGGCATACCCGCCGGGTGTCGGTCTCGCGATCCTCGTGGGCGATCCGTCCAAACCAGGGCCTTATACGATCCGTGTAAGGGTGCCGGGCGATGTGAAAATGATGCCGCACAAACATCCCGAAGACCGCATCTACACGGTGATATCGGGCGTGTTCTACATCGGGCTTGGAGAAGAGTTTGATGAAAGTAAATTGGTTGCTTACGCGCCAGGAAGCGTCGTGATACTGCCGGGCAACCAATCCCACTTCCATTGGGCAAAATCTGGCGAATATATAAGCCAAGTCACTGCGATAGGTCCTTTGGGCATGGACTACGTCGACCCCGACAACGATCCGCGCATTTCCAAGCGTCATTAATTGCGCTTCATTCGCCGTCTGCGGAGTGCCCGATGACCACCCATTGTCCCCATTTTGCGTCTATCCGAGATGTCACGCCGCATACGCGCGGCTGCGAGGAATGTCTCAAGTCGGGAGACACCTGGCTGCACTTGCGCCTGTGTCGCACGTGCGGTCACGTGGGCTGTTGCGATCAGTCACCAAACCGTCATGCAACCGCGCACTTCCATCACACCAAACACCCTATCATCGAAGGCTACGATCCGCCGGAAGGTTGGGGCTGGTGCTATGTCGATGAAGTCATGTTCGATTTAAGCGATCGCGTCACGCCGCAGGTCGGCCCGATTCCGCGCTACTACTGAACATCGCTTCTCGCGCTTACGTTCAAAACGAAGCAAAAACCAAATAACAACCAAGACGTGACCGATGTGCTTCGGCTCGACACATCGAGTAGAAACACAATCATTCTTGCGATGATAGTTTCGTTCTATACGGCAACCACTCTTCGCTGCACCGTAACGGCAGAGCTCTGAACGATGTCGTGTCAGAGCGCCACACAGGTGCTGCATGTCCGAAGCTATCAAAGAAAACCATCGAAGCGCTGCCGCTAACGCCACCGTATCTCGTCTCTTCGTGCTTGAGCTAAACGCCGGGCACATCCACTCCATGAATACGGATGGTTCCGACAAAAAAACCATCGTGACGGACTGTCGCTTGCCCGATGGCATCGTCGTCGACGTTGAAGCGGGCCACATCTATTGGACCAACATGGGTGTGCCAAATCTAAACGACGGATCGATCGAGCGCGCCGATATCGACGGCAAGAACCGGACGACCATCGTCGCGAAGGGCGACACCCATACGCCGAAGCAGATCATCGCCGACAAGAGCGCGGGCAAACTTTATTGGTGCGACCGCGAAGGCATGCGCGTCATGCGCTGCAACCTTGATGGCTCGCAATTGGAAACGCTTGTTGAATCTGGCCATGGTGAATCCGATAGCCGGGATCCGAAACGTTGGTGCGTTGGGTTAACGATCGATGCGAAACGCGGACAGATCTACTGGACGCAAAAGGGCCCCGATAAAGCGGGGCTCGGTCGTATCTTCCGCGCCAATCTCGACATTCCCGTAGGCCAAACTGCAGCGAGCAGAACCGACATCGAGGTTTTCTTCGACGGTCTGCCGGAGCCAATCGATCTTGAGCTCGATGCGGAAAACCGCGTGCTGTACTGGACGGATCGGGGCGATGCGCCGCGCGGCAATACCGTCAATCGCGCCTCCATCGACAACAAGCCGGCCGAACCACAGATCCTTATCCGGCATCTGATGGAAGGCATTGGCATTGCCCTGAATGTGGCAACCGACCGGATGTATGTGACCGATCTTGGGGGATCGATTTACTCCGCACGGCTCGATGGATCCGATAAGGAGAACGTCCGTTACGCGCAGGGCAACCTGGCCGGCATCGCATACGCCGAAATTCCCAAGGAGAAGTGAGATGTCACAACACAAGCCCATTCGTCGCGTTGCCATTATCGGCACCGGAGTCATCGGTGCCAGCTGGGCCTCACTCTTCCTTGCCAAGGGTCTTGATGTCGTAGCAACCGACGTTGCGCCGGGCGCGGAAGCAGCGCTGAGACACTTCGTTTCAACCGCATGGCCGGCACTGCAACGACTCGGCCTCGCACCGGGTGCCTCACAGGATCGGCTGTCATTCACCGCCTCGCTTGCTGACGCTGTGAAGGACGCCGACCTCGTGCAGGAAAACGGCCCCGAGAAAATCGACTTCAAGAAAACGCTCTATCGTCAACTGGACGAATTGCTGCCTGCCAACGTCATCATCGCTTCAAGCTCATCGGGTTTGACGATGAGCGAAATCCAGTCGGCATGCACAAATCATCCCGAGCGCTGCGTCCTCGGTCATCCTTTCAACCCCCCGCATCTGGTCCCGTTGGTCGAGATTGTCGGCGGCGCAAAGACATCGAAAGATACGATCGAGCGCGTCGACGAATTTTACACAAGCCTCGGCAAGCGAACGGTCCGCGTGAACAAGGAGGTGCCCGGGCATGTAGCCAATCGTCTGCAAGCTGCGCTGGC
>NZ_DATHMR010000076.1:0-32121 GCF_035486915.1 Dyella sp. | reverse complement strand
TCAACTGCAGCGGTCGTGTCTCGGTGATGACTCGCGAAAAGCTCATTCATGACTTCGGTCCGAAATTGGTAGCGCTCAGAAACACGGTGTACGAACTCACCAACGGGCGCTTCTGAACCGTTCATCCATATGTCGACAGGTACACCATGAAAGCCATTGTCTGCGAAGCCTGGGGCCCACCGTCATCATTGCAGTTACGCGACCTGCCCTCACCCGTTCCTGGGCCGAAGCAGGTATTGGTGCGCACACTCGTAGCAGCCGTGAATTTTCCCGACGCCTTGATCGTTGCCGGGAAGTACCAATTCAAGCCGGAGTTTCCCTTTTCGCCCGGCGGTGAATTGTCGGGAGAGATCATCGCCATCGGCAACGAGGTCAAGCACCTTGCGATAGGCGACAAGGTAGTGGGCATCACGCCCTATGGCGCCTATGCGCAGGAAGTGCTGGTCGATGCCGTCCACATTGTGCCTTTGCCGCGCGACATTACCGACGCGGATTTGGAGCTGGCAGGCAGCTTCGTGCTCACCTATGGCACCTCATTGCATGCCTTAAAGGATCGCGCGCAAGCGCAGGCAGGCGAAACCTTGTTAGTGCTTGGCGCTGGCGGCGGCGTTGGATTGGCAGCGGTGGAAATCGGCAAACTGCTGGGTATGCGCGTTATCGCAGCGGCGTCGTCGGAGGAAAAGTTGAATGCTGCGCGCGAACGTGGCGCCGACGAAACCATCAACTACAGCAGCGACGATTTACGCGAACGCATCAAGGCATTGACGGAAGGGCGCGGCGTCGACGTCGTCTACGATCCCGTTGGCGGCGCGCTTGCCGAACCGGCGCTTCGCAGTGTCGGCTGGCGCGGTCGTTATTTGGTAGTGGGTTTTGCCACAGGCGATATCCCAAAGATCGCCACCAACTTGCTTTTGCTCAAGGGCAGCTCGCTGGTCGGCGTGTTCTGGGGCGAGTTCGTGCGCCGCGAGCCCGAATTGAACGCCGACAACATGAAGTTACTGTTTGCGTGGTTGCAACACCGCAAGATTCATCCACTTATCTCCAAGCGCTACCCGTTGTCACAGGCATCGCAAGCGCTCGATGCACTGCTCGCTCGCCAAGCGGTCGGCAAGCTGGTGGTGCTGCCACAACAACTCGACTGACCTGATGAAGAATCTAAGTCATTGGCCACCAGGCCTGCCGCTGCATGTGGAATTGCCGCAAACCTCGTTGTATTACAACCTGGAAGTATCCGCGACGCGTTATCCGGATCGCAATGCGATCATCTACTACGACAACGCGGTCAGCTACGCGGAGCTGAAACGGCAAGTCGATACGCTTGCTGGCTTTCTGCAACAAAAGTTCTCCGTTGCAAAAGGCGACCGGGTCGCTCTGTATCTGCAGAACAGTCCGCAATTCATCATCGCTTTCTATGCCATTTTGCGTATCGGCGCGGTAGTCGTACCGGTCAACACGATGAATCTGTTGGATGAAGTGCGCCACATCGTGACAGATAGCGGCAGCAAAGTTGCGATCTTTGGGCAGGAACTCGCAGCCCAGATCACTCCGCTGCTCGGGAATGAACTCGATCACGCAATCAGTGCTTGCTATTCCGATTACCTGATAGCCAATACCGACCTTCCTGTTCCTGAAGTGGTAACGGCCGCACGCGCAGACATAACGTCGACTAGCGTTGTCAGCTGGCAACATGCCTTGCACAGCGACGCGATCATCGCCGACGTTGCGACCGGCCCTGACGATCTGGCCGTGATTCCCTACACCTCCGGTACCACGGGTGCACCCAAAGGTTGCATGCATACACACCGCAGCGTGATGCATACGGCCGTGGCACCTGCTGAATTCTGCCGCATGGCAAAAGATCAGACAGCACTGGCCGCGTTGCCAATGTTTCACGTCACCGGTCTGCAAAACGGCGTGAACGCGGTGATCTACGTCGGCGGTACGACCGTCGCGATGACACGTTGGGACCGGCGCTGCGCGGCCATGTTGATACAGCGCTACCGCATTACGTCATGGGTCGCTATTCCCACCATGCTGATCGATTTCATGGCGCAACCTGAACTGGACAAGTTCGACTTGAGCTCGATGAAAGTGTTGAGCGGTGGCGGTGCGGCGATGCCCAAAGCGGTAGCGGAAAGAATCCAGCCGCTATGGGGCTTGTCTTACGTCGAAGGTTACGGTCTGTCGGAAACCATGGCGACCACTCATACAAATCCGGCCCATCGTGCCAAGCCGCAGTGTCTGGGCATTCCGATTCAAGACACCGACGCCGTCGTGGTCGATCCCGACACGTTACAGATACTGGCCACTAACGAAGTCGGCGAAATTCTGTTGCACGGGCCGCAGGTGTTCCAAGGCTATTGGGGGCGGCCCGACGCCACCGAATTGGCCTTTGTAGAAATTCAAGGTGTTCGCTATTTCCGCACCGGTGATCTGGGTTACGTCGACGATGAAGGTTATTTCTTTTTGGTCGACCGACTCAAACGCATGATCAATGCGTCGGGCTACAAAGTGTGGCCCGCCGAAGTGGAAAGTTTGCTGTACGCGCATCCCGCCATACAGGAAGCGTGCGTGATTGGTTTTCGCGATGCGCAACGCGGCGAGAGCGTCAAAGTGATTGCGGTATTGCGCGCCGGTCAATCCACCACAGCGGAAGAATTGATGACATGGGCACGTCAGCACATGGCCGCCTACAAAGTGCCCCATAAGGTCGAGTTCGTTGAGCAACTACCCAAAAGCGCGACCGGCAAGGTGCAATGGCGCGTATTGCAGGAAAAGGAATTCTCCAGCCAGTTATAGATGGCGAGCTCCAATAACAACGTGTTTCAGCTATGCAGTTTGTCTCCCCCTGCTAGCAGGGGACGGAGAAAAGCAACCAGATGCTGGAATTCGACGCCAATTTAGAGACAAAAAAAGCAGGGGGAATGATGAAGATTCAAGAGTCGGATAATTTCAAAGTAGGCGGCCCACGCGCGACCTACGTATTGATTATTTGTTCGCTGCTTTACGCCATGCGTTATGCCGATTGGCAGATCATGGCGATCGTCCTGCAACCCATGAAAGTTGAGCTGGGGTTGACCGACGCGCAAGCGGGTTTGGTGGGCACGGCATTCTTTATCGGCATCATGCTTTTCACGCTGCCGATTGCGCATTTAGTCGACGTCTGGAGCAGAAAGAAAACGCTTGGCGTGATGGCGTTTGTCTGGAGCATTTTTACTGTAGCCACCGGATTCACTAGCGGGCTTACCGCATTGTTGTTTGCCCGTTTTGGCGTCGGCGTGGGTGAATCGGTTATCGCGCCTGGCGGCACCGCACTGATTTCAGCGTCTTATCCGGAAGAAAAGCGAGCTCAGAAGCTGGGCATTTTTAATATGTTCATCACCATTGGCATCATCGTCGGCGCGAGTGGCGGCGGTTATCTGTCGGCGCATTTCGGCGGTTGGCGCACACCGTTCTATGTTTTCGGTGTACCGGGAGTCATCCTTGGCATCCTCGCCTTTTTCATGCAGGACTATCGCTTGAAAGCTGCGGACGGATCGAATGTCGTCCATGACTCTTTACTCAGCAATCTGAAGCAGCTGTGGAAAATTCACACATTGCGTTGGCTGTACGTCGGACTGGGCATGTTTGCAGTCATGCAAATATCGGTGCTGAACTGGTTCCCCGCGCTGCTGATGCGCGCGTACAACATCAAGGAAGACGTGGCCGGCGGGATCATGGGATTGGTCGCCATCATCGCGCTTGTCGGCCCCGTCCTCGGCGGAATTTTCGCGGACAAATGGCAGAAAAAAAGACCCGATGGCCGGGTGCATCTGGCGGCAGTGAGTATCGCAATTACTTCCGTGTTCTTGCTGCTCGAACTGCTCGCCGCGCTCGATATCAACAATAAACACTTGATGATTTTTTGCGCGATCATGCTCCCGCTGTACAGCATTGCTTCTGGCATGGCGTTACCGGCTGCTGCCGCGACTGCACAAGATGTGGTGCCCGCCAGACTAAGAGGTTTGTCATGGGGCGTGGCCATGTTGGCGCTGTATCTATTGGGCGGCGCATGGGGTCCGCTGCTGGTGGGTGAGATCTCCGATACGTTCCACGGCGGTTATCAGGGGCTGGCATTAGGCTTAGCCGTGGCTGGCTTATTCGGGTTTGTGGCCAGTGCAATGTGGTTCATGACTGAACGCCATGTGGAAGGTGACATGAAAAGGGCGAAGGAAGGATCTGCCCGCGTCTAAACCTTTTCGGCCATATCAGCCTTGCGCGAGTCGGTGAAGTAAGTGACGTATGGGTGGCATTGTGCATCAACAATCTGCACACTGCCCTCATTCTGCACAATGCATCGCGATCGCGACTGTCGTGCAAGAGGTTCGTCGTGAAAGTATCCGCGTCGACCTTCATGCGCGCATAACATTCAATCGGTATCGTTGCGTATCCCACCAAGGTACGAACTTATGCCGTACGAGCAACCCACCGTTCAATCGGCCGTCGTGATTGCCATGCACCTGGTCGACATCGCCGACGCGATCGACTTACCTAAGGTGGAAAGGCTATGGGACCAGCAGCAGCATCCAGCCAGCACGCGCATCAAACTCAGCAGTACGCCGCCAAAAGCGGTGACCTTCGGCGTACCTCCGGTAATGCTGACGCTCGACACGCTAAGCCTGACGTTGGCAGGCAATCCATACCAGGCCCAGGTCACGGCGCGACTGTATGACTTCGGTGCGGCGGGGTTTTCCATACAGATTCCCGTTGCATCGTGCAGCTGGGCATCGTTTTCGCAGCTGGTCAATGCCGTAGACGCCATGTTCGGCCCGAGCGCCGACAGTCCCGTATGGCAGCAACTGCTAAAGCAGCTCCATGATGCGTTACTCCCTGCGTTGACAAAGCCAAGCCCCGCTTTGCTGCACGAAGATTACCTGCTTGGCATCGTGCAGGCCTTCGACGAGGCGATACCGGTCAGCACCATGCACGAGCACATCGATCTGGTGCCGCTGCTTTCGGGCGAACAGCGGCCCTTATCGGAACAGGCGCGTCGTGACTTGCTGCAACAGCGCTTCTCTTATTACGCAGACGATCTGGTGGTATTGACCTGGGATCGCGCTTTCATGTTTGAGCCGCGTGGCGACTCCGACGTCAGGGACATTCTTGAAGTCGCCAACGCCCAGCTGCTGGAAATGCGGTTCTACGACGAACTGCTGGATGCCGAGCTGCCGCTCATGTATGACCTGGTGGAGGCTGCGCACCACGCGAGCAATCCCTTTGCGGCGCGGCGTACCGCCGACCTGGCGCGCAAGCTCTATACACTCGTCGCGGAAGTTACCGAAATCACCGAAAAGGTGGATAACGCCCTCCAGGTGACCGAAGACGTTTATCTCGCCCGCGTCTATGCAACCGCCTTGGATCTCTTTCGCGTACGCCAGGTCAGCGAAGCGGTGGATCGCAAATTGGCGATCATTCGGGACACCTATGCCGCACTGTATGAAGAAGCCTCAGGCAAGCGCGGAGAATTGCTGGAACTGGCGATCATCGTATTGATCGTGGTTGAAATTGCAATTGCGATACTGCGCCACTCGAGCTAGTGGCGCGACCGTTCAAGGACCATCGTTGCGCTCTCAGTGATCGCGTCGAGCAGTGCCAGAGAGAGATGAAGGGATTGCAGGGTCCTTCTCATCTACGCCAGTTTGCGCACTCGCGACTACATGATTCAGCAATCGATGAGGTTGAGCAGGCGACAAAGTAAGACGACGTCGCCTGATCGACTTTAGCGTGACAGCAGCCACACCGCCCGCCGAACCTGTGCTGCCCCACAAGAGCAACGCGGTACCAACGCAAAGTGGACACATGACACGTTCTCCCGTCATACACCGGAGCAGCAGGACGACTTTTTCGCCGGCCCGGGCCACTCACCCACGCCACCTGGCAGCATGTCGAAGAAATGCCAGATCGCGCAGAAGTCATCGCCTGGGCTGAAGCCGGTATCCGAAACCCGCATGATCGCGTCGCCGTCGCGCCTGAAGACAGAAACACCGGGCATCCATCCGCCCTTTGTCGACACGTAACCCATGTCGGCAGCAAAGCTCGAATCCGCGTGACTGACCATCGGAAACTCCCAACCGCGGCTTTCGGCAAATTTCTTCTGCACGTTAGGGCTATCGGGACTTGAAACGACAAACCCTGCGCGCGAGACGACGTGCCGATGAATGCCGTTATATCCGTCCGCCCACAGCGTGCAGTAAGAACAGGCCACGCCCATGTTGTGAATGACGATGAGGTCTTCGTGGTCGCCGAACAGCTCGGACAAACGCACCGATCCATCGGTGTTCGCGAACTCATAATCCTTCACTTCCTGCGGCTCGACCGTCGCGATGGCATCTCTCATCTTCTCTCGAATGTCGGCGATCTGACGACGGTAGTCAGCCAGTTTTCCGCTCATGTCTTGATATTTCATACGGATATCCTCCGGCGAAACGCCGAATCAGCTGTCGTAGGCAATGCGATGCTTGACCCACGCCATAGGGAAAGAAAGGCTGCCCTCGTCACGCCCCTTTGGCGCTATGTCGAGGAACTGATAAGCGGCATTGAACGTGTCGATGCCGCGCGAATACGCGGAATAGGTGTGATAGATCTCGTCGTCGCTCTTGAAGAATGCACTGACACCCGGAAGCTCCTTGGCCGCCTGCTTCGTATGAGATTCGACCGTCACCTTTTGCATTCCATAGTTGTAGAACGCCTCTTCGCGCCCGATGGCATCCGCCGAGAACGAAACGCCGTAGTCGAAGTTGAAATCGCTACCGAACGAAGAAACCCACTTGAACTTCCACCCGAACTTTCGTGCCTGTTCTCGTAACTTATGCAGTGGTGCGCGCGACACCGCGACCATTGACACATCGCGCTGGTGAAGGTGTGGAATGATGCCGTCGAAATTGTCGGCCCAGAAAGAACAACTCTTGCAACCGAGATCCCAGTCCGGGTCGAACATGAAGTGATAAATGATGAGCTGATTGTATTTACCGAACAGATCAGCCAGCGTTTCCTTACCCTTCTCACTTTCGAAAACGTAGCGTTTTTCGACACGTTCCCACGGCAACGCTTGCCGTTCTCGGCTTAGCTCGTCACGAAGGTGGGTGAATGCCTTCTCCTTGGCGAGAAAACGCTCGCGCGCCTCGATCCATTCCTCATGACTGACGATGGGATGCTTGATCATGACAACCTCCATAGGACGCTCTAACGCTGACATGGGAGTCGCGCCAATCCCGTGCGGCGTTGTTCACTTCTTGCGTGACGGGTGTTTCTTAGCTTGTTTGCGTGGTGGCGCGGACCGTACCTGCTTCGCTTTTCGCTCGTCGATGTCCGCCAACGTGGCGGCG
This sequence comes from Dyella sp., assembly GCF_035486915.1. Classification (GTDB taxonomy): domain Bacteria; phylum Pseudomonadota; class Gammaproteobacteria; order Xanthomonadales; family Rhodanobacteraceae; genus Dyella_B. Next base: position 24,757 of record NZ_DATHMR010000076.1, on the reverse strand, counting down.
AGCATGTCGAACTGCTGCTGCCAATACTTGCTGTAGCGATTCATCCACACCGCCGCATCGAGCAATGGACCAGCATCCAGACTGCATCGACTGATGCGCCCAGTGCGCTCCTGCTGAATAAGCCCCGTGCGCACCAATACCTGGATGTGCCGAGACACGGCCTGCAGTGAGATATCGAACGACTCGGCCAGCTCGGATACGAGCAGTGCGTGGCCATCCAGCCGCTCCAGAATCTCCCGCCTCACCGGATCGGACAGGGCAAAAAAAACCAGATCGAGGCGCGATTTCGCCGATTCCGGCTCCAGTCCGGTTTCAGCAACTACCTGTAGAGGGCGTCGAATATTCAACATGCTGCATTAATATCAACTTATTAGTTGATTGTCAACCTATACGTTGATTATTTTTCGTAATACCGCTGCGTAACTGATGAAACTGTCCAGCGCTCTTTTAATTAATGAGAGACGGCCAAGTCGCCATGCCCATAGCCTTCGGGCACGTATGTTGGCCCTTCAGTACCTGGCCGTTGGTCACGATGACATCTGGCACTCGCTGCCAGCACGCTGGGTAGTAAGGTCTGTTGTGCAGTGAAAGTCCTCCGCGCAGCTGTTGTCACCATCATGGGGAATGACATGACTATCGGCGCCATCGACAACGAGCAACGCTACGCTGCTCGTGTCGCAGGATTTCTTTATCTTTTCCTGATGGTTTGTGGCGTTGTCGGCGAGTTCAATGCGCGCGGCAGCCTTATCGTCGATAACGATCCCGCGAAGACGGCCATCCACATCGTCGCTTCCCAACGTCTTTTCCGAGTGGGCATCGTCTGTGACCTCACGGCATTTGCCGGGGACATCGCCATCGCGCTGGCGCTTTACATTCTGCTGAGACCGGTTGGCCGGTACCTGGCTTTGCTTGCTGCATTCTGGAGAGTCGCGGAAGCGGCGGTGCTTGGGGCGATAACGCTCAACAGTATGACCATGTTGCTCCTGCTGACGGATGCGCGCTATTCATCGGCATTCTCCTCCACGCAAGTTCAAAACTTGATGTGGTTGTTCAACGACACGCACGATGCCGGCTACAACATCGGCATGATATTCCTTGCACTTGGATGCATTGTCTCAAGTTACCTGCTTTTCAAATCACGCTACATTCCGCGACTACTTGCCGCCTTTGGTCTTGTTGCATACATTGTGATGCTTTTGGCGTGCGTGCTGACTATTATTTTTCCCGAAGCACCGATCGGCCTCGCCTTCTACGGCCCTGCAGGCATTTATGAAATCACGATAGGATTGTGGCTGTTGATCCTGGGAATAAAGAAACCAGCTCGTTAGCTTGCCACCCGCAGTTCTTACGCCATCAAAAATAATGAGCGCACTCAGCAATAGTCAATGCGCCCATTTATTAGATCGGATCGCTATGCCAAGGCGAGGTGTCCCGAAACGTCCAGAGCGCCTCTTCATTAAGCGCAGGAAATTCAATTGTTGTGATAGCAGTTTTTCAGTGCTTCTTCGCGTGAACGATTGTATTCGTCCTGCGTCATCGCCCCCGTGTTCAATGCCGTCTGTAAATCGGTGAGTTGTTTACCGCACGTGCCATTGGCTTGAGCAACCGCTTTCGATCCGCCACACGCGGTAAGTGCGATGCAAAAAACGACGGTCATGACTGCAAGCATTGGCTTGTACATTTTCGACTCCTTACACGAGAAGTGATGTCTTGGGGCCAACTTGTACAGCGCAAATGGTACGCGCCAGAAATGAACCGCCCGGCAATAAAAGACACCGCAATTGTGACGGCAATTTTCACGTCCATAACCGCTGCGAAAATGGACTCTGCCGACATGAGCGACATTCGCATGCGTTGCAAGGGCAAACTCACGAAAGTGCTTGCTCGCTACCCCACCCAGCTTTCGCACCGTGCTCGTTGATTTCCTGCCGCACGGCAGTGAGCGCCAAATGAAGCGTGGAGAGTTCACGCAGGGACTCGAGGGACACATTGTCAGGAGCCGCAGCCAATGTTTCGACGGCTTTGAGACGAGCGTCTTCAAGCTTCTCGCGCAGGACATAGACGGAGTGATGAGGTTTCATGGCTCAATCCAGGAAGATCGCGTTTGCGGTGGCGAGAACTATCCGCGCGCAAATGTGCACGACACATGAGTGCGGGTTGCTTGTATTAAAGTTTGTGAAAACGAAGTCAGGGAAAGGGAACTCTTGCATTAGCACATGACGTATCTAGACCCGGTTGATCCACAGGGAGAATCGCCCGAATTCAATCCACGCCAGCAGTAGGCGCAAGGGTCATTCGTCTGCTACCTTGCTGCGTGGACCAATCACCAGGGGAATCTTATGCACGCGCGCTTACTTCCAGCGATGCTGGCGGCAGCCATCGGTTTATTTGCGCTACCTGTCGCGGCCGACACGCCGAAGTCCACGCCTACTGCAAAAGAGTTGATCGCCAAGTCGAAACCCGATGAATGGCGCACGCCAGATCCGGCAAATCTGCTTTATATGCAGTTGCCGCAAGGACGTGTAGTGATCGAACTGGCTCCCGATTTCACTCCATTGCACGCGCAGAACATCCGCACGCTTGTACACGAACACTATTTCGACGGACTGGCGGTCATCCGTGTGCAGGACAATTTCGTCACCCAATGGGGCGACCCCAATGACGATGACAGCGGTGACAAAAGCAAGATCAAACCACTTGGCTCGGCAAAGCCAAAGCTGCCGCCGGAATACACGCGCAACATCGATCCCAAGCTGCCTTGGACATCGTTGCCAGATGGCGATGTCTACGCACCACAAGTAGGTTTTACCGAAGGCTTTCCCGCCGCGCGCAATCCTGCGACAGGACGGGAGTGGCTAACGCACTGCTATGGCATGGTCGGCGTGGCACGCGACATTCCGCCCGATAGCGGCAATGGCAATTCGCTCTATGTCGTGATCGGTCAGGCACCCCGCGGACTCGATCGAAATCTCGCTATGGCAGGGCGTGTGATCGAGGGTATGCCCTATCTGTCGGGGCTTCCTCGCGGCACGGGCGCGTTGGGCTTTTACACACAAGCCTCGCAACGCACCCCGATTATCTCGGTTCGATTGGCCTCGGATATTCCCCCGGCCCAGCAGGAGAAGTTACAGGTGCTGCGTACCGACAGTGCGACGTTCGCCGCAATCGTCGAAGCCAAGCGCAATCGCCGCGATGCTTTCTACACATTACCTGCAGGAAAGATTGATGTATGCAATATCGACATTCCCGTTCGCACAGTGCCAGCTTCCACCCCTAGTCATTGAGCCTGACAAGCGTTTTCCGGCGCGATTTGTGCCAAATGCATGAATCGGTGCTGAGCGTTGGTCCGCTTGTACACAAATCCTTCGCTTTCAACATAGTCTCTTGAACCCGTGCCGGCTGTGCGACAGCCGGCTGGGCCATGGAGCAGGAAGTGATGAGGCGCACCCCGAAAATATTGACCGGGATCGTGGGCGTGCTGCTGGTGCTGATCCTCGCGCTGGTTCTCTTTGTCGCCTATTTCGACTGGAATCGGGTCAAGCCGTACATAGACGACAAGGTCAGTGCTGCGATTGGCCGCCCGTTTGTGATCCAGGGTGATCTGACTGCAGCGTGGCAGCGTGAACCTGCGGAACAGGGACTGCGCTCATGGGTGCCCTGGCCAACGTTCACTGCGCGCAATATCCAGATTGGCAATCCTGCGTGGACGCATCAACCGCAGTTCGCGCAGCTCGACGCGCTGCAGTTTCGCATTTCTCCGCTGGCGCTCCTGATTCATCACATCGATGTGCCTGCCGCACAACTTGTCGGGCCGCAGATCGATCTCGAACGCGACAACCACGGGCAAATCAATTGGGAATTCGCGTTCGAGCAGAACGCCGCACCTTCAGCGTGGACCTTGAACCTGGGATCGGTTGGCGTCGACAAAGGCCAGGTCACCGTGAGCGATGCAAAGAATCGCCTCAACTTGCAAGTGACCGTCACGCCGTTCCAACAGGCGATTCCCTATGACCAGATCGTTGCGCAGGCGACCAGCGAAGCGCGTGCGGATGTCGGTCACGACGTCGCCAAGACGGTCGATTCCAACAAAACCAAGCCCGACACGTCATCCAATGCAAGCCACACCAGCTATCAATTCGCGTGGACCGCGAGTGGCAGCTATCAGGGCGCTCCCGTTACCGGCAGCGGCAAGACGGGCGCCGTGCTGGCGCTGCAACGGGCCAATCCGCCCTTCCCCGTGCAGGCACGACTGCACATCGGCGATACGAAGGTAGCATTCGTTGGCACGTTGACCGACCCGATGCATCTTGGTGCGCTGAACATGCGCGTGTGGTTTGCGGGTTCGAGCATGGCGAAGTTGTATCCCATCCTTGGCATCACCTTGCCTGAAACACCGCCCTTCGCAACGGAAGGCCATCTTTCCGCCGAGCTTCACACGCACGGCAGTCGCTACAGCTATCAGGATTTTCGTGGACGCGTCGGCGAAAGCGATATCGGTGGCAACCTCGTTGCCGTCACCGGCGGTGCTCGCCCGCGACTTACCGGCGATCTGCACTCGCAGCAACTGCGATTCGTCGACCTCGCCCCGTTAATTGGTGCAGACACCCAGGCTCAAAAGGAACAACGCGGCGACACGGTACAGCAGCCTTCGGACAAGGCACTCCCGGTGGAGCAGTTCAAAACGGACCGATTGCTCGCCATGGATGCGGATGTCACCTACTCCGCAGCACGTATCGAGCATCCGGGCGCACTCCCCATCACGGCACTCAGCACGCATATCTATCTCGACAACGGCCAACTGCGGCTGGATCCGCTTCATATGGGTGTGGCTGGAGGCACCATCGACGGCCGCATCCGCATCGATGGCGCCGCGCAACCGATGCATACCGCGCTGAACCTGAAAGCCCGCCAGTTGGAACTGAAACAACTTTTCCCGACAGTTCAGTCGATGCAATCGAGCGTCGGTCAGATCAATGGCGACGTTACATTCAACGCAAGCGGCAATTCGGTTTCCGCTTTGCTGGCCGACTCCAACGGCGAAGTGAAGTTGCTGATGAATGACGGCGTGATCAGCAAAACCCTGCTGGAAACGGCCGGGCTCAACATTGCCAATGTTGTCGTCGAAAAACTGTTTGGCGACAAAACGGTGAAGATCAACTGTGCCGCTGCCGATATGGCTGGTGAAAACGGCCTCTACACCAGCCGCCTGTTCGTGCTCGATACGGAAGATGCTGTCATCGATGTCACCGGCACTATCAACTTCGCCGACGAGCATCTGAATCTTGATGTGACGCCGCATACGAAGGGTCTACGCATCGTGTCGTTGCGCTCACCGCTGTATGTAAAAGGCACGTTGAAAGATCCAGATGTCGGCGTGCATCCAGGGCCGCTGATCTTGCGCGGCGGCGGTGCGGTGGCGCTTGCTGTCGTCGCCGCTCCGGTAGCAGCGCTGCTCGCCGTCATCGTGCCAAGCCGCGACAGCAAATCGGCGAATACCTGCCAGCAAGTGCTGACGTCATTGCGCAGCGAGAAACCGCCGCCGGATAACACTAAGAGATCGGCGCGAGGCAACGTACCGGCGAACAATCAAACGCATTGACGCGCCCACCGGCCGAAACTGCCCGCTAGAATGGACGGCCTGCCCTTTAAAGCATCCCGGCCACCATGCAGCCCGTCACCAAAGCCCGCCTGCAAATTCACTTCTGCGTGCTTTTGTGGGGCTTTACGGCCATTCTCGGCAAGCTGATCACGCTGTCCGCCCTGGCGCTCGTGTGGTGGCGCATGTTGCTGGTCACCGGTGCGCTGTTGCTGATGCCGCGCGTATGGCGCGGCTTGCAGGCCATGCCCGCGAGGTTGCGATGGGCCTATGCGGGCATCGGGGTGCTGGTTTCTCTCCACTGGTTGACGTTTTATGCCGCGATCAAGCTCGCCAATGCGTCGGTGGGCGCAACGTGCATTGCACTTGGGCCGGTATTTCTTGCGTTTATCGAACCATGGATCACGCGACGTAAATTCGATCCGCGCGAGTTGCTGATAGCGATTGCCGTGGTGCCGGGTGTTGCGATGGTCGTCGGCGGCGTCCCCTCGGGCATGCGTATGGGCATCGCCGTGGGCGTGTTATCAGCACTTTTCGTCGCGTTGTTTGGTTCGCTCAACAAGCGGCTGGTCGAGCACGGCGACCCCTTCACCGTCACCTGTATCGAGCTTGGCACGGGCACTGTTTTTCTGACCTTGCTGGGGCCGCTGATTCCGCATACGGGACCAGCCTTTCAGCTACCCAGCACGCACGACGCCGTCCTGCTGCTGACCCTCGCGTTCGGCTGCACATTGTTGCCATTCACGCTGGTGTTGTTCGCGTTACGTCACGTCAGCGCTTTCATGATGCAGATGATCACCAACCTGGAACCCGTTTACGCCATCGTGCTGGCGATTGTTCTGCTCGGCGAGCAGCGTCAGTTGGATGCGTGGTTTTATGGGGGCGTGGCGGTGATTCTGGGCGCCGTGTTTGCGCATCCCTTTCTTCACCGCGAGGAGCGCAAACCTGCGCAACCCGAACTGCTCAGTACGGCCGAGAGTCACAACGTGGTCGACTGAGCCCGTTGTTTGCCGCTCGGGGACCTATACTGAGCGCCCGAGCCTGCCTGGACTGCCATGAATTACCGCCACGCCTACCACGCAGGCAATTTCGCCGATGTGCTCAAGCGCAGCGTGCTATTCGCGCTGATTCAGGCACTACGCGTGAAGGAAACTCCGTTCGCGCTCATCGACACGCATGCAGGTAGTGGCTGCTATGCACTCGATAGCGAGGAAGCGGGCAAGACGGGCGAATATAAGGACGGCATCGCGCGCTTGCTGTTCCCCGATCTGCATGCGTCCGGTCAGGCAAAAGGCGCGGCGCTCCCACCACTGCTTCGCCATTGGCTCGATACCATCACAACGCTGCCTGGCAACGAGCACGGATTGAAACTCTACCCAGGCTCGCCACTGCAGGCAGCACGGGGCATGCGCGATATCGACAGCGCACAGCTTTGCGAACTTCACCCGGACGAAGCGTCGCAATTGCGCGAGCTTTTTCATCGCGACTCGCGCATACACGTTCATCACCGCAACGGCTATGAAGCGCTCAAAGGGCTGATCCCGCCGAAAGAAAAGCGCGGGTTGGTGCTGATCGATCCGCCGTATGAAGCGCAGGAAGCGGAATACCGGTTGATCGAAGCCGCGTTGAAAGCAGCACTGCAACGCTGGCCGACAGGCATGTACGCCGTGTGGTATCCCATCAAGCTGCGCAGTCAGGTGCAGCCGTTCTTGCGCTGGCTACAGCACTGCGAAGCTCGACGCATTCTGCGCGCCGAGCTTTTGGTGCATCCGGATGATTCGCCGTTGCGTTTGAATGGTTCGGGCATGGTTATTCTCAACGCGCCGTGGAACCTCGATAAGGCGCTTCGTGACGTCATGCCAGCCATGGCGCGCCTGCTCTCGCAAGAACGTCCGGCGGAATGGCTCCTCGACTGGCTGGTGCAGGACGACGAAAAAACGCCGACACCCCCGCTCTCGCGTTATCCGGCCCGGCTACCGCCGCCGAAGCGAGCCCGCTAAGCTCGCTCATACAGACGGCAACCGCGTTGCCATGCCCGAGGGAAGGAAGATTGCCATGACCCTTCGTACGCTGTTTCGCCCCTGGCATGGGTTGATTCCTGCGGCAGCGCTCGCATTGGCAGCATGCGCGCCCGCTCCGATTTACCAGGTCGCACCGGGAACGGTCGCGGCGTTGCCTGCGCAGGTGGCGGTATCGCCGGAGAACTACGGCAAAGGTAATGTCGTCTGGGGTGGCAGCGTGATTGCCGTGCGTAATTTTCCGGATCACAGCGAGATCGAAGTTCTCGCCTATCCGCTCGATTCTTCGCAGCGTCCGCTGGCGAACGCGCAGCCGGCCGGGCGCTTTATTGCGCTATTTCCCGGCTACGTCGAATCCTTCAATTTCCCCGGCGGTGCGTTGATAACGCTCAGTGGACAACTCAACGGAAGCCGTTCCGGCATGGTCGATCAGGCCGCATATGTGTATCCGCTGGTAAGCGTGTCGCAATCGCACGTGTGGACGCCTGCCCAGATGCGGCAAGGTCATCCGGATATCCATTTTGGTGTCGGCGTGGGTGTTGGCATCCGTTGATCGCGTCTAGGCGCGTGGATTCGCAAACAAGGAACTGAAGCATGTCCGGTCATGCCAATTCGTTGAGAGCGATCCTGTTGGCGCTAGGTGCCAATTTCGCGATCTTCGTCGCCAAACTGGTGGCTGCGGTCATTACCGGCTCGGGCGCGATGATGGCCGAAGCGGTGCATTCGCTCGCCGATTGCGGCAATCAGGGTTTGCTTCTGCTGGGCATTCAGCAAGCGAAAAAACCGCCGTCCGATGAGTATCCGCTTGGCTGGGGACGGGCGATGTATTTCTGGTCGTTCATCGTCGCAGTCATGCTCTTCGCCGTGGGCGGACTGTTTTCGGTTTACGAAGGCATACACAAGTTCTCGCAGCCCGAGCCGTTGAAATGGCCCTGGCTTGCGCTAGGCGTGTTGTTGTTCGGCATCGTGGCGGAAAGCATCTCGATGCGCGGTTGCATGCAGGAAGTGAATCGCGCACGCGGCGATCAAAACTTGTGGCGATGGTTTCGCGAAACGCGTTCCAGCGAACTGCTGGTGATCTTTGGCGAAGATCTCGCCGCGCTGCTGGGTTTGTGTCTGGCTGCGTTGGCCATCGGCGCCACCATGTTCACGGGCAATCTGATGTTCGATGCGCTGGGCACTGTCGCCATTGGTGTGTTGCTGGTCGTGGTGGCGATTGCGCTGGCGATTGAAGTGAAGGCGCTGCTTATCGGTCAGGGCATGGAGCCGCGTCGTCGCACCGAGCTGCTGGCGTTCCTGACCCTTCGGCCGGAAATTGCGGAGATACTTAATCTGATCACCGTGCAGATGGGGCCGGATGTGATGGTGGCGATCAAGGCCCGCATGACGCCCACCCCCGACAATCTCACCCTGATCGAGGCCATCAATACGGTCGAGCGCGAGATGAAGCTGCAGTTTGCCGAGGTCCGCTGGAGCTTCTTCGAGCCTGATGTAGCCGATTGAGGCCGAAAGCGTGCTGCGGCGCGTCATCTAGCTCTCGAAAAGCGGACGTGGCGCGCAACGCCTCCTGCATGGATTTGGGCGCAAACTACTTCCCCGCGTTACTGCACATTCATGTTGCAGCGCACACAATACGCTAAAGTATGGTCATGACCATGACCTCTCCTCGCGATTCTGGAACCCCTTTCCGGCACACCCAGCTGCCTCCGCGCAGCCGCGATCGCTTCACGCGCCCGCGCGTCGTTACAACGCCCCATGGAGAGGCTGTACACACCGCTGACGGGCGCGAGTTGGTTCTGCGTGACATCGAGCCGGGCGACGTCGCTACCCTGCAGCGCTGCTTCCAGCGCCTCTCGCCGGAAGATGTGCGTCGCCGCTTCATGCACGCCATGTCGGAGCTGCCGGCCCCGATGGCCCAGCGCCTGTGCCGTATCGATCCGGAATGGGAAGCCGCTTTCGTCCTGATGGACGAAACGGTGAAGCCGGCCGAGCTGCGTGGCGTCGGCCGCATCTTCGTGGACGAGGCCACCAACACGGCCGAGTTTTCCGTGCTGGTCGAACGCGACTGGTCGCGCATCGGCCTGGGCGCATTGCTGATGCAGCGACTGGTCGACGAATCCCGCCGTCGCGGCCTCAGCGAGCTCTGGGGCTATGTGCTGATGGAAAACCGCCCGATGCTGCAGCTCTGCAAGGAACTGGGCTTCGTGGCCAAGATGCTGCCGGGTGAAGGCGGCACGGCGCAAATCCGCCTCACGCTGTAAGAGCTCAACGGAGCGACGCGCTACACTTGCGCGCTCGATAGGCGCGGCATGAGGCCGCGTCTTGCCATGCAGCGTCCCCATGTCGAACCCGATCAGCCACCCGCCCCTTCCCACCACCCCCAAGCAACGCCGCTTCTGGACCCCGCCACACGGTTCAGCGCGCGCCTTGTTGGTTGCCGAAGCGGCACAATCGCATCAGGGATTACTGGTCGTCGTCACGCGCGATACGCAACGTGCGCATGCGCTGGAGGATGAGCTGCGCCTTTTTGCAGGCACGTTGCCGGTGCTGCATTTTCCGGATTGGGAAACGTTGCCGTACGACGTTTTCAGCCCGCATCCGGAAATCGTTTCTCAGCGCGTTGCCACGTTGTATCAGTTGCCAAGCGTGAAGCGCGGCGTGCTGGTGGTCTCCGCCGCGACGTTAATGCAGCGCATTGCGCCGCGCACGCATATCACCGGTTCGGGTTTGATGCTGCGCAAAGGCCAGAAGCTCGATCTGGCGATTGAACAACGCCGACTGGAAGCCTCCGGTTATCGCCACGTTCCGCAAGTTGCCGAACCCGGCGATTTCGCGGTGCGCGGTGCGTTGATCGATATCTTTCCGATGGGCGCATCCGAACCCTACCGCATCGAACTATTCGATGACGAAGTGGAATCGATCCGCAGTTTCGATCCGGAAACGCAGCGCTCGCAGCAACAAGTCGAGAAAGTCGAACTGCTTCCTGCGCGCGAATTCCCAGTCACCGACGATGCGGCGAAAGCATTCCGCAGCCGCCTGCGCGAACGCTTCCCGATCGACGTGCGCCGCTGCCCGATTTATCAGGACATGAAGGAAGGTGTTACACCCGGCGGCATCGAGTATTACCTGCCGCTGTTTTTCGAAGACACCGCCACACTGTTCGATTATCTCGCGGACGACGCGTTGTTCGTGCTCGGCGAAGCTACAAGTGAAGCAGCCGAACAGTTCTGGGTGCAAACCGCGGAACGTTATGATCAGCGCGCACACGACATCGAACGTCCCGTATTGCCGCCCGCCGAACTTTATCTTTCGCCCGATCAGTTGCGCGAGCAACTCAACAAGCGGCTACGCGTCGAAGTGGTCGAGAGCGGCCACGAGCACGCAACGTCGTCGGGCACGCAACCGGCGCCGGAACTGCCGCTCAATCGCAAGGGTGAAGAACCCGGCACATCGCTGCGTCACTTCATCGATAACTATCCGGGACGCGTGCTGATTGCAGCCGACTCGGCGGGCCGCCGCGAAGCCCTGCTTGAACAGGTGGCGGTAGTCGGTCTTCGGCCGCAAAACGTCGATAGTTGGCACGCATTTCTCAACAATGACAGCGCGAAGCTCGCCATCACCATCGCCCCGATGGAGCAAGGTTTCGCGCTGAGCAAACCCGCGCTGACCGTGCTGACGGAACGCGAACTGTTCGGCGAGCGTGTGCGCACGGAGCGCAAACGTCGTCGTGGCGCAGCGCGCGATCCAGAATCGGTTATCCGCGATCTCACCGAGCTTTCGATCGGTTCGCCCATCGTGCACGTCGATCATGGCGTGGGCCGCTATCAGGGCCTGATTTCGATGGAACTGGGCGGCATGGAGGGTGAGTTCCTCACCATCGAATATGCCAAGGGCGACAAACTGTACGTGCCGGTGGCGCAGCTGGGGCTGGTGAGCCGCTATTCCGGTACCGCACCGGAACTCGCGCCACTGCATTCACTGGGTGGCGATGCGTGGGAACGCGCACGTAAGAAAGCCGCCGAGAAGGTTCGCGATGTCGCGGCCGAGTTGCTTGCCATCTACGCGCAACGCGAAGCGCGCGGCGGCGAATCGATACCGATCGATCGCCAATTGATCGAGGAATTCGGCAGCACCTTTCCCTTCGAAGAAACGCCCGATCAGCAGCAGGCCATCGATGCTGTCCTTGGCGATCTGGCCGCACCACGCGCCATGGATCGCGTGATTTGCGGCGACGTCGGCTTTGGCAAGACAGAAGTGGCCTTGCGCGCTGCGTTTGCGGCCGCCACCGCAGGCAAGCAAGTTGCGGTATTGGTACCCACCACCCTGCTCGCCCAGCAGCACTATCGCAACTTTGCCGACCGCTTTGCGGATTGGCCAGTGAAGGTCGATGTGCTGTCGCGCTTCCGCTCCACTAAGGACGTGAACGAGGCGCTCAAGCGCCTTGCCGACGGGCAGATCGACGTAATCGTCGGCACGCACAAGTTGCTGCAGCCTGACATCAAATTCAAGCAGCTTGGGCTTGTGATCGTCGACGAAGAACAGCGCTTTGGCGTGCGCCAGAAAGAACAGTTGAAAAAGCTGCGTGCCGAGGTCGATCTATTGACCATGACGGCCACACCGATTCCGCGCACCTTGAACATGGCGATGAGCGGTTTGCGCGATCTATCACTGATCGCCACACCGCCGGCCCATCGCATGGCCGTGCGCACGTTTATTTCCGCCTGGGAGCCCGCACTGATCCGCGAAGCATTCCAGCGCGAGTTGCAACGCGGCGGTCAGATCTATTTTCTACATAACGAAGTCGACAGCATCGAACGCACCGCGCGCGAAATACAGGAACTCATTCCAGATGCACGCATCGGCATCGCACACGGACAGATGCCCGAGCGCGAGCTGGAACAAGTCATGGCGGATTTCCATCGCCAGCGCTTCAACGTACTGGTCTGCACCACCATTATCGAGACAGGTATCGATATCCCCACTGCCAACACGATCATCATCAATCGTGCGGATCGATTTGGCTTGGCGCAGTTGCATCAGCTGCGTGGTCGCGTGGGACGCTCGCACCATCGTGCGTATGCCTATCTGATCGTGCCGGATCGCAAGGCGATAACGGCCGACGCGGAGAAGCGTCTCGAAGCGCTAGCGTCGCTCGAAGAACTCGGTGCAGGCTTCACGCTTGCCACGCACGATCTGGAAATCCGCGGCGCGGGCGAACTGCTTGGCGATGAGCAGTCGGGACAGATCCAGGAAATCGGCTTCGGTCTCTACACCGAACTGCTGGAGCGTGCCGTTCGCGCGCTGAAATCCGGCAAGGTGCCCGACTTCGATCTCACCAGCGAGCATGAAACAGAAGTGGAATTGCATCTGCCCGCATTGATCCCGGACGACTACCTGCCCGACGTTCATACGCGTCTGACGCTCTACAAACGCATCGCCAGCGCGCGCGATCATCACGCGCTACGCGAGTTGCAAGTGGAAATGATCGATCGCTTCGGTCTGCTGCCCGATGCCGTGAAGCAACTCTTTGCCATTGCGAGCCTGAAATTGATGGCGACACCGCTGGGTATCCGCAAACTCGACTTCGGTGCGAACGGCGGCCGTGTCACGTTCCGCGACAAGCCGGATGTCGACCCGATGGCGATCATACGCCTGATCCAGAGTCAGCCCCGCGTGTACAAGCTCGATGGCCAGGACAAGCTGAAGGTCAATCTAGAATTGCCCGGCGCTACCGAACGCATTCGAGCTGCCGAAGATATTCTCGGCCGGCTCGGTGCAAGGAAAGCAGCTTAGAACCTACTGCTTTGCTCGTCATTCCCGCTTTCGCGGGAATGACGGCTCAGATTCCGTGCGTTACTTCACGCCTGCTCTGGTCAGATGCTGCAGGCTGAAAAGACCGCCCGCATCGGTCCACACGTGCTGCACGGCCAAACCCGCCGAAGCGGCCAGCTCCGCAAAATCTTCCAGTGAATACTTGCAGCTGTACTCAACCTGCATCGCTTCGTCCTCGCGGAAAAGCACCTGCATTCGTCCTACGCGCACGCGCTGTTCGCGATTGCTGAGTATGTGCGTTTCGATACGACCGATCATGGCGTTGTAGTGGGCACGGTGGCGGAAGCCACTGAGTTCGAAGTTGCAGCCAAGTTCGCGATTGAGCCGGGTGAGCATGTTGAGCGTAAACGCTGCTGTCACACCCGCGGCATCGTTGTAGGCCGCTTCGATGACTGCCTTCTCTTTCTTGAGATCGGCGCCGACGAGAATGCCGCCGTTATCGCCCATCTCACTGCGCATCTTGCGCAGCAATTGCGCTGCTTCGCGCTCTTCGAAATTACCGATGGTGGAACCGGGGAAGTAGATCACCGTGCGACGCGGCATGCGCGGAGGCACAGGCAAGCGCAGGGGGCGCGTGAAGTCGGTCGATAGCGGTTGAATAGGTAGCTGCGGAAAAATCCGCTCCACGTTGTGCACGCTGATTCGCAACGGTTCGGAGGAGATTTCTATCGGCACCCAAGAGACAGGTGTCTGCAGATGTTCCAGCAACAGGCGCGTTTTGATCGCGTGCCCGCTGCCGTATTCGACGAGTCTAACGTCGGGCCCAAGCACGTCGGCGATGTCGCTTGCATGTTCACGCAGCAGCGCTATCTCCGCGCGAGTCAGGTAGTACTCCGGCTGCTCGCAAATCTGCTCGAAAAGTTCCGAGCCTTTTTCGTCGTAGAACAGCCAGGAAGGCAAACGTTTGGGCTGCGCACGCAGCCCGCGCTGGACAACCTGCAACAGCTCGTTATCGGGCGGGCGCTGTTCGTCCCGCAGTGCAAACACTTGAACGCTCATCGGTCGTGTCCCAAACGAATGCCCGCAAATTGCCAGCGAGCGTGGGGCGGAAAGAAATTTCGGTAACTGACACGAATGTGTTCGTTCGGCGTCACGCAAGAACCGCCGCGCAACACCCACTGTCCGTTCATGAACTTTCCGTTGTATTCACCCAGCGCACCGGGCAAAGGCTTAAAACCGGGATAACTGACATACGGCGACGCAGTCCATTCCCAGACATCTCCATACATCTGTTGCAGACCATCACCGTGCGATGCCGCGATCGGATGAAAGCGATGGCTTTCCAGAAAATTACCGGTGGTCTTGAGGCCTGCGGCAGCGTCTTCCCATTCGGCTTCCGTGGGCAACCGCGCGCCAGCCCAGCGTGCAAACGCATCGGCTTCGAAGTAGCTCAGGTGGCAAACCGGCGCATTGGGTTCCAGCTCGCGAATGCCCATGAGCGTGAATTCACTCGACAAATCTTCCTGCCAATACAACGGTCGCTGCCAAGCTTCGCGCTGCACGATGGCCCATCCGTCGGATAGCCATAAACCTGCTTCGCGATAGCCACCGTCGCGCACGAACGCAAGATATTCGCTGTTTGTTACAAGACGATTGGCGAGCGTGTGGGGCGACAGCCACGTGCGATGTCGTGGCGTTTCGTTGTCGTAAGCGAAGCGGTTGCCTTGATGACCGATATCGACCCCGCCCTCCCTTCCGGCAGCAAAGCGCATCGGCGTCGATGGGCTGGCCGATGTACCGGTTACGACATCGCGATAGGCGGGCCGCAACGGATTGCTCCAGAACGCATGCTTCAGGTCGGTCAGCAGCAACTCCTGATGCTGCTGCTCGTGATGCAATCCGAGTTCGATACGCGACGCGAGCTCGGCATCGATGCCGCGCGAGATCAATTCACCCACCGCCTCGTCGATGCGAGCACGGTAATCGCGAATTTCGTCCACGGTGGGTCGCGACAACAATCCGCGCTGCGGTCGCGCATGCATCGGGCCTACCGATTCGTAATACGAATTGAACAGGTAATACCACGCCGGATTGGGCGATTGATACGACGCATCGTTCCCGAGCACGAACTGCTCGAAGAACCATGTGGTATGCGCGAGATGCCATTTGCTGGGACTAGCATCGGGCATCGATTGCACCTGCATATCTTCAGGTGCAAGCCCGTTGGTCAGCGCGAGGGTTTGACGACGGATGCGCATGAAACGCGCAAGAACGTCCTCAGTGTGGACTGCTAATGTGGGAGAGTTCATGACGCAATTGGGATGCGAATGGAGTTGCTGCGATACACCCTAGGGGGAGGCGGATCAGCGAAGAGGCATGTCTGCAACCATGCCGCACTGCTCGTTCACAGAGCGTGACGTGCACATGGTGCGGGATCGTCGTGACCGTGACTCAACCGATCGTTGCGTGGCGATACAGCAATGAAGCGGTGTCATGAGGACCCCTCATCTTCGTGGCGCTGCGTTGTACTCGATACACAAGCTTGGGGACGATAAATGTGCAATCAACCCCGCATGGCGAAAGCACACTTAACCCCCAGACCCCGTCGGAGTGCAAACTGCAGTGCACAAAAAAAGAGCCCGGCGTGGCCGGGCTCTTTGGGACTGCTTGGATGAATCAGCCGCTGATCAATTATTGAGCAGGGCCGACATAGCGAGTCTGGTACGGGTCGGGTGCAACCACCGTCACCGGGGGCGGAGGCGGGGCGCTGTAAACCACTGTGCCTGGAGCATAGTAACCAGGGCCGTACACGACCGCCGGCGGCCCGTAGTAGTACGGGGGCGGAGCCGTCGCGCTGATCACTGCACCGGCCACCAGACCACCGACCACTGCACCGGCGATCCAACGACCGCCGTACCAATAACCACCACCGCGGTAGCAGCAGCCGCCATGGTAGTAACCACCGCGGTACCCACCACCACCGTGCCAACCCCAGGGGGCTGCAGATGCGCCTACCGGCACAGCCGCGGCAGTGGCGAGAGCCAGACCGATCGCTACGAACTTGCCGACATTACGTTTGAACATGACACACCTCCGTCAAGATGGAAGTAATGTTCGATCCCAGGCGCTTAATCTGTACTGAAGCGTTTCATTTCTTTACATTCACATTTGCCCACGGATTTACCCCGCCCTCAGCTGCTTTCAACCGCAGCAGCCAGCAGTCGTGAATGTTGGCCCGGCGCGAGAAATCGAAGGGAATGCTGGCAGCGCCCCAGTTCTCGATGGTCAGGCGATCTTCGAGTGCCTCCCGGTCGAGCGTGAAGCGGCGAAAATTGTTCGAAAACACGATAACGCCATCGCCAGTAAGACGATCCGCGCATGCCAACAGCAGTGCGGCGTGATCGCGCTGCACATCGAAATCGTCGGCGCGCTTGGAATTGGAAAAGGTCGGCGGATCGACATAGATCAGGCCGTAATGGTCGCGTGAGCCCCGCAGAAAACTCGCCGCATCCGATTGCATCAGGCGATGTTTCGTCCCGGTGAATCCATTGCGTGCGAGATTGCGCGACGCCCAATCCAAATACGTGCCCGAGAGATCCACGCTGGTTGTGTCACGCGCACCACCCGCGGCGGCGTAGACGCTGGCCGTGGCGGTATAGGCGAACAGGTTGAGGAAACGGCGTCCTTTGGCCAACTCGCGCAGCTTTGCACGCACCAAACGGTGATCGAGAAAAAGGCCTGTATCCAGATAATCGTAAAGATTGACCAGGAACGTCAGGCCGCCCTCTTCCACTTCGATGAATTCGCCACGCTGGTCGAATTGACCGTATTTGGAGCCGCCCTTGCCACGTTCGCGCGTCTTCAGGGCGATGCGTGAGCGCGGCGTTTCGAAAATTTCACCGGCAACGCGTGCGATCTCGCGCACGCGGGTTTGGCTGACATCGGTAGGCACATCGGCGGGTGCGCGATATTCCTGGATGTGCAAATGCGTCGTGTTGGAAATGTCGGTGTAGACATCGATTGCGGCGGCGTATTCAGGCAGATCCTGATCGTACGCACGCCACGCATGGATGCCTTCGCGTTCCAGCCGTTTGCGCAAATGGCGAACATTCTTTTCCAGCCGGTTCTTCAGCATCTGCGCGCCGGTGGAAAGCGGCGGTCTCTCGCGCGGCGTTTCATCACGCGGATGCAACTCGAAGATCAGCAGTACGGTTTCCAGTGCGCCGTTGTAGAGCGCATATTTCTTTTCGGGACGAAGCGTTGTCGCACGGCCAAGTTCCGCGTCACCGGCGAGTATGGCCGCGCGCCATCCCGTGAAGCGATCGCGCAGTGTTTCGCCAAGCATGCGGTAAAGCTTGGGCATGCTTTCGCGATCGCCCAGTCGTTCGCCGTACGGCGGGTTGGTGATCACCAGGCCGCTGGTGACGCCCGGAGGCGGCGCGACATGCAGTGCATCGTGGCGATCCAGCGTAAAAAAGCCAGCGACGCCGGCTTCCTGCGCGTTGCGCTTGGCCGTCTGCACCATGCGCGAATCGGTATCGGAACCGAAGAAGCAACTGCGCAGCGCGGGCAGCCCGGCTTCGGCGCGCTTGCGCGCCTCGTCCAGCAAACCGCGCCACAGCGGAATGTCGTGCTGCTTCCAGCCGAGGAAGCCGTAATAGTCGCGGCGCAATCCCGGCGCAACGTCCGCTGCCATCAATGCACCTTCGATCAACAACGTGCCCGATCCACACATCGGATCGAGCAATGCGCCGCCTTGCGCGTAAATTTGCGGCCAGCCGGCACGGAGCAACATCGCTGCGGCGAGGTTTTCCTTGAGCGGCGCTTCGCCCTGCTGCTCGCGCCACCCGCGGCGATGCAATGGCGCACCGGCAAGATCGATCGACAAGGTCGCACGATCGCGCCGCAGCCGAAGATTGATGCGCACATCCGGCTCTTCCGTATCGACCGCGGGACGTTCCTGTCCGCGTTCACGGAATTGATCTACCACGGCGTCTTTGACACGCTGCGCAAGAAACTGGCTATGCGCCATCTTGCTTTGAGACGTGTTGGCATCCACCGCCAAGGTGGCGTGCGGCGCCAGATGGTTCGACCAATCGACGGATTGCACGCCCGCGTACAGCGCCTCGTCCGACGCAGCATCGAATTCAGCAATAGGCACCAGGATGCGGCTAGCCAGACGCGACCACAGACAGGCGCGATACGCAGTTTCCAGGTCGCCTGAAAAACGCACGCCGGCCAGCGCTTCGTGCACGTCGGTAGCGCCAAGCGCGATCAGTTCATCGCGCAGCAGATATTCCAGTCCCTTGGGACACGTTGCAAAGTAATCGCTCAAGTGCGCGCTGCCAGTTGTTCCAGAAAGAGACCGAATTGACGCGCAATCGCCTCGACGTGTGCACTCAGACGATGGTCATCGTCCAGCACCAGCAACGGCAATGAACGGCGCATGGCGAATTCGTAAATGTCATCCAGCGGACAGACATCGTCCTGCCAGCCGTGAACGAGCAATGTGGGCACGTCCAGCCGCACATCGAATGCAAAGTCGCTACCGGGAATCGTGGCCGGTGTAGCGAGCAGGAACAACCCCGCAACAGGCAACTCCAGCGACGCAAGACCCGAAACGAAGGACCCCATGCTCGAACCCACCAACACCGGTTGGGCGCTGCTTGCGGCGATGCGTTCGTGCAAGCGTGCGACACGCGGCGCGATGCATCCGGCGTGTCCGAGCGCATCGTCCTGGCGATAGTCGGGGCGTTCACTGGTCCATCCCATCGCCTCGGCAACCTTGGCCAGCGCGCTGACCTTGGTAGCGTCCGGGCCCGAGTCCGAACCATGGGAAAGAATGACGTGTCCGGGCATAACCCTCTCCATAAACGTGCCAAACAGGACGCGCATGATAGCCCCGCCCATGCGAGACTGCCGTCATGCCGATGCTGACCATTCACGACCAGCCGCTGCCCTACGTCGCAAAATTGCCCGAACGTCCTGCCAGTGCGGTCACGCTAGTGGTGATTCATTGCACGGAACTGCCGGACCTTGCGACAGCCCGCGAGTACGGCGAGAAGGTGTTGTACGACGACGGCACCGGCAACAGCGGCCACTATTACATCGACCGTGACGGCTCGGTTTACCTATACGCGCCCGGTACCCGCATCGCCCATCATGTGCGCGGATATAACCCGCAATCCATCGGCATCGAGTTGGTGAACCGCGGCCGCTATCCGCACTGGTTCGATTCCCACCAGCAAACCATGACGGAACCCTACACTGCCGCGCAGATCGCCTCGCTGCGAGCGCTGCTGGCGCAGCTTCGAGCGGACTATCCAAACCTGGATGAGATCGCCGGTCATGAGGATCTGGACGTCGCCCGGGTGGCGGCAAGCGACGATCCGACCAAGGAAGTGCCGCGCAAGCTCGACCCCGGTCCACTGTTCCCGTGGGCCGAGGTACTTGCGGGCAGCGGTTTGAAACGCATCGGCGCAAGCCATTAGCCACCGCCGCACCGCTATAATCGCGGGCTACTTTTTACGCCACGGGCCACCGCCATGCGGGAAGCACACGTCAACGAACTGGTCGAGCTGTTGCAGCTCGAACGGCTGGAAGACAATCTTTTTCGCGGCCAGAGCCGGGACATCGGCACGCGCTTCGTGTTCGGCGGCCAAGTGCTTGGCCAGGCGCTGTCGGCCGCACAGCAGACGGTCGACGACTCACGCGAGGCGCATTCGCTGCACGCTTATTTCCTGCGCGCGGGCGATATCGACGCACCCATCGTCTACAGCGTGGAGCGTGCGCGTGACGGCGGCTCGTTCTCGTCCCGCCGGGTCGTGGCGATTCAGCACGGCCAACCCATCTTGAACGGCGCGGTGTCGTTCCAGATCCCCGAGAAAGGCGTCGAGCATCAGTCCAGCATGCCGGAAGTGCCCGCGCCGGAGGATCTGGAGCCGATGCACCGCGTTCCGCCAAAGGAACTGGCACGGTTGCCGGTGAAATTGCAGCGCTGGTTGGGTAGCGACGGTCCGTTCGAATTTCGCCAGGTTTGGCCACGGGACGAACTGCACCCGGCCAAACGTCCGCCCATCCAGCACATCTGGTTCCGCCTCACCTCGCCGATCGGCGATTCGCCGAGCCTGCACCGCGCGTTGCTGGCCTACGCATCGGATTTCCACCTGATCGGCACTGCCACGCTGCCGCACGGTATTTCCTACCTCACCCACAACATCCAGATGGCGAGCCTTGACCATGCGTTGTGGTTCCATCGCCCCTTCCGTGTCGACGACTGGCTGCTTTACTCCTTCGACAGCCCGACCGCGCAGGGCTCCCGCGGCCTAGCCCGCGGGCAGATCTTCAGCCGGGACGGCCGGCTGGTGGCGTCGACTGCGCAGGAAGGGTTAATCCGCCTGCGTGGCGATTGATTAGACTTATCGCATGCGCCTGCTCTACACCTCCCCGCGTCAGGAAAACATCGACCGCGTCGTCGCCTTTATGAGCGAAAACGGTGTCGAGACCACCATCACCAACCGTTCCAACTGGAACCGGCCGAGCTATCAGCGCTTTAGCTATCAACAGCGCAGGGAAAACCGCGACAGCTGGCCACAGGTATGGGTCAGCCGCGCGGACGACTACACGAAAGCGCGCGAGCTGCTCCGCCAGCTGGGCATCGAGTCGATCGTCCGCCACGGCGAAGAATTGCGGGCCGAGCGCGATCCCGGCACGGTGTATGTCCGCCGGGAACATACGGTTACGCGGGTCAGGCGCATCGTTCTGCTGGCCATCCTGGGCGTGTTCATGGTGTTGGCTCTGCGTTACCTGCATGTCATCTAAGCGTCGCTAACAAAACGTAGCGACTCTAAAATCGTTTTTCTGCCTGAAAACGCTTGCCACGGCGGCCGCCAGCGGTCATAGAATCGGGTCATGCGCTCCGATCACGTCCGACTATTCCAAACTCTGCCGCACACCTGCGGTTATTTTGCCGGGCGCACGGCACAGAACCTCGTGATCGATCCGGCTGCACCGCAGTTGGATCGGTTGTACGGCGCGGCGCTGGATCACGGTTTTCGTCGTGCGGGCGGTCATCTTTATTTTCCGCATTGCCCCAATTGTCATGCGTGCACGCCCTGCCGCATCGATGTGGCGCGCTTCAAACCCGATCGCTCGCAACGTCGCTGTCTGAAACGCAACGCCGACGTCACCGTGAGCGAACGCATGGCCGGCTATAACAGCGAACGCCACGTGCTCTATTCGCGCTATCTGCGCGCGCGCCATCCTGGCGGCGGTATGGACGAGGCGGAAGCGAGCGACTTTCGACGCTTTCTCACCGCGCCATGGAGTCCGACCGTTTTTCTAGAGATGCATCTGGCCGATCGCCTCATTGGCGTCGCAGTGACCGATGTGTGCAACGCGGGCATTTCCGCGGTCTATACGTTCTATGACCCGGACGAACAAGACCGTGGGCTGGGTACGTTTGCGATCCTGCAGCAAGTCGAGTTGGCGCGACGCCGTGGCATCCCCTGGGTTTACCTTGGCTTCTGGATCGATGGCCATCCCAAGATGGATTACAAGAAGCGCTTCCAGCCGCTGCAGGTGCGCACGACGGAAGGCTGGACAGATCTGCGCCGCTGATCTGCGCCAATACGGGATTACGGCAATTCGCTAGCCTTCTGTCGTTCCGGCGCCCTCGCATACGGGAACAACTTGATAAGCGGCACGGAAATACCGTCATCGCCGACGATACGACAATGCGTGCGATCCAGTTCGCGCGGATCGTCCACACCGCAGCTATGCGCGATGATGCCGACTTCGTGCATCACGTTTTTCGCGTAATGCGCAACACGCTCGCTCTTGTCGGTCACAACCAAACCGCGTTGCAGGCGAGGATTCTGTGTCGTAATACCAGTCGGGCACGTATTGCGGCTGCACTGCAGCGACTGAATGCAACCCAGCGCGAGCATGAAACCGCGCGCTGAATTGACGAAGTCGGCGCCCATCGACAACGCCCACGCGACATCGTAAGCGGTGATGCACTTGCCCGAGCAGATGACCTTGATGCGGTCGCGCAGGCCTTTGACGGTTAACGTATCCACCAACCCGGGCAGCGCTTCATGCAAGGGCAAGCCCACACCTTCCATCAATGTTTGCGGCGCCGCGCCCGTGCCGCCTTCCGAACCGTCCACGATGATGAAATCCGGTGCGCTTTCGATGCCACGCTTGTAAATCTCATCGCACAGCTCGTCGATCCATCCCATGTCGCCGAACACCGCTTTGAAGCCCGTGGGTTTGCCGGTGAGATCGCGAATATGGTTGATGGAGTCCATCAATTGGGAAACATTGCCGATATCCAGATGGCGATTGGGGCTTTGCGAATCCTTGCCGACTGGAATACCACGAATTTCAGCAATTTCCGGCGTTACTTTCGCCGCGGGCAATAAGCCGCCCATGCCCGGCTTGGCGCCTTGCCCAAGCTTGATGCTGACCATCTTCACCTGCTTATGCGTGCAGATCGCCAGCAGCTTCTGATCATCGAGCTTGCCATCCGGCGTGCGCACGCCGTACTTCGCAGTGCCGATCTCGAACACGATGTCGCAACCGCCCTCCAGGTGATACGGGGCCAAACCGCCCTCGCCCGTATCCATCCAGATGCCGGCCTTCTTCGCTCCGATAGACAGCGCACGCACGGCAGGCGCAGACAGTGCGCCGAAGCTCATCGCGGAAATATTGAAGAACGATGCGTGGTCATAGGGTTCGCGCGAATACGGGCCGATACGCACCGGTTTAGGATCGACGTGATGATCGCCCAATGATGGAAAAGCCGCGTTGACGAAGAACGGCACGCCCTCTCCGCGCAAATCGCGCGTGGAACCGAACGAATTGGTGTTTTCCGAATTCTTCGCCGCGCGATACACCCACATGCGTTGCGCGCGATTGAAGGGCAGCTCTTCGCGATCGCTGGAATAAAGATACTGTCGGAAGAATTCACCCAGATGCAGGAACCAGTAACGGAAGTGACCGATCACCGGATAGTTGCGCAGCACCGAGTTGTGCGTCTGATTGCGGTCGAGCACCCAGACCACCATCACGACCAGAATCACGACCACCAGTAGCAGCACGAATAAGAGTGCGAAGGTTTCCACCAGCACAACCAACCAATGTGCAAAACCTGTCGATTCCATCCCCGTTCTCCGTTCGGCAACGGCTGTCGCCGTTATGGTCTTGATATGTGCGCGGCGTCGGTGCCGCAGGTAGCGCTCGGATTCTACAACTGCGTGCTCTACAACTCCGTGCGAATGACTTTGGCGGCACGGATGGCCTTGGCTTTCGCCGCTTCGATATCGGTATCGCGCGCCAACGTTACCGCCATGCGACGGCGGCCTTTCACCTCGGGCTTGCCGAAAATACGCAGTTGGGTATCCATTTCGGCCAGGGCATCGGCAACGCCGTGATAACGCGGCGCACGCCCTTCGCCTTCCACGAGCACGGCGCAAGATGCCGACGCACCGTTCTGACGAATGATGGGAATCGGCAAGCCCAAAATCGCTCGCGCATGTAGTGCGAACTCGGAGATATCTTGGGAGATCAGCGTGACCAGACCGGTGTCGTGCGGACGCGGACTGACTTCGGAAAAAATCACGTTGTCGCCTTTCACAAAGAACTCGACGCCAAAGACACCCCAGCCACCCAGTGCGCTGGTGATCGCCTCGGCCTGCCGCTCTGCCTCGGCCAGCGCGACAGGGCTCATCGGCTGCGGCTGCCACGATTCGCGGTAGTCGCCATCTTCCTGACGATGACCGATCGGAGCGCAGAAGCTGGTGCCCGCTTTGTGACGCACGGTGAGCAAGGTGATTTCATAATCGAACGGAACAAAGCCTTCGACGATCACCTTGCCTTTGCCTGCGCGGCCGCCCGATTGCGCGTAGTCCCAGGCGTGCTGTACGCCGGACGCATCACGCACGATGCTTTGTCCCTTGCCCGACGAACTCATGACGGGCTTGATCACAAACGGAAAACCGATGGCCGCCACGGCATCGCGATAGTCCGCTTCGTTGTCGCAGAAGCGATAGGGCGACGTTGGCAGACGAAGTTCTTCCGCGGCGAGCCGACGAATGCCTTCGCGATTCATGGTCAGCCAGGTGGCGCGCGCGGTCGGAACGACCTTCAACCCCTTTTTTTCCAGTTCCACCAACGTTGGCGTGTGAATCGCTTCGATTTCAGGAACGACGAGATCGGGATTTTCCTGCTCTATCAAGGCGCGCAGGGCCGCGACGTCCAGCATATCGATGACGTGACTGCGATGCGCCACCTGCATGGCGGGCGCGTTCGCATAACGATCCACCGCGATCACTTCCACCGCAAAGCGCTGCAGTTCGATCGCCACTTC
>NZ_DATHMR010000075.1:0-4669 GCF_035486915.1 Dyella sp. | reverse complement strand
ATTGCACTGGGCGAGTTCGAACGTGCGGAAACTTCCCTGCGCGAATGCCTGCGACAGGAACCGCGTCATATCGACGCGCAAAATCATCTTGCTCGGCTGGTATGGATGCGCACGGGCGACAGCGCACAGACCACTGCGGTGCTCGATCAAGCCCTGCAGGCATTTCAGGGCGACGAAGCACTGCTCGCCGCGAAGGCCGCCATTTTGCAGGGTGCGGGTGACGCACGCGGTGCTTACGCGTGTCTTGCAGACTCGGTAGCGCGCGCACAAGCCACACCGGCTCTGCTGGTACGCGCCGGGCTTGCTGCGCTGGAATTCGATCCGGCGACCGCACTCGCGTTGGCAGAGCGTGCGCTGCAACGATCGCCCACCGCGACCGCACCGCGAAACCTGCTGGCCGCCGCCTTGTTAGGGACCGGCGATGCACGCAGGGCGCTCAGCTATTGCGAAGCGCTGCTGTCCGGCTCACCCGATGATCAATACTTGGTCGCTCTGCAAACCACCGCGTGGCGACTACTCGGTGACCCGCGCTACGACGCGTATTGCGATTACGACCAACTGGTTCGCCCGTATCTGCTGCAAGCGCCGTCGCCATGGCCGGATCTACCCAGTTTCCTCAGCGACCTGACGCAAAGCCTCGAACGTCTGCACAATCCACGCGGTCACCCGCTGCTGTTCCAATCGCTGCGCCATGGCACGGAAACCACGGGCGATCTTACACGCGAAGCAGACCCGGTCATCCAGGCTTTGTTCAAAGCCCTCGATGCACCGATCCGCAACTACATGGCGTTCATCGGCAACGGCACCGATGCTCTGCGCCGTCGTAATCGCGGAGCGTATCGATTCAACGGCGGTTGGTCGGTGCGCTTGCGCAGTGCGGGCTACCACGCCAGTCACGTGCACCCGCGCGGCTGGATTTCCTCCGCGTTCTACGTCGACTTGCCCGATGGCATGGCGCAAGCATCCACACAGGATGGGTGCCTCGCATTCGGCGAACCGAGCATCGCAACCGAGCCACCCTTGCACGCCCAACGCGTGGTGCGTCCCGAGCCAGGCAAGCTGGTGCTGTTCCCCTCGTATTTCTGGCACGGGACCGTGCCCTTCCATAGCGAGAAGACCCGGCTGACGGTGGCCTTCGACGTGGTGCCGGAACCGTAGGCATGAAGGCGCTGTGTCTCATGCTTGCATGCTTGACGCTGGTCGCCAGCCCGATGTGCATCGCGAGCGATCCAAGCTTTCTGCTCACCGCCACATCGAAGGATTTCGATTCGTATTTTCCGGGTCAACTGGCGAACGGTTACTTTTCCACCATGACGGACGTGCGTGGCACCGCAGGCAACCTTGCCTACATGGTTGCTTTCATGGATTACGCAAAAGGCGATGTCTCACGCCCTGCCGCCATGCCGGGATGGAGCGAGATCGACTACAGCACCGGTCCGTCGCATGCAGGGCAGTTCTGGCTCAATCAGGTCGACATCGACGCGTCACGATTCCAGAACTATCAGCAGACGCTGGACATGTATAACGGCGTGCTCACCACACGCTACCACTACGTCGATGGCGAGAAGTCCACTGATATTCACGTGACGACATTCGTCAGTCAGGCGTCACCGCATCTCGCGGTCAATCAATTGACGATCACGCCCGATTTCGACGGTACGGTGGATCTGTCTTTCGCGTTGAATCTTTGGGCGCCGCACGAGCCCCGCTTTCCGCTTGCGGAATTGACAGGGGATCAAATGCAGGAAGCGGTGGCGGCAAACAATCTGAAACTGCAGCCGATGCCGCCCGCGACGCCTGACCGAGCGCCGCTTTGGTATCACGGCGACACGCACGTACTGAACGCCGAGGGCGATACGCGTGCGTTGACGCTATGGCTGGACGGCAAAGCCGAGCAAGGCGCCACAATGGCTGAAGCCGTTGCGGTAGCGTTGCCGCAAGGTGTTCGCGCACATGAGATCAAGCTTTATAAGGACGGCTACCGTTTGGCCCTCGATGTCCAGATGGATGTGCGCAAGGGCAACACGTATACCTTCACTAAATACGTAGCCGCATCGCGTGACAACTGGGGCGGCGATGCCAGGCAGGATTTGGCATTGGCGAGGAGCGCTCGAACAGATGGATTCGATCGCCTGCTAACGGATCACCAAAATGCATGGCATGCGTTGTGGCAGTCGGATATCACCATCGATGGCGATCCGAAAGCGCAACAAATCGTTCATTCCGATCTTTACTACCTCATTTCCAATTCGACGCCCGACACTGCATGGCCGATTGGCGCATGCGGGCTGACGCCCGGTTACACCGGACATATTTTTTGGGATAGCGATTCGTGGGTGTTCCCGGCGCTGCTCCTGCTGCATCCCGAACGCGCAAAATCGCTGGTGATGTTTCGCGCCAATTCGCTGCAGCAGGCGGAAGAACGCGCAAGCGAACGCGGATGGCGTGGCGCGATGTACCCGTGGGAGGCCGATCCGGACAATGGAAGTTCGCAGACCCCGCATTTCGCCTGGATACTCGACGAACGCGAGATTCACGTAAACGCCGATATCGCCATTGCGCAGTGGCAGTACTACCTCGCCACACACGACCGCGACTGGCTTGTTCATCATGGCTGGCCCGTCATCCGCGCGGTGGCCGACTTCTGGGCGAGTCGTGCGACCTATGTACCTGCAAAGCAGCGCTACGAGATTCAGCACGTCACCTCGGTCGATGAGGACTACAACGACGTCCCGAACGATACCTTCACCAACGCATCCGCCCGCAAAGCACTCGACATTGCAATGCAAGCTGCCGCGGTCGTCGGAGATAAACCGGATTCACGTTGGGCTACCGTAGCGAAGGGGCTTTACATTCCTTATGACAGCGCGGAAGGTCATCACCTGGATTTTGATCCATCCGTTGCGCACGATATCGATTCGTGGGGTGGCAGTTCCCTGCCGATGCTTTCCTATCCGTCGCTGGATGTCCCGATGAATGCCGACGTGCGTCGCCGCGACTATGCATATGCGATCGCTCCTATCGAACGGTCGCATCGCGATCCGAACAGCATGGGGCTTGCGCCGATGTCCATCGCCGCAGCGACGGCGGGCGATGCGCATGGCGCAACCGAGTGGTTCGAACACAACGTCACCGCGCATGTACTGAAAGCGCCTTTTAATGTGCGCACAGAAACCGCAACGAACAACACCGGTTATTTCGCGACGGCGAGCGGCGGCCTTATTCAGAACATCGTCTACGGCTTTACCGGACTGCGCATTGAAGAACAGGGTCTTCAGCAGGTTTACCCACCCATGCTTCCATCGCAGTGGTCATCCTTCACGCTCAAGCACATCCGCTTTCGTAACCAGCTCTACGACATCACCGTCAAACGCGATGCGCAAGGCAATGCATCACTGACGCGTACTGTGCTTTGAAGAACCGCAAGACAGGATCGACGTGCGACACACGGATATGTCGACCACACCAGATGAGGGATTCCCATGAAAACGACCCGACGCTTCACATCCATTGAGAGTCGCACAACCCATGCAACATCCTTTCGATCACGCGCGGCGGCGCTATTGGTCAGCATCATGCTGACATCCACTGCATCGGCCGCTCAGCCCGATCCTGCAAAAACGCGCGCCTACATCGATCAGGCGTGGACAACGCTGACGCGCTCGATGAGCGATTGCGCGTCATTGGTCGACACTAAAGTGGCGACACGACCGGTACTGTACGTTCCCGCGCAATTTCCGATACCCGCAGACGTAACCGATGTGCAGAAACGCTGTAACGTCGACATACAGACGCTGCCATCCGTCATCCATCGACTTGGCGACGTCGATGCGACGAAGCTTCCCGCACAGGGACTGCTTTATCTGCCGCACCCTTATATCGTGCCGGGCGGCTTCTTCAACGAGATGTACGGGTGGGATAGTTATTTCATCTTGTTGGGACTGATCGCCGATCACCGCACCGATCTGGCGCGTGACATGACCGACAACGCACTGTTCGAAGTGCAGTACTACGGCGGCGTACTCAATGCCAACCGCACCTATTACCTGAGTCGTTCGCAGCCGCCGTTTCTCAGTGCGATGATGGCTGCCGTTATGCACGATCCGGCAAGTTTCCATGGCGACGCGGAGAAACGCGCATGGCTGGAACACGCTTATCCATTGGCCGTGCGCAACTACGAAATATGGACGCGTCCGGAACATCAGGCGGGTAACACAGGTCTTGCACGCTACTACGATCTTGGCAGCGGCCCGGTGCTCGAGGCGCAGGACAGCTCTTTCTACAAGGGTGTGATCAAATGGCTGATTGCGCACCCATCCCAAAATCCCGGCTATCTGTTGAAAGGCTCCGAACAACCTGACGACGCCGAAGCAGCACATTTGAAGGATGAAAGTTGCGATGTGCGCGCATCGAAGGTTTGCTTGGGTAACTGGGTAGACGGCTATCGCCTCACTACCGACTACTACCGTGGCGACCGCGCCATGCGCGAATCGGGTTTCGATACCAATTCCCACTATGGTCCATTCGGTGGTTCCACCCATCACTATGCCGATGTCAGCCTCAACAGCCTTTTGTATCGCTACGAACTTGATCTGCGTGACTTCGCACAACAGCTCGGCAAAACCGACGATGTGAAACGTTGGACTCGGGCCGCCGCTGCACGCAAGGA
>NZ_DATHMR010000074.1:0-12308 GCF_035486915.1 Dyella sp. | reverse complement strand
CCACGCCGTTTTGTCGCAGCGCTCTCCGGTTCCTGAGGCGGCTTAATTAGCCAATCGGTGCATCGAAGCGCGGCGGTCGCAACAGATACTCGCGCTGCGCGGTAAACCACGCGCTCAATCCGAATCCAAAAGTGATGACGGTCAGGATGCCGCCGCCGACGAAATAGTCGAAGGTGTCCACCAGCCAGTAACCGCCCCAATAAACACCCATCACGCCGAACAGTATGACGAAGTTGACGATGGTGCGGCCGGTGGTGCCTTCCGGACCGATCAGGTGAGCAGCCAGTGCAGCGAGGCTGGCCGACGCAGAAACGATCGCAGCCACAAACAACATGCGCCATGGATCTGCTGCATGTACCACCAGAGCGCCGAGTGTCGTGTAGACGAGTGCCGTGAGTATGCTGATCGGCACAAGCACCGTCAGTGCATCCGATACGACCTTTTGATATTCGGCGCGGGTTTCCGGTGCCAGCGTCAGATACAGATCCGCCATGTTGGGGCGCATGCGCGTCATGCCGACATTTAGCTGCGGAAAGCGCGATAGGCTGAGCATGATCGAATACGCACCGATCAGCACGGCGTTGAAGTGTTGGCGATGCATCACAAGGAAGAAATAAAAGATCACCATCACAGCCACCAGCGCGATGCGCAAGGCGATGGCCTCAGGATTGTCATGCGGCAACAGCAGCCGGCGCACCAGCACCATGCGGCGTGTGAGCGTCGGATGCCGTTTGTAGCTTGCCAGGGCACGTGTCATGGCACGTTGCGAAGTCGTGTCGTAAAGCGCGGCGATGCGTTTGCCGAATGCACCGGTGCGTCGCGGTTCGCCAGGTATGCCGCGCGTCTGCATGCGCCCAAGACTGGTGCTTTCCAGCGGGGAAGCATCCACATCGCGATCGACAACGCGCAGCAGTGGCGTGACACTCAGTCGAACAATCAACACCGCGACAGCCAGGATCAGCAACGGCGTCAACGGCGATTGCACAGCTGTCTTCATGACTTCCGCGAACAATGCCGGCATCCAGCCAAGCACGATAAAAGCGGGCCAGATGAATACGCCGGCGCGGGGGTTGCAGCCCATCATCAATCCAATGGCGGCGATTAGCACCACCATGCTCGCCACGAGCGGTAGATATGGCGTGTGCAAAAGGGCGGCAAATACCAGCGGAATCAAAATCCATTGCACGACATCGATGGCTGCGTATTGAAGCAGTCGGCGCCGAAAGTCGGGCAGCAGGAAGCTCTCCGGAATGCACAGGCTGCGCAAGCTATACCCTTGCCCCATGTGCCAAAACCACGTGCCCATCCCGAACAGCGGTGCGCCGAGTGCGACCATGCCGCTGGTCCCATTTAACGCCATGATGCCCAGCACCAGCGTGGCCAGCCATAAAGCATTGGCGATGACCACGAGCACTGGCATCCGGCGAAACAGCTGCAGCCAGATATGCCACGAGGTTTTCATGCCAGCTCCACGAATAGATCTTCCAGCGTGGGCGTTTCGATTTGCACAGAGGCATTTTCACGCGCTGCCAGTGCGTGAAGACTTTCGACCATGGGATCTTCGACGAGCAACACGGCGCGCCGATCCTGCACGTGCGATTTCAGTGTGCCTGCCACAACAGGTGGTTGGCTCCAGGCTTCGCTGCGCTCGAACACGACACGCTTGAGCCGCTCGCGCAGTTCCGCAAGCGGCCGCATGAATTGAATGCGACCATCGCGAAGCAGCGCGATGTCGGCATCGGCGCGTTCCAGATCGGCGGTGATGTGCGTGGAAAAGATCACCGTCTTGCCGGGCGCGCGCATCAACGTCAGCAGCTCGCTCATGAAGGCACGACGTGCCTGCGGGTCGAGGCTGGCAACCGGTTCGTCGAGAACCAGCAGGTCCGGATCGGGTGCGATCGCCCGCACAATCGCCAGCTTTTGCCGTTGACCCTGCGACAGTTCGCCGATCTTCTGTTTCGCATCCAATTCCCAGGAGCCCAGTAAGCGGTCGACCAGCGATGTATTCCAGCGCTCGTAAAACGCCGCCGTGAAATCCAGATACGCGCGTACTTTCATCCACGGGAAAAGATCGAACGTCTGTGGCACGAAACCGATGCGATGCATGCGCTTGCCACCGGGCTCCAGCATCGGTTCGCCAAATAGTTCGATGCTGCCGGCGTCAATAGGCGACAGCCCCAGCAGACAGCGAAGCAATGTTGTCTTGCCCGCGCCATTGCGTCCGAGCAGACCGATCACGCGTCCGGACGGAACGCTCCAGTCCAGCGATTGGATCACCGGCCGTTTCTTGAACGATTTCTCCAGTCCACGCACATGCACGACAGGCGAGGGGATGGACTCCGATGCAGACACCGATGCGGCCGGTTCGAGAGAAGCCAGGTTGGAAGCGGACATCCCTGCAGGCACTCCATAGATATAGGCATGAACACTCTGCCTGTGCGGTGCCGGGCCGTCCAGTGGCGTCTTGTGCCGTTAAACTGTCTGCATGGCTGCCCAGCTCCCTAACACTGAAATTCCGCTCTTTCCGCTCAACACCGTGCTTTTTCCGGGCGGTCAACTGCAGTTGCGTATTTTCGAACCGCGTTATCTGGATCTCGTCCGTGAATGCACGCGCACCGGCTCATCGTTCGGTGTCTGTCAGATTCTGGACGGCCACGAAGTGGGCGCGCCTGCGATGCCTGCCGCCGTGGGCACGCTGGCACGCATTACCGACTTCAGCTATCGCGAAGATGGTTTGCTCGGCATCACCACCGAAGGTGGTAGCCGTTTTCGCGTCGTGCGTACGCGCGTACGTTCGGATGGCTTGCTGCGCGGTGAAGTGGAGCCATGGCCGGATGAGGATGCACAGCAAGTACCGGTGGAATTTGCGTTGCTGCAAACCATCCTGGAACGTTTGATTGAAACGATCGGGCCGCAATGGCGGCATGCTGAGCGATCGTCGTATGAGGATGCGAGCTGGCTCGGTTTTCGACTGGCGGAGTTGTTGCCGCTGGCGGCCGAAGAGCAGCAGCAATTGCTGGAAATGACCGATCCGTTGCAGCGTCTGGCTGAATTGCGCGATATCCTGCCTCGCTTCCAGAAAGCGTGAGATGGATATTCCAATGAGCACTCTCGTCGGCAAAACCTTGTTCATCACCGGTGCCTCGCGCGGCATTGGCCTGGCGATTGGTCTGCGCGCCGCACGCGATGGTGCGAACGTGGTTATCGCCGCGAAGAGCGGCGTTCCAAATCCAAAGCTGCCCGGCACCATTTACACCGCTGCCGCCGAGATCGAAGCGGCAGGCGGCAAGGCGCTGGCGTTGAAAGTGGATATCCGCGAGGAATCGGAAGTGCACGAGGCTGTCGCCAAAACCGTGGAGCGTTTTGGTGGCATCGATATCGTTGTGAACAACGCCAGCGCGATCTGGCTGGCAGGAACAGAAGATACGCCGATGAAGCGCTATGACCTGATGCATCAGGTCAATTCACGCGGCACGTTCATGGTCACGCAGGCGTGTCTGCCGCATTTGAGGAAAGCAAGCAATCCGCATGTGCTGATGCTGGCGCCGCCACCGAACCTCGATCCAAAGTGGTTTGCACCCCATACGGCCTACACCATTGCCAAATACGGCATGAGCTTGTGCGTGCTTGGCATGAGCGCGGAACTTGCCGCGTCAGGTATCGCCGTGAACGCGCTGTGGCCGCGCACGGTGATCGCTACGGCGGCGATCGCCATGATCGATGGCGTGAAACCGGAGCACTGTCGCCGCCCGGAAATCGTTGCCGATGCGGCGCACGCGATGTTGATCAAGCCGTCCCGGGGATACACCGGCCACTTCGCGATCAACGAGGATGTCCTGCGTGAAGCGGGTGTCCGCGACTTCGATCCTTATGCCTACAAGCCGGGTAATGCGCTGTTGCCCGACCTATTTCTGAACTGATGGGTTCACGAAAATCCGACGCAGCTGTCATCAGCGCGCCGCTATTTCCTGCGTAATATCGCCCCCACTCCGCCCAAAACCAAACGGCTTTTGTCGTCGATTAATTGCTTAAAAAGTGATCACTCGACGAGAAACCGGTGTATATTCTGTGAACTGCATCACATTCATGCAGTACATTGTTGCACTGCAGGCTAGTGTTGGGGTGGGGAAGGAAGTTGCCGACACGGATGCGGTAACGCTGTAGATCAGCAATCCTGAGGGAGGCGTTGCGATGACCGACACATCGATCCGCTGTGTTGTGTGGTTCGGACAGCCTACGAGCGCTGAAAGAGCGCAGTTGGCGCAAGCAGGTTGGCATACACGTGTCGCTGATGCGGGCACATCCGGCGGTGGCGTTGGCATTCGCCGCGACGACATGGTTGTTGCAATGGCCGATTTGCGCAGTGCGGATAAGGACGCGCTGCTCGAAATGGCCCGCTTGATGGCAGAGCAGCCGCGACTTCCGTGGCTTGCATTGCTCTCTGCCGATACGGCCGTCCAAACAGCTGACGTAGAGCGCGTGCTGCGCGCAAGCATCGATTTCTTTACATCGCCGATCGACATGCAGCGCTTGATCGAGACGCTCGCCACACTCGCCGGCGGTACGCCGGCACCTGTCGCGTACACCGATGTCCCCGGCATTACCGGGGCAAGCCCGGCGATGATGGCCGTGGTTGCCGCTTTGCGCAAATACGCGCCGGTCGATTTACCCGTATTGATAACGGGC
Source organism: Dyella sp. (assembly GCF_035486915.1). Taxonomy (GTDB): domain Bacteria; phylum Pseudomonadota; class Gammaproteobacteria; order Xanthomonadales; family Rhodanobacteraceae; genus Dyella_B. The sequence continues at coordinate 7,622 of NZ_DATHMR010000074.1, read as the reverse complement.
GAGACCGGTACCGGCAAGGAAGTCGCCGCGCGCGCCTTACACAAGTTATCGCCACGCCGCGATCATCCTTTTGCTGCGATCAATTGCGGTGCGTTGCCTGCAAATTTGGTGCAGTCCGAATTGTTTGGCCATGAACGTGGCTCGTTCACCGGCGCAAATGCGCGACGCGTCGGCCATTTCGAAGCGGCCGCGGGCGGCACAGTATTCCTCGATGAAGTCGGCGATCTGCCGCCGGATGCGCAGATCAGTCTGCTGCGACTGCTGCAGGAAGGAACGCTTGAGCGCGTGGGGTCCACCCAATCCATCAAGCTCGATGTGCGTGTGCTGGCTGCCACGCACATCGATCTGGAAAAAGCCGTGGAGCAGGGACGTTTCCGCGAAGATCTCTACTATCGGCTGAACGTGCTGCGTCTGCGCATGCCCGCATTGCGTGAGCGTGCCGAAGACGTGCTGCAACTTGCCCAGTTGTTTCTCGATGCATTCCGCAAGCAACATGACTGCCATGCACGCACGTTCAGCGCGCTGGCGCGCAAGGCGCTGGTTGAGTTCTCTTGGCCTGGCAACGTGCGTGAGTTGCTCAATCGCGTTCAGCGCGCGGCTGTCGTAGCAGAAGGTGCGCAAATCAGTATTGCCGATCTGGATTTGCAGGAAGTCGTCAATGTCCGGCAGGTGCACTCTAGTCTGGGCCTGACGCGTACGTCCGCAGAACGCGATGCAGTGGTGGCATGTCTGCGCGAAACGCGATTCAACATCAGCGAGTGTGCACGTCGTCTGAAGGTGTCGCGCGTCACGATTTACCGGCTGTGCAAAAAGCATCAGCTGGTACTGGAAGACATGCACTAAAAAAGCGCAGGCCACTCGCCTGCGCTTGGTGGCCCCTGAACGCTTCGGACATGTAGAGAATCTTGAATGTCAGCGTGGAGTCCGGCGCGTCTGGCGTCACGCCCATGCCGAGTATCGTCACGAGCGTAGTGTGCGGATCCAGCGCGTAGGTGAATCCAAGATTCAACGTTGTGGCATTGGCCCGGCTGCCGATGATCTTTGTCCGCGAGCCGCCGCTACACCAGACGCGGTATCCGGACGGCTACATGTTTCCGTCAGAATCTTCTAGTTGACGGGGAAGTTCACATCGCCCGCGTACGCACGTAGGCTCAAGCAGGTCGTGGCCAGCCCGAGCAGGCCAACAATGTGAAGCCACACGTCGCAAGACTCCTCTGTACTCGGCCTTGCGAAGGGAAGACCCCCTACCCGCAGGGGACGGGTAGGGGGCTTCCACTTGGTGCCCGGCGGCATGTCGCCGGGTTACCGCCCTCGTTGCCGTCTTGCGACGGCGCATTTGTCCTCAGCCAACTATCCGATTACTTGTTCGGGTTGGCTGCTGCGGTGGCCTGGAGTCAGTCATGCCAGCAGTCAGATCATCCATTTCATGTTCAGCCGTCTCTCCGTTGCCGGTGCCCTGCATCACATTCCCCTCTTGTGGATTCCCCGACGCACTCTCCATCGGCGCCGTGTCCAGTGCGGTGGGATTGCGATCCGCCGGGCGGGTTGCGACATTTCGGATCAAGACGGTCTCACTCGGTTGGTTTTTTTGCGCGACTTGTGCGCCATCGGCGAACGAGTCGACGGAGCGAGCGCGAGTGCCATGACACTCGCGAATAAAGCGCAACGGCATGCGTGGCCATCCAAATGGCGCAAGCTGTCCATGAGCGGCCTCCCCTACATTTCCTTGAGGATTAAGAACAGCAAGCAACGTGCCATCAGCGAAGAACCTAGGAAAACCACGGCTTCCCGGGAATAGTTCGTCGAATCGGTGTGAGGGAAATTGTTACAGCCTGTTACACGCTACGCCCGCAATTTACGCACTAAAGGACCGTCATGACGCGGTTTCCAGCGGCTGTAGCAATGTTGATACAGGTCACCGTGTGCAGGACAACGCCAGCGTATGGTCGCTGGCTCTGGTATCGGCAGAGCACGCTGGTAGGATGCGTATTTCCCCCACTTTCATCCCAATGGCACGGTCATTGCGGCCGCGCCTGGAGTTACGCATGCAACCCTCGCAGGAACCCTCTGCTCAGCCGCTCATCGATCTTGCCAAGCGTTATTGGTTGCCGGTGTACAAGCCGCGCGATCTGGTGCTTGATCACGGCAAGGGTGCGCGTGTGTGGGATACGGAAGGTCGCGATTACATCGACTTCGGCGCGGGTATTGCTGTCAATGCGCTGGGACACCAGGACCCGGACCTGCTTGCTGCGCTGACTGCGCAAGCGAACAAGCTTTGGCACAGCAGCAACGTGTTCTACACCGAGCCGCCGCTGCATCTTGCCGAAGAATTGGTGCAGGCGTCGGGTTTCGCGGAGCGCGTGTTCCTCTGCAACTCCGGTGCGGAAGCCAACGAGGCAGCGATCAAGCTCGTGCGCAAGTGGGCGACAGCGCAGGGCAGGTCACCGGAGCGGCGCGTGATCGTGACGTTTCGTGGCTCGTTCCATGGGCGAACGCTTGCGACGGTCACGGCGACGGCGCAGCCGAAATATCAGGAAGGCTACGAACCGCTTCCCGGCGGATTTCGTTATCTGGATTTCAACGATGCCGCCGCACTTGAACAGGCGTTCGCGCAGGGCGATGTCGCCGCTGTCATGCTCGAACCGGTGCAAGGCGAAGGCGGTGTGCTGCCCGCGGCGCCGGGTTTTCTGAAGCGCGTTCGAGAGTTATGCGATAAGCACGGCGCGCTGCTTGTGCTGGACGAAATCCAATGTGGCATGGGTCGCACGGGTACGTTGTTCGCACATTCGCAAGATGGTGTGACGCCGGACATCGTGACGTTAGCCAAGGCGCTGGGATGCGGGTTTCCGATCGGTGCGATGCTCGCGGGCCCAAAAGTTGCACAAGTCATGCAGTTTGGTGCACACGGCACGACGTTCGGCGGTAATCCGATGGCCGCTGCCGTGGCACGCGTCGCCTTGCACAAGCTGTCTTCCGCCGAGGTGCGCGCGAATGTCGAACGCCAGTCTGCCGCGTTGCGCGAGGCGCTGACATCACTCGGCGCCGAGCTGGGTTTGTTTTCGGAAGTACGTGGTCGCGGATTGATGTTGGGCGCTGTGCTGACGGACTCTTATCGCGGGAAGGCGGGTGACATATTGGATTTCGCAGCGGCGCACGGTCTGCTTATGCTTCAGGCCGGACCGGATGTGCTGCGTTTTGTTCCGCCGTTGAACATTAGCGACAAAGACATAGCAGATGGCCTGACGCGGCTTCGTGCTGCGCTTCATGCATTCGTGAATCGATAATGGCGCTTGCTGACGCCATAACGTTTAGGACATTCCGATGAAATATCTGCACAGCATGGTTCGGGTTCGCGACCTCGATGCTTCGCTGCGTTTCTATTGCGAAGGCCTTGGCCTGAAACAGGTGCGTCGCATGGACGTGCCGGAGGGAAAGTACACGCTGGTTTATCTGGCGGCGCCCGATAGTCCGGAGGCAGAAGTCGAGCTGACCCACAACTGGGGGTCTGAAGAAGACTACGGTTCGGCCCGTAACTTCGGTCATCTCGCTTTCCGTGTCGAAGACATCTACGCAATGTGCGCGCATTTGCAGTCGCTGGGTTACACCATCCATCGTCCGCCGCGCGACGGCCATATGGCTTTTGTGCGTTCGCCCGATCAGATTTCGATCGAGCTATTGCAGCACGGGCATCTGCCACCGCGCGAGCCTTGGGCGTCGATGCCCAATACCGGCAGCTGGTAGAGTTGAATCGCTGGCACGTCAGTCTTTTTCTGCAGGTAACGTTGTCCCGCAAATCCTGCAATGTTGCGCATCGCCTTCGTGATCTGCTTGGCCGCAGTGCGTGCACGGTACGTACTTCCTGCGTGCGCGCATGCCGGCGGCAAGTTCTGCGGTGAAGATTCCGGTCGGCACGGCAATGATGCTGTAGCCGATCAGAATGATCAGTGACGTCAGCAATTTGCCGAGCGTGGTTTTCGGTGTGATGTCGCCGAAGCCTACCGTGGTCATGGTCACAATGGCCCAGTACATCGATGTCGGAATCGACGTAAAGCCATCTTCCGGGCCTTCGATGAGATACATCAACGCACCGAAGATCAGCACCAGCGTAAGAATGGTGCTGAAAAAGATCAGCACCTTACGACGGGCGCGAATCAGCGTGAGCCAAAGCAGATCGGCTTCGCCAACATAACGGGTAAGCTTGAGTATTCGGAAGATACGCAGGATGCGCAGCGCGCGCACCACGAGCAGATACTGACTTCCCGCCGCGAACAGGCTTAACCACGTAGGCAATACCGCAAGCACGTCGACGATACCGAAGAAGCTGCGCATGTATCGCCATGGGCGATCCACCACGACGATGCGCATCGCATATTCGAGCGTAAAAGCCAGCGTGAAGAACCACTCAAGTCCGTAGAACAACGTGCTGTAGCGAAGATGGATCTGCGCCACGCTGTCGAAAACCGCCACGGCAATACTTGCCAGAATGGCGACGATCAGCAGCACGTCGAAGCGACGTCCCGCGGTGTCGTCATGCCCGAAGATGATGTGGAACCAGCGCGCTCGCCATCCTGTTGTTGTGGCAGGGCCGAGTTGATCGGCAAATGGCGAGGGCTGCGACATATCGGCTATCCGGCCCGAGCCTGGCGCATGGCCGCGCGTGCGGCGTCCAGCGTGGCTGCTATGTCTTCGTCGCTGTGCGCGCTGGAGAGAAAGCCTGCCTCGAATGCGCTCGGTGCGAGGTAAACACCGCGCTCGAGCATGCCGTGGAAAAAACGATTGAACAGCGCGGTGTCGGCGGCGGTCGCCTGCGCGTAGCTATGGACCTTTTCGTGAGTAAAGAACAATCCAAACATGCCACCCACTCGATTGGTGCTGAAAGGAATGCCTTCGCCATCGGCTACTGATTGCAGCCCATCCGTCAGCAGGCGTGTACGCGCAGCCAGCGTATCGTAGAAGCCCGGTGCCTGTATGAGTTCCAGCATTGCCAGGCCTGCCGCCATCGCTACCGGATTACCGCTCAAGGTACCCGCCTGATAAATGGGGCCGGCAGGAGCGATTTGCTGCATCAAATCGCGACGTCCGCCATAAGCGCCGACCGGCATGCCACCGCCGATGATTTTGCCGAAGGTCGTCAGATCCGGCTTCACGTCGTAATACGTCTGCGCGCCACCGAGTGCAACACGGAAACCTGTCATTACTTCATCAAAAATGAGAAGCGCGCCGTGACGCGTGCACAAGTCGCGCAAACCCTGCAGATAGCCGTCCTTCGGCGGAATGCAGTTCATGTTGCCGGCGACGGGCTCGATGATGAGTCCAGCAATGTCGGCACCATGCTCAGCGAACAACGCTTGCGCTGCGGCGAGGTCGTTATACGGCAGTGTGAGCGTGAGGTCAGCGTTTGCTTTGGGGACGCCTGGGGACGTCGGCACGCCAAATGTCAGCGCGCCCGAACCGGCTTTCACCAGAAAGCTGTCGCCGTGACCGTGATAGCAGCCTTCGAATTTCACGATCTTGCTGCGGCCGGTTGCGCCACGCGCCAGTCGAATTGCAGACATCGTGGCTTCGGTGCCGGAGTTCACCATTCGCACCATGTCGATCGATGGCATCAGCTCGATGATGGTTTCGGCCATCGTGATTTCAGCCGGGCACGGCGTGCCAAACGACAAACCATCGCGCACGGCACGTTCCACCGCTTCGCGCACTTTGGGATGGTTATGGCCAACAATCATTGGTCCCCACGAACCGACATAGTCGATATAACGCGTACCTTCCACGTCCCAAAGATAGGCGCCGTCGGCGCGCGCTGTGAAGAACGGTTCACCGCCGACGGACTTGAAAGCGCGCACGGGAGAATTCACGCCACCGGGCATCAGTTGCAGGGCGCGCTGGAACAGTTCGTGATTCGTCATGAAGAAACGGCTCGATCGGGGAAATAGAGTTGAGTGAAGTGTTGCGCAGCGGCGCGAACGTCTGGACGTCCAAACACGGCCGAAATGACCGCCAGGTAATCCGCACCTGCTGCGATCAGGGATGCGCCATTGTCCGGCGTGATTCCACCGATCGCCACCCGTGGAATGCCCAGGGCGGCGCTGTGCCGCAATAGCTCGACGTTTGCCCGCCGTGCCTGCGGCTTGGTGGGCGAGGGAAAGAATGCGCCAAAGGCAACATAGTTTGCTCCCTGTTTTGCCATGTGTTGCGCGCGTTCGAGAGAGTCGTAGCACGACACACCGATAATGGCGTTCGAGCCTAGCGCGACACGTGCCTCGGCGATGCTGTCATCAGTTTCGCCAAGGTGCACACCCGCGGCACCGACCGCGCGCGCCAGGGAAATATCGTCATTGATGATCAGCGGCGCATCGTGTTCGCGGCAAAGCGCCAATAGCGTTTCGGCTTCGTCGTGGCGTCGCTGCGTGTCGTCTGTTTTGTCGCGGTATTGCACGACTCGCGCACCGCCTAGCAGCGCCTGTTTCACGGCCTCGAAAAGATCGGGGCGCGGACCGTCGGTAATCACATACAGGCCGCGATCCGAAAAAGATGTGGACGTCATAAATTCACGGTGTAGGCCGATAGGCCGACTTTCGCATCGGCGAAGGAGTTGCGAGAATGCCCTATTCAACTCGATCTGGCGACGCACACCCATGAACCAAGCTTCCACCGACACCACCCTGCGCAAATGGATGTGCGTGGTTTGCGGCTTCATTTATGACGAAGCGCTGGGGTTGCCGGAAGAGGGCATCGATCCCGGCACGCGCTGGAGCGATGTGCCCGATACCTGGACGTGCCCGGACTGCGGCGCCACCAAGGACGATTTCGAGATGATCGAAATCGACTGATCCGCCGTGCTCGGCCCGCGAAACGCCCGATTTTGCCAGCGCGCCGGCCGTTTCGTCTGATGGAATGATCCTCGAGCGATCCTTATCCCCGAGGAACTGCCATGCAGCAATTCATTCCGTTTGAAGACGATTGGGACGCGCTGGAAAAGCTGTTTCCCGAAGCGTTGATTCCGTACCGCGTGGGCTATGTGCCGATGCACGAGCCCGCCAATCATCTCTTGCCGTTGGCATCTGTCGTTTCTGAGCCCTCCGCGGTTCCAGAAGCGGCGAACCAGCCCTGATACAGACGTTAGCGGGTGGGGCCTGCCGTTTCTCGCCCACGCGTTCAGCTTAGGCATTCGTCGAAAGTGAGCCCCGTGCCGCCACGCCAAGCCTGGCGGCGTCTCGTTTCCGCGGTCGTGCTCATGACGGCACGGTTACTACCATTCCCCATTTCCGGGAATTCGATGTGTTTTGCCCCTTCACATCACCCCTGCGCAAGCGCTATGATTTCACCCCCTTCGACGAAACGTCCTGTCGAAGGGCTCCCCACTTCCTGAATAATTTTCCAAATTTTGGGTGTTGACGGAAGTGTGAAGAGATGTAGAATGGGCGGCTCACCCCGGACGAAACGTCCTTGGGGCGACCTCGCAAGAGGTTGGATTGAAGCGATCTTTGACAGTGTGCGCAGGTGACTTGTGTGGGCGTCTTGCGATGGAAGGGAAACCTGTCCAATAAATGCAAGCGTCTAACCTAAGAGTCAATTCAAAAAGCTGACGTTTTACGGTTAGGACAACGCTTCAGAAAGAT
>NZ_DATHMR010000073.1:0-43020 GCF_035486915.1 Dyella sp. | reverse complement strand
GCAGCCGCTGAAAGGCCGCGACTTCGGTATCGGCTGCTCCACGTTTACGAACTGGATCGCCAACATGATCGTGGGCGCCACCTTTCTTACTTTGCTTAACAGCGTCGGTCACACCGAGACATTCTGGCTGTACGCGGCGCTCAACCTGGTTTTTATCGGGTTCACATTCTGGCTGGTGCCAGAGACAAAGGGTGTGACGCTTGAACATATCGAACGCAACCTGATGAGCGGCCGTAGGCTGCGCGATATCGGGCAGTAAATTTCGGCGGGTTTTTCCAGGGGTTCCGGGCGGTAACTTCCGTCCGGAAGCTGTCGATGGAGACTTTGCAGGACGTGCCTACCCGATGCGTCGGCGTTATCCGTCGGGCGCGTTGCGCCATTAAGCAGGAGCGTATATCAACCTGATCACGTCCTCGCCGATTACGTCGCTGGCCACCAAGCGCAGCGGCGGCCGCGGGCCCGTGAAGAATGGCTTGCCGTGACCGAGCACGACGGGGCGGAGGTAGAGTCGATACTCGTCGATAAGACCAAGGTCGGTCAGGCTTCGCGCCAGGTCCGGGCCGGCGACATCGATCTCCCCGGAGTGCTCGGCCTTCAGTCTCTGTATTGCCGCCTCGATGTCATCGTCAACAAGGATGGCGTTGGGGCCGACTGATTTCAGCGAGCGCGACACGACCCACTTCGGTTGGCTTCGCCACAGCGCCGCAAAGTCGTGATCCTCTGCGTCCCAATTAGGCTGGTCCTCATCCCAATAACGCATGATTTCGTATGTACGGCGTCCGTACACCAGACCCGTCAGGCCGCGCACGTGCTCGATGAAGTGGCGAGAGACCAATGGCCCGGGAGGCCCTAATTTCTGATGGTCGACATAGCCATCCAGGGATTGTGACAATACGAACACTAGCTTTGCCATGGGAAACCTCCACTCGGGCGTCGTCAGGAGAGCAGTGGTGCGAGTGCCTTGGAGCCGGTCCATTCATGACGACGACGAGTGGCGAAACCGCAACTCGACAAGACGCCCTGAAAAAATTCTGCTTCTTCTGTATTTGCTATCCCATCAAACGCCGATCGTGCGGGCCATTCCGCAAGCTGACATTACCCTTGATCTATTCGATCGCTGATCTGATTCAACACGCTGCCTTCTTGGCATCGTCGCTCGACGGGTTTGTCAGGATGGCGCTCGCGATAATGTGAAACAGATGATCGGCCCGCGGCGCGAATGCGGGTTGGCCGGCCGTCCAGCCCAGCGCCGACATCAGGGCGAACAGATCGTCCCCATTCATATCGGCGCGCGCCGTTCCCTCGGCCTGAGCACGTTGCAGTAATTGCGCGCCCACCGAGTGCACCGTTGCGCATGACGCGTAAAGCGCGGAGTCCGGGTCGTCGTGGGCGCTCGCCACCAAGTCGACAACGCCGCGATAGCTTTGAACGAATGCCACCACTTCGCGAAACCAGGATACGAGCGCTTCGTCAGGCGGCTTTGACGTTTCGAGTTCGCCCGCCTTCCGCGTCAGTGCATCCAGATTCGTACACAGCAACGCTTCGAACAAGGCTTCTCGCGTCGGGAAATGACGAAGCAACGTGGCCAAGCCGACGTCGGCCCGGCGGGCAATGTCTCGCATGGACGCATCGACACCATGCTCGGTGACGACCTCCCGCGCGACGGCAAGTAGATGACTGTAATTTTTTCTGGCGTCGGCTCGCATGGTTTGCCTTGACAAACGGATCAGTGATCCATATATTTGGATCAGTGGTCCGTATATACGGATCGGTGATCCACAAGATACAGCGCACCTGTCCCAATGGAAACAGAGACGCTGTCCAACGCGACGAAAGGTGTGCAGTCATGGGAAAGCTTGAAGGCAAAGTTGCAGTCATCACGGGCGGTTCGAGCGGCATGGCGCTGGCGAGCGCCAAGCGGTTTGTCGAAGAAGGCGCCTACGTTTTCATCACGGGCCGGAGGCAGGAGGTACTCGACGAAGCCGTCAAGTCGATTGGCCGAAACGTGACTGGCGTACGCGGCGACGCATCCAATCTCGACGACCTCGACCGCCTGTTCGATACCGTCAAGCGGGAAAAGGGCAAGATCGACGTCTTGTACGCGAGCGCCGGCATCGGCGAAGCCGTGCCGCTGGGCGAGATTACCGAGCAGCATTTCGATGCGACCTTCGATCTCAATACGCGCGGCACGCTGTTTGCGGTGCAGAAGGCGTTGCCGCTGTTCAACGATGGCGGATCGATCTTCATGACCGGGTCGGTTGCTTCGGTGAAAGGCTTTCCCGGTTACGGCGTGTACGCGGCGAGCAAGGCGGCGTTGCGCGCATTCGCACGCACGTGGCTCAACGAGCTGAAGGGCAGGAATATCCGGGTGAACGTGCTGAGCCCGGGGCCGATCGCCACACCGATGCAGGACCAGGTTCTCACCGAGGAGGCGAAGCAGATGTTCGAATCTCTGATTCCGCGGGGAAAGATGGGGCGTCCTGAGGAAATTGCGACGGCCGCGTTGTTTCTTGCTTCCGACGATTCGAGCTTCGTGAATGGGGTGGACTTGTCTGTCGACGGAGGCTTCTCGGCCATCTGATATCGCGCCGAAAAGCACGTGCGGCGGCTCTTGCACCAGAGAAGGCCCGAGCGGGTGAACGTCGGGCCATCCACTTCAACACGAATCGGAATGACAACATGACTTACGCAATTGTAGGTTTCGGCGCGATCGGTCAGGCGCTGGCTCGCGCGTTCGCCCGCAAGGGCATTGACGTGGCTGTCGCAAGCAGGCATCCGCCCGAAGCGCTTGCGCCGCAGGCAAACGCGATCGGCCCGACGATCTTTCCCATGACCTTGAACGACGCGCTCGAAGCCGACATCGTGCTACTGGCTGTCCCGTTCTGGCAGCACCGAGAAGTTGCGAAGGTACGGGCAAACTGGAAGGGCAAGATCGTGATCGACGTGACGAACACGCTCGACAATTTGGACAGCCTTCCTTCCTCTTCGGTCGTAGCCCAGGCGCTGCCCGGCGCTCGATTGGTCAAAGCGTTTAACCATCTGCCTGCCCGCGTCCTCGCGGAAGACCCGGCTGTCAACGGCGGACGACGGGTTGTATTCCTGTCGAGCGACGATGAAAGCGCGACCGCAACGGTCGTTGCCTTGGTCGAGCAGCTCGGCTATGCGCCGGTGAATCTCGGCAAGATCGCGGAAGGCGGTCTGCTCGTGCATGCGCGGGATGGGATCTGGGGACCCCTGATCTTCCAGGACCTGTTCAAGAAGGAGCAGTAACGGATTTACGACACGAGCGACGATTGAAGGAGAGCCACTAGCTACGGGTGGCTATTTGGAGGAGACGATCCTTTGTCCCGACATCCCGTTCCAAAGCCGGATACTGTTCTCCGCCGTGATATGCAAGGGTGAGTGTCGTGGCAACACCGTTATTCTCAACAACGCACTCAATGGGGGCTGGCGCTCCTTTGGCGTTGCGGATCGCTTGCTGTAGCTGATCGATCGAAAAAGGCTTTCCATTGATTGAAAGAAGTTTCATACCCGACGCAAAGCCTGCCTTATCTGCGATACCGCCGATGAGCACATCGGTGATGACACCGTCCGACCGCACCTTCATAGCGATCGAATAGTCGAAATCCTTTTTGCCCGCAAGCGCGGTCCACGCATTCGGTGTGTCTCGGTAGACCAAACGATAGCCACCTTGCGTAAAGCCTTTCAACGGAGCTTCTGGAGTGAGCTCGTGGAGACGTTCGTTGAAAAAGGACGCCCAGTCGTGCGGATAAACCGCATTCAGCGCATTGACGAGGTTCTCGACGGTGAAAGGAAGCGTGTCGGGTCCCGTGTCCGTGCCCTTGCCGTAAAAAAGGGCCAGAAAGTCATCGAGCGATTTCTTGCCGCCGGTTCCGTTGCGAATCGTGGTGTCGACTTCCAGCCAAATCAAAGCGCCTTCACCGTAAAAATCGAAACCGCCAAGTCGCCAGCTTTCGTAGGCGGAGCTGTCGGCCGCCCAAAGGATCGGTGCCATCGTTGCCGTGTCTTGAAGATCGCGCCAGGTTTTTCCAGGGCGATGGGCGAAGTGGGCAGCCTTCTCACTCCATTGATCGAGGAATTGTTGCTGCGTCCAGATGCCGGATCGAACGGCGAGGACTCCTGCAAGATAGTCAGTCAGCCCCTCGTAGATCCAAAGATCCGTGCCAATGAAGGGCATCTGATAGTTGGCGGTCATCAGGCTGATGGGGCGCCGATATTGTCCATTCCAGCTATGGACGAAGTCGTGCGAAATGAAATCCCCGTACAACGTGAGAGACCTTTCGCTCGTCAGGAAATCGGCCGGTCTGCGATTGTCCAGAGACTGATGATGATCGAAAGCGTCTCCCGCAATCTGATCAGACAGCGTGACCAGCATGTGGAACGAATCGTAGTGTCGACTATGAAAAAGAATCCCGGCCTGACGAACCAGTTCGCTGAGATGATCGATGTGCGATTGATCGATCTGAAGCGATGTCGGCGTGTCGGCCACCATGTCGAGATAGTGTTTCGGAGTGATCTCCGGAGCTAAGAGGATTTCTCGAAAGTAGCGCCCCGAAATGACCGGCGAATCGATGAGCTGCTCAAGCGAGACAGTATGGAAGGTGACGGAATTTGAAAGCTCGGACGGGGCCGATACGTCATTGGGTTGAAGGGCCGAGGCGAAATGCCAACCCGCTGGCATGACGATGGTCGGCGTGATTTCAATCGAAGCCACCTTCGTGGATTGTCCGTGGTACGGATACAGCAGAACCGTATTCCAATTGAGCGCCGCGATGTTTGCGTCGGTTGTTCCTCCGGATGTTGCATCGGCCGCAGTGATGAAGTCGAAGTTCACTTCAATGGAACTGGCACCCTGCGGAACCACCATGTGGTAGAGGTAAAGCTGCACGGGGTCGCGTTCCCAGCGAATCGGCGTGGCTGCGGCGGACCCAACCCCGTGCGCGGTAATAAATAAGCCAGCCTGCTGATCGATAGGTCCAGCGAGGTGAACGCTCGGAAGCCATCGGGGATAGGCGAGCGTCATCGGACCAGGCGCAACGGGAATGATCTCCGTCGTATGGAGGAGTTTGCGCGGTGCATCGCGCAGATCGACCTTGAGAAGAATCGGTGGCTTCGCACTTGAGGCAGCGCTGCACGCAGCGCTCATGGTCAATACCAAGATGGCGATGAGGCCGTAAGAAGTGATGCGTAGCACGCGTAAGGCGCCCATATGGCTCAAGATCGAAAGATTCTCTAAAGGCCCGCCAAAGGCATGGCCGTTCAGTCCTGCAGAGAAAAGGGGACGTGGTGGTGAAAACTCACTTTCGCGGCGCGCGCTTGACGTCACCTTGCTGCTTCAAAAGGGAGATCGCCCCCGCGATCGCGCGATCGTACGGTTCAGTAGAGTTCGCGGCGCGCGCCAGAACATAAGCACCCTGGAGAACGGCGAGAATGGTCGAGGCGGTATCTTCCGGATTCATCTCCGTGCGAAATTCTCCGGCGCTTTGGCCTTCCACAATGAGCGAGGCCAGTTCCTGCGTCAGCTTCGCGAACATCTCCTGGACAGGTCGCCGAAGTTGCGGGTCCGCAATGATCTCCGGGTCTTGAGTCAGCCTTCCGACGCGACAGCCTCGCAGTGCGTCACGCTCGCGATGGAGGTAGGAAACGATGCGATCTAGCGCGGAGCAAGGTTGCGCGAATTCTTGCCGAGCCGCCTCGTACAGTTGCTCAGCGCTCCGCGCAATCGCGGTTGAAGCGAGCGCCGCTTTGTTTTCAAAGTGGTGGTACATGCTGCCTTGCCCAGCGGAAGCTCTGTCCTGAATAGCTTTGGGGCTCATACCTACATAGCCCCGCTCCCATAACAATTGCTGGGCACTCTCAATCAGACGTTCTCTCGCATCCATGCCTAACACTGTACATACTAGTAGGTACAATATGCAACAAATACCGGCATCTCGCCCCGGACTGGGATGGATATCCGGCACGGCTCACGCCTTTAGTGCAAAAAAATACGCAAAAACAGCGCGATGGGAGCGGTGGCTAGATGGGAGCCGTTGAACTCCATAGTTGGTGCAATCGGTACAAACTTTGGAGTTCCGTCCAACACAATACTTGGTGCGTTTTGCTCGATGTGCAACTGGCATTGCACCAAACCGGCGCATTGCCCACTATGGTGCAATGAGAGAGCAATCCCTCCAATGGGCTGAGCAGATGTCGACTGGGCTGGCGCTGGTCGATGGGCAGTTGCGCGTTCAGTGGATCAATCCGGCGCTGGCGGAGTTGCTTGGACTGGGTTTGCGGCATGCGCAGGGGCAGTTTTTAGCCGGGCTTTTGCCGGATACGCGTGTTGCGGAACAGGCGGCGCGCTGCCTCGCGGAGCAACGCACGGTGCAGTGTCGGGGTGTGGCGTTGTCGGGCATGCAAAGCGATGGACTGCGTGCCGATGTGTCGTTGCAGCCGCTCGATGCCGAAAGTGTGCTGGTGGAAGTGCATGCGTTGGCGGAGTCTGCGCCGACGGTTTCGCCGTTGTCGGCCACGCTGCGCGGGTTTGCGCATGAGGTGAAAAATCCGCTCGCCGGTTTGCGTGGCGCGGCGCAGTTGCTGCAGCGTCGCCTGGACGATGCGGATATGCAGGCCTTGGCGGGCATGGTGATTTCGGAAGCCGATCGCCTGGCGGCACTGGCCAATCGTTTGTTGCATCACGATGGCGCGCCGCAGCTGGGTGCGGTGAATTTGCATCAATTGCTTGAACGCCTTGGCGATTTGATTCAGGCCGAACCTTCGCCGCCCCATCTTCGGCACGACTACGATCCAAGTTTGCCGGATGTACACGGCGATGCAGACCGTCTCTTGCAAGTAATGCTCAATCTTGCGCGCAACGCCATTGAGGCTGGTGCCAGAACGCTGACGTTGCGCAGCCGTGTCGAGCATGGCGTGCGCGTGGGTGACCGCATGTTGCGCAGTGCATTACGGCTTGATGTCCTCGACGATGGCCCTGGCGTGCCACTAGCGTTGCGCGACACGTTGTTCGAACCGCTGGTGTCGGGTCGCGCGGATGGCACCGGTTTGGGTCTGGCTATCTCACGTGAAATTGCACACGAGCACGGCGGCGAATTGCGTTACGTCAGCCGCCCGGGCGAAACCGTGTTCTCGCTTTATCTCCCCTTGCCGCCGCGCGTCAGCGCCGCGTCTGGAAAAAACGATGGCTAATCGTTCCGACATATCGGACATCTGGATCGTCGACGACGATCGCGGCGTGCGCTTCGTGCTGGCCGAAGCATTGCGCGATGCCGGTTTGACGGTGCGCGAATTCGAAGACACGGCAAGCGTGCGTGCAGCCTTGCGCGATGCGACGCCGGCGCTGTTGATCACGGATGTGCGCATGCCAGGCGAAGGCGGATTGGCGCTGGTAGACGAACTGCATGCACGACAGATCGGTCCGGTGATCGTGATGAGTGCATACACCGATGTGGCGACAACAGCCGCTGCGTATCGTGCCGGGGCGGTCGATTATCTGGCGAAGCCGTTCGATCTGGATCAGGCCATCGCAGCGGTGCAACGTGCACTGGCGGATAAACCGCATGCCGATGCGCCGGTGCAGGCGCCCGCTGCGCCGTCGCACGCGTTGCTCGGCGAGAGCGCGCCGATGCGCGAGGTTTTTCGATTGATAGGGCGCGTCGCCGCCAGCGATCTGAACGTGTTGGTCACCGGCGAAACCGGCACCGGCAAGGAGTTGGTAGCGCGCGCGTTACACGAAGAAAGTGCGCGCCGCGGCAAACCGTTCGTGGCGTTGAACACGGCGGCCATTCCGAGCGAGTTGTTGGAAAGCGAATTGTTCGGTCATGAAGCGGGCGCGTTCACGGGCGCGACGCGGCGGGTGGCGGGGCGCTTTGAACAGGCCGAGGGCGGCACGCTTTTTCTCGACGAAATCGGCGACATGCCATTGATTCTGCAGACACGGCTGTTGCGTGTGCTCGCGGGTGGCGAGTTCTACCGGGTGGGCGGTCGTGAATTGATTCGCTGCAACGTGCGCATTGTTGCGGCGACGCACCAGGATCTGGATGCACGCGTCGCGGCCGGACTGTTTCGCGCCGATCTGAAGCATCGCCTGGATGTTGTTCGCATTGAATTGCCAGCGTTGCGTCAGCGGCGTAGCGACATCGCGTTGCTCGCGCAGCACTTTCTCGCCAGTGCTGCGCAAGAACTCAAGTTGCCGCCGAAGCGCTTTTCGAAATCTGCGCTGAAGGCGTTGGCGCAGCGTGATTTTCCCGGCAACGTGCGTGAATTGGAAAATCTCTGCCGGCGTCTTGCCGTGATTGCGTCGGGCACTGAGATCTTGCCTGCCGACCTGGGCAAATCCGTCGAAGGTCCGAGTGGCGACTGGACGGATGCGTTACGCGATTGGGCCGAACGCGCTTTGATGCACGCCGAGGCGGATATTCACACGCGGGCGCGCGAGGCGCTGGACCGCGTACTGCTGGAAGCCGCGTTGGCTGCGCATAACGATCATCGTCAGCATGCGGCGGCGGCACTGGGCGTCGGTCGCAACACGTTAACGCGGAAATTGGGTGCGTCGCGTACGCGACGCAAATCGTGAACAGCAGTTGGAGTGTGCAACGTGGCTACAGTGACAACCCGTCACGCCGAACGTCGTGATATTGCCGTTATTGCCGAGTGGAATGCGGCGATGGCGTGGGAAACCGAACAGAAGCGTCTTGATATCCACCTGCTGACGCGTGGCGTTACGGCCGTCTTCGATGATTCGCGCAGAGGCTTCTACATGATTGCCGAACACGACGGGCGCCCCGCCGGCTGTCTGTTGGTGACGTATGAGTGGAGCGACTGGCGTAACGGCGACTTCTGGTGGATTCAAAGCGTTTACGTGGCGCAGGAGGCGCGGCGTAGCGGTGTATTTCGCGCACTGCATACGGCAGTAGCGCAGCGCGCGGCGGACGCCGATGCCGTGGGTTTGCGTCTGTACGTCGAGACGGAAAACAAGCGTGCGCAAGATACGTATCAGAAGCTTGGCATGGATCAATGCCACTACCTGATGTATGAGCAGATCATTTGATCTACACCGCGATGGCGTTGTCAGGCGACCTGTTCGACAAGGCGCTGATGTAACGCGTCGGCACTCATCGGGGCACCGAAAAGGAAGCCCTGCATCTGCGAACAACCAGCTTCGCGCAGGAATCTGCTCTGAAGTTCCGTTTCGACGCCTTCGGCAATCACGTCTTTGTTGAGGCTGCGCGCCATCGCAATGATGGCGCTGGTAATGGCGGCCGTTTCCGGATCCTGCGTGATATCGCGGACAAATGCGCGATCGATCTTTAGTGCGTCGACCGGGAAATGTTTCAGATAGGAAAGACTGCTGTAGCCGGTGCCGAAATCATCCAGCGACAAACGCACGCCGCGCTGGCGGATGCGGCGAAGCAGGCGAATGGTGCCGTCGCCGCCGCTCATCACTGTGCGTTCGGTGAGTTCCAGTTCAAGCAGCGCGGGATCCAGCCCTGTCTCGCAAAGAATGCTGTCGAGGCGCTCGTAGAACCCTGCATATTGGATTTGCAGCGGCGATACGTTGACGGAAATGGGAATGGGCCGCCCTTCGCGCTGCCAATGCCGCGCTTGCACGCAGGCTTCGCGCAAGGCCCAGGTGCCGATGGAAACGATGAGGCCGGTGTCTTCGGCCACCGGAATGAACTGGTCGGGCAAGAAGGCGTCTTTGCCCTCTACTTGCAAGCGCAGCAATGCTTCGGCGCCCACGATATGGCCCAGCGCAGCGTCGACCTTGGGCTGGTATTGCAGCGACAGTTCGCCGTGTGCAAGCGCGTGGCGCAAGACGTTTTCGATGCGCTGACTCGCCACCGAGCGCTGGCTCATTTCCGGCGAATAGAAACAGTAGCCGTGACGACCCTGCGTCTTGACTTCATACATGGCGGAATCGGCGTTGCGCACCAGCGCATCCGGTTCGATGGCGTCGCGCGGGAACAGGCTGATGCCGATGCTCGCCCGCAGGTCGAGCGGTGGCAGGTGCGGCACGGTGGTTTGCGCGCAAGCGTCGAGAAGCTTTTGCGCAAAACTGGCCGCTTCGTCGGCATCGTCCACGCGCGGCAGCAGTACAACGAATTCGTCGCCGGTGTAACGGAAAGCCAGGTCTTCACTTTCGCGTAGCGTGCTGCGTATCTGATGTGCGACCGCCTGCAAAACCTGATCGCCGACACCGTGGCCGAGGGTGTCGTTGATGCGGCGGAAGTGATCCAGATCGATGTATAGCAGTGCGCATTGGCGATGGCGTTGCATGGCCATGTTCGTCGCCTGCTCGATACGTGCGTAGAGCAGGCTGCGATTGGGCAATCCGGTGAGCGTGTCGTGCTGGGCAAGTTGAATCAGCTTCAAGGCCAGCGTGCGGTTTTCGCTGATGTCATGACAAACCAGCACGCCGCCGGTGATATTGCCGGAATGATCGTGAATCAGCGCGGCGGAGTTTTCTATCGGCGTTTCGAAACCATTGCGATGCAAAAGTATCGCCTTGCCGCTGAAATCAACGACGGCGTTGCGCCGCATGGCTTGCCGTAACGGATTGTCCAGCGGTTGCCGCGTGTTGATGTCGCGCAGGCGGAAAACATCGTCGAGCGGTGAGCCTTTGGCTTCAGTGCTGGTCCAGCCTGTCATCGCTTCGGCGATCGGGTTGAGCGAGGTGACATTCAGCGCGATATCGGTGGTGATCACTGCATCGCCGATGGAATTGAGCGTGACTTCCGCAAGTTGCCGCTCGCGGAACAACGCGTCTTCGTATTGCTTGCGCTTGGAGATGTCCTGGACCTGGCTCACCAGATAGTTGAGCTGGCCCGATTCGCTGCGCACCTGCGACACGCTGAGCAACACATTGACGATATGTCCGTCACGATGGATGTAGCGTTTCTCCGTCTGAAACGCTTCGCGCCTGCCATTGGTGATTTGCGCGGCAAGTGCTTCGCTGACCGGCAAGTCGTCGGGATGCGTGATGTCGCGCCACGCCATCGAGCGCATTTCGGTTTCGGTATAACCGAGCATGTCGCACAACGAGGCATTGACGCGCTGATAGCGGCCGTCGGGAAGAACCAGTGCCATGCCGACCGCAGCATGCTGGAACGCCAGCGAGAAGCGTTGTTCGCTCTCTCGCAGTTGCTCTTCCAGCGCGTGGCGTTCGGTGACGTCGGTAAAGACGGTGAAGACGCCGCAGACGTTGCCCTGATCGTCGAAGTCAGGCGTAAAGCTGCCATGTACGTAGCGGCGGCCGGGGCCGCTGAAAAGCTCGCCTTCGTAGCTGGACCCCTGACCGCTAAGGGCTTGCAGTAGCGCTGCGCGGGCGCGCAGGTAACTCTCCGGATCCATCGCTTCGCTGACGAGACGACCCATGATTTTTTTTGGGTCGATATCGAACCACACCCGATGCGCTTCGTTGGCAAAGACGAAGCGCTCGTCGGTATCGATATAGGTAATGAGTGCCGGAACGCTCTGCACGACATGCGCAAGCAAGTCCATCTCCGTTTGGAGGACGGACGTGCTGCCTTCGATGGGCTGCGTCACCTTCGACATGTCGGTTCCCCGGAGCCACCGGTCAGGGTGTTTTTCTGGGTGCTCGTCGCCACATCATGCGCCGGACCGGGGGCACTTGCCACCTAATGGAGGGCTAGGGACGGTGCGCTGAGCTGCCCATTTTCGTCGAGCTGAATGTGGCCCAGGGCGTGCAGGTCGCTGGTTGAACCGAAATGGTCAGCTAGGATCGCCAGCAAAGGCCCCAGCGCAGCAGGCTGCAACGGATAGGCGTGAGCCAGCGTCCGCGCGCGGCCACCCGGGCCGCGTTGGGCCACGGTGATGGCCACGACACCCAAACCGGGCGCCTCATGCGCGAAAAGTGACGGTACACCGTAGGCCGCATCGGGCGAGTCGATGATGTCGATCAGCGCACCATTGCCAGGCTCGGCAACGCTGTCGGGCGTGCTATCCAGTTGCAGCGGTATGCCATGCGCATGCAACAGCGCACCATACTGGCGCAATTCGAACATCGCGCCTGCAAACGCGTGACGACGCTCTGCAACATCGCCGCTTTGATGCGCCAACCATTGCGCAGGCGATTGAGCCCATACTTTGCCATCCGCGTAACGCAGCGATAGCCCGCGCGCGCTGAGTGTGGTTTCTTCGCGATAGGGCGTGAGCAATGCGGCTTCCAGCAATTGCCAGAGCGGTGCCAGATTGACGTGTTCGTATTGCACGCAGGTGAGTGCGAGTAGGTCGTTGCGGCTTAAAAACCGCGCGTGTTCCAGCCGGACACCGAAGCGACGCATCAACCAGTCGGCGGTGCGCGCACCGGCTTCGCCGCGGCCGACGAGTTCGACTTCCAGCCGATCGGAAAGCTCGCCGGCCAGCTCTGCCGGCGCCAGCAGGCTCAGCGGCAAAAAACGCATGGGGCCGCCGGCGTAGTGTGGATCCGGTTCCAGCGGCTGCGCTGGCATATGGCCATCGTGGTTGCCGAACGCCACGACATTTTCGAGCTGACCGCGCGGAACGCGTCGCGCCAATTCGTCCAGCGTGGCCCAGACGGGAAAGCCGGGGCGCAGCAGTTCCACCGCATCGAACAGCGAGCCGGCCAAGGCCAGCCGGGCCTGCGCCACCTGTGGAACCAGTGCGTGCAGATCTTCGGCCACCAGCTCGGCCAGTTCGGCCGCCTCGTCGCGACCCAGCGTCAGTTGCCGGGGTTGTTCGTCCGGGGAAAATTCCAGCGCCAGAACGGCGGGCAGCGCTTGCAAAGGACCAGCTTCCACGCAGGGATATCCGGTGTGACAAAGGGCTACAAGTCTAACATTCGCGCATTCGGGCTTTCGCCCAGGCACAGAGCGGGTTAGCCTTGCCCGATCAGGTGTATCTGGATAAGTCAGGCTATGGAAAACACGCAGCAGCGCGTCGGCATTATCGGCGGTGTGCGCATCCCGTTCTGTCGCAACAATACTGCGTATGCGGATGTGGGCAACTTCGGGATGTCGGTGAAGGTGCTGGGTGCCTTGGTCGAGCGCTTCGGGCTGCACGGCGTGGAGCTGGGCGAAGTGGCGATGGGGGCGGTTATCAAGCACTCCTCCGACTGGAATCTGGCCCGCGAAGCCCTGCTGAGCTCCGGTCTGGCGCCGACGACCCCCGGCATCACCACGGCGCGTGCCTGCGGTACGTCGCTGGATAACACGATCATCATCGCCAACAAGATTGCCGTCGGCCAGATCGAGGCGGGCATCGCTGGCGGTTCGGACACCACCAGCGATGTGCCGATCGTTTTCACGCCGCGTCTACGCAAGCGCCTGCTGGCGATGAATCGCGCGAAGACGCCGATGGAAAAATTGAAAACCGCGGTGCGCGGATTTTCACTGAGCGAGTTGAAGCCGTCGTTTCCCGGTGTGGCCGAGCCGCGCACGGGGATGTCGATGGGCGATCACTGCGAAAAGATGGCGCGCGAGTGGCACATCGGCCGAGTGGATCAGGATCGCGTCGCACTGGAAAGTCACCACAAGCTCGCGGCGGCGTATGAAGCGGGTTTCTTCGACGATCTGGTCATCCCATTTCGCGCGTTGAAGCGCGACGGTTTTCTGCGTCCCGATACCACGATGGAAAAGCTCGCGACGCTGAAGCCGGCGTTCGACAAGACATCCGGGCACGGCACACTCACGGCAGGCAACTCCACCGGCTTGTCGGACGGCGCTGCGGCCGTGCTGCTGGGAAGCGATGCGTGGGCGGCCAAGCGCGGTCTGAAAATTCAGGCTTATTTGCGCGATGCCGAAGTGGCCGCCGTCGACTTCGTACACGGCGAAGGTTTGCTGATGGCGCCCACCATTGCGGTGCCACGCATGCTCGCGCGCCATGGACTGACGTTGCAGGATTTCGATTTCTACGAAATCCACGAAGCTTTTGCGGCGCAAGTGCTTTGTACATTGCGTGCATGGGAATCGGCGGATTACTGCAAGAATCGGTTGGGTCTGGATGCGCCGTTCAGTTCGATCGATCCGGCCAAGCTCAATGTGCATGGTTCCAGTCTTGCTGTGGGACATCCCTTCGCCGCCACGGGCGCGCGCATCGTCGCTACGCTGGCCAAATTGCTGGAACAGAAGGGTTCGGGTCGCGGATTGATTTCCATCTGCACGGCTGGCGGCATGGGTGTCACAGCCATTTTGGAACGCCCGTAAGTCCTTGGAGTCTGCTCAAAATCTCAGTGAGAGACCAACTTCTTCATGGCCGTCATTCCAGCTTTCACTGGAATGACGGCTCGAGGAACTGTCTTTTTTGGCTGCTTCTGCGCGCGCCATAGATTTTGAACAGGCTGTTAGAGAACACCTTGCCAGCCTGCACCGAATGCGGTGATGAAGCGCGTGTAGATCAGCTTGGGCGAAATGTCGACATCCGGGAAATCGCCGGCTGGCGCGTAGCAGTGCTCGAAATTCGGATCGGCGGGCAATAGTGGTGTACATCCCGGTTTGATGTCGTAGCTGCTCGCGTAGCGGAACGGCCAGATATCGAACAGCGGAAGCCTGGCTGATACGTCGCTGATCGCCAGGCTGATGTTGCCAAGCACGGGAATCACGGGCTCGCGCTTCGCAATTACCCACGCATTCTCCGGCAGCGTGGATTGCATGATGGAATCGCGCAGCTGACTGGCGAAACGTTGATCGTAGATGATCACGCCCGCTTCGGTGTTGTAATGATCGGAGCGTGGATCGAAGTTGTGTGTGCCGACCATCGCCAGGTCGTTATCGACGACGATCGACTTGGCATGCAAACCAAATCGGCGACCGGGGCTTCTCAGTGGCGCGGGACGATTGCGTCGGCCGTTAGTGCCGAAAAGGCCCGGCCGTCGTTCCGTGCCTGGTGCACGTTTGTGTTTTAAGCCGGGCGTTGCAGGTTCCGCTGTCGCGTCGTCATCGTCTTCCTCATCGTAGACGTTCGCCTGCTCATAGGCGTCGTTCGCGATCTCCGCGTGCGGCTTCATTTCATAGATGTTGAAGCCGTACTTCGTAAGGTAGGTTCGGCGACGCTTGTACGACACCGCGTAAACCGCAAAAGCATCGGTCGATGCCAGCGAATTGGTGGAGACGATGATCTTCGGCGATGGCGCTTCGTTGTGCAGCTTCTTGAAAATACGACGCGCACGGCTACTCATCACAAGATAGGGTGTTTGCAGCACGACTTCCTGTTTTGCATCGGTGACCAGACGCATCAGGCGCATCGTGAATTCGCGTGCGTCGCGCTTGTCTGGATTTTCCGTCTTGCCCGGACGATCGCTGAAGTATTCCACCTTGCTTGTGATCAGACTTGGTTGAATCAAATGCTCGGTGAGCCATTCAGAATCCTCCGCTTCGGCCTGTGCGCTGGCGACGCGTGACGCATTGGCATAGTGCGGTGCCGGCCACGGCGGCGGATTCGGATCGTGAAGAATCAGGCGATTGACGTCGCGAAGATGCGTCAAAGGCACGGAACGTTTGTGATTCCAGAAAAGCTCGAAGCTGGCGGCCATCGACTTCGCTGCGGGACCGCCCACCATCACATCGCGGTCGACATAGTCGAAATCGTTATCCCAATTGAAGTAACGATCCTGATAGTTGCGTCCGCCTGTGATGCCGATGGCGTCGTCCACCAACAGCAGCTTGTTGTGCATGCGTTGATTGAACCTTATGAAGCAGCAGACGAGGCCGGCGGCAAATTCCAGTGGCGGCGTGCGCGAGTTCTGAAAGGTCGGGTTGTAGATGCGTATCTGAAGATGGGAGCTGGCGCGCGCCACTTTTTCAAGCACCGCGGGATCTTCGAAAGAAAACAATTGATCCGCGACGATGCGCACGTTGACGCCGCGACGGGCAGCGGCGATCAGTTCGTTGAGAATGAGCTGGCCGGTGTCGTCTTCGTCCCAGATATACGTTTGCACGTCGATCGATTCGCGCGCGGCACGAATCAGGTTGATGCGCGCGACCAGTGCGGCCTCGCTATCGTCGAGCAGCGTGACGACATGTTCGGGTTTGTCCGGCGTGGAATGGGCGAGTGCCTGATTGGCGGCATCGAGCAAGGGAGAGGGCGTCGCGCAGCGATCGGAACGATCGCATGTGACCTGCCGATCCGTGTTGGCGGCAACGATCGTATCGGCCCGTTGAATCCGCGCACGCGTCAACGTGCAGCCTTGCAGCAGCACGACCAGCAACACAATGACGAATAGACCGCAGCGCAGACGCATGCGCCGATGATAACCGTGGCTCAACGACTTTCGCGTTGCAGCGTGATGCTCAAATTCAGGTCGACGCTATCCGATAGCGCGAGGCGATCGGCGGTCATACCGAACGCACTTCGCTGCAGGTTACCGTGCAGCATGATCTTGCAGGGGTTGGGCGACATTTCTTCACAGTGCACGGGCTCCACTGCAAAGCGAATCGGCGCGGTGACGCCGCGCATGGTGAGGGAACCCGTCAGCGTACCGCCTCGGTCCAGATCGGCCTGTGAAATCGGGTTGGAGACGAAGTGGATCAGGGGATGATGACCCGCGTCGAAGAAGTTAGGCGCCATGACCCACTGACGCATGCGCGAGGTCGGCATCGCGACGCTGTCCACGGAAATCGTGGCATCGACCACCCAGCTATCCGGACTCGGGCCAGGCACCACCTCGCCCGCAACCTGCGTGAAATGACCGTCGACGTGCTCCAGCCAAAGCACGCGCACTTCGAAGGTCGCCTGCGAGGCAAGCGGATCGATGCGGTAATCCGTTTCGCTGGCCGCTGCCGAGGCCGCAAGAAAAAGCAGCGTCAGCAACCAGAGCCGCCTCACGGCGACCAGAACGCATCCAGCCGTGCGCTTCCCGGCTCCAGCGGGCCATCCAGATGAAGTACGGCCAATCCCGCCGGCGGCATACCACGAAATTCGTCGGAGCGACCTTCCACAAGTAACGCCACCAGCCGTTCGATGCCTGGATTGTGGCCGACCAACATGACGGTATTTACGTCGTCGTGTTGATCGAGCAGGGCCAGCAACTCACCTGGCGTGGCGTTGTAAATCTCCGTCGCTTCCTCCATCGTCGGAGCACGCTCCAGCGCCGCTAGTGCAAGCGTTGCCGTGGCGCAGGTGCGTTCGGACGGCGAGCACAACACGCGGTCGGGCCGAATGCCGTGCGACTTGAGCCATGCGCCTGCGGCGCGCGCCTCCTGTTCGCCACGGCCGCTCAGTCGGCGCACATTGTCGTCGGCGCCGGGGGACGCGGGTTGAGCTTCGGCATGCCGTAGCAGGATCAATTCATGCATAAAAATTCCTTAGTGCTTTCGCTTGATCCAGCGTAACAAAGGTGCCCAGTCCTGTTGGTGCCCGCGAACCTGTTCGGAGTTGTAATCGAAGATGCCTTTGCCCAGCGACGTGAGTAACACATACGCCTGGGTGTCGCGCAGTTGTGCGATGACCGGGAAGGGTGCCTCTTCGGCGAGCTGTTCCATCGCTTCCTGACTGGCATGGGTCCATGGCTTGAGCCGATTGCCGACGAGCGCGACCGGCAATTTGCCACGCTTGATACGACTGATGCTGCGCAAATGCCCGAGAAAATTGAGCGTGGCGTGCATGTCGAAGGACGATGGCAGCACCGGCACCACCAGCATGTCGGCCTTTTCCAGATAAGGCTCGAGTTCGCGCTCATGCGAGCCGGCGGGGGTGTCGATCAATAGGCGATCGGTGTCCTCGGGCACTTTGTCGAGCGATTTTCGTCCGCCTTCCATCGCCAAGACACCGGGCACATTCTCCGGACGCAGACTGGCCCAGCGGAAACTGGAACCCTGTGGGTCGCTATCGATGATGGCGGTGCGCTTTCCGTCCTGCGCCCAATGCGAAGCCAGCTGAGTTACCAGCGTGCTCTTGCCACAACCACCCTTGCTGCTTGCTACCAACACCGTAAGCATCGCCTGCCCCTAGCGTCGTGAATTGGGTTCAAGGGTAGCGGGGGAGAGGGGAACAAGGGAACAGGCAACCATAGCGCACTGCAACGAAGTCGGCGCTGTTCCTGTTCCCCCTGTGCGCTCAGTTGGTTTTGGAAGCCTGAGCGTCGGCGGGTGCTTCGGTGGGTATCCCGTCGTCGTGTAGCGCGGCCAGTATCAGGCTCATCTGGGTGCCGCCGGTGCGAGCCAAGGCCAGCAGATGCTGGGATTGGGCTTTGTCATTCCGGGCGCGGACGGAGAGTTCGGCGAAGTTCTGTACCTGCCAGACCAGGTTGCGTCGCGCACTCTGGGCGTCTTGCTGCTGGGCCGGGTCAGGGCTGAGCACTTCACGCAAATGCAAGCCGAGCGAGCGACCCAGCGGGCTGGAACCCCACTCCAGGATCTTGCCGAGCTTCAGGCAATCGTCCTTGACGGAGGGGTCCTTGGGCGCCTTGTTTTCGCAGTAGGTCGCCGTGTCATGGAGTGCCGGTTGCGGAATGCCGGAGGCACTGCTGAAGGCAATCAGCATTTGAACGCCGCTCGGGCCTGCATTGGAATTGGGGTCCATGGTGGCGGGCGGCGGGGGCAGGGTGCTGACGGTCCCGGCGAGGGCTTTCAGGCCCACGCCGGAATAGTCGTCATAAATCTTGGCGTTGGCCGCATTCGTCAGATCCTGGCGTGCGTCCTGCGACTTCATGGTGTTGACGTCCTGACTGAGCTTCACCAACCAGACCGCCGCATTGTCCGGTGCCTGCTGGACCAGCTGGGCGATGGCATCGGCGTTCGGGCACTCCTTGGCCCTGGCGTCGCAATCGGCCAGGCGGACCCAGTTTTCGGCGGGGCCGGCGTCATCTGCGTGGGCAGCGCGCTCGATCAGCGCATGAAAGGAATTGATTTTGTTCTGATTGGGCAACGGCCGCGCCAGCAGCGCGGCGGCAAGCAATCGATCGGCGGCTGCGCTCGGCGCCAGCACGCTGACCAGATCGCTTTGGAACGCGAGCAGCGCATTGACGCGCGCCTCGTCCGCTTTCGAGGCATTGGGGCCGGGATGATCTTGCGGACTGGCGATGACGACCGTCGAGGCGCCAAGCGTGCAGAGAAGGGTGAGGACCAGGGGGCGCCATCCGCGCATCAGAGATGCTCCGTCGTTCATAAAAGCGGGCAGCATACCCCGCGTGGACTAAGGCTGTTCTGAACGGCTGGATTCAGATGACCCGGTAAGCGGCTGCACTTGTTAGCATGGTCGCTTGCCATTCCGGTAGGTGGGAGAGAGCTGTGGATTCGTTTTTGACGCTGGCACAGGGGAACGTCCCATGGTTTGCGGGATGGGGCACGCTCGCCTTGATCAATGCCGGCCTGGCGCAGGGCAAGAACCGCAGCGGACTGTGGTGGTTCTTGCTGTCGCTGCTATTGGGTCCCGTTACGACCCTGGTACTGGTGGTACTGCCCAAGGTGCGCAGCCGGTTGTTCTGATACCCGCTGCATGAGCGGGCAGCTGATCATTCGCCGCAGTTATTCGCCCAGCGCTTCGCGCATGAATTCGGGCGTCGCCAGCGCGCCCTTATGCACGTCGGCGTTGTAGTAGCGCGTGGGGAAGTTTTTGCTGATGGCACCGCGTTCGCGGAAGCCGACAAGATCGCCACCTTTGCGGGCCATCGTGCAGCTCCACCAGCCGGTCGGGTAGCACGGCTGCGGGAAGGGCAAGGTGCGCACGGCACTGAAACCGGCCGTACGCATCGCAGCGCGCATCGACTTGATCAGTTCCAAATGCGCAATCGGCGATTCGCTCTGCTGCACCAGAATGCCGCCGTGACGCAGCGCCTTGAAGCAGCTCGTGTAGAACGCCGCGTTGAAAAGGCCTTCTGCCGGACCGACCGGATCGGTCGAATCCACGATGATCAGATCCAGCGATTCCGGCTCGGCTTCGGCCATGTATTTGATGCCGTCGATAAACAGCAATTCGGCGCGCGGATCGTTGTTCGATTCGCACAGCTCCGGAAAATACTGTTCGGCAAGGCGCGTGACGCGCTCATCGATTTCCACCTGCACGGCGTGTTCGACTTCTTCGTGCTTGAGCACTTCGCGCAGCGTGCCGCAGTCGCCGCCGCCGATGATCACCACGCGCTTGGCACGCGCATGGGTGAACAGCGCCGGGTGGGTCATCATTTCGTGATAGAGGAAGTTGTCGCGGCTGGTGAGCATCACGCAGCCGTCGATCACCATCAGGTTGCCCCAGTCGGTGGTCTGGTAGATCTCGATGGTCTGGAACGGGGTTTTCTCGGCATGAAGCGGTTTTTCCACGCGATAACCGATGGAGGAACCAGAAGCCTGATGCGCTTCGGTGAACCAGCTGGGCTGCGACATGACGGGACGATCCTGAGAAGCAAGGTTAAAGAGACGCAATTGTACCGATAACGGTGGCGATGCGGTTGACCTCAAATTGTCGCGCCGGGCCTATTACACTAGGCATTCGGGTCGCGCCCACCCCATGCGGACGCCACCTGACGAGTCCTTCCGGCCCCGCGGCGTGCGAGGCTTCCGGCCGGTGGACTTAGCGTTCGTCAAGGCTCGCCGCTGCGACGATGTCATCTTTAGGGTCAATCGAACGGCCCGCATAAGGAGATACCGTCCATGGCGAATTCCTGGAATACCCAGACCGCGCGTCACACCTATGCCGTGCCCTACTGGGGCGATGGCTATGTCGATGTGAACGATGCCGGTCACATCGTGATCCGACCTCATGGCTCGAAAGGGCCAGCTTTTTCGCTGCCCGAGATCGTCGAACGCGCGCGCGCCGAAGGCTTGCGCTTGCCCTTGCTGGTGCGCTTCCCGGACATCCTCGCCGACCGCCTTTCGCGCCTGCAGGGCGCGTTCGCCAAGGCGATTGGCGAGTGGAACTATGCGGGCGGCTATACGGCCGTCTATCCGATCAAGGTGAATCAGCAGCGCGGCGTGGTCGCGGAACTGGTCGCGGCCGGCGAACATGGTTTTGGTCTCGAAGCCGGTTCGAAACCCGAGCTGATGGCTGTGCTGGCGATGGCACGTCCGGGCTCCATCGTGATCTGCAACGGCTACAAGGATCGCGAATACATTCGGCTTGCGCTGATTGGCCGCAAGCTCGGTTTGCGCATTCATATCGTCGTCGAAAAGCCGTCCGAACTGGAACACGTGATTGCCGAAGCGAAAGCGTTGAATGTCGAGCCGTTGCTTGGCGTACGCGTTCGTCTTGCGTCGATCGGCGCGGGCAAATGGCAGAACACGGGCGGTGACAAGGGCAAGTTCGGTTTGTCGCCCGCGCAAGTATTGGATCTCGTCGAGCGTCTCGATGAAGCGGGTTTGAAGCACACGCTGAAACTGCAGCACTTTCATATGGGCTCGCAGATTTCCAACGTGCGCGACATCGCCAACGGCATGCGCGAAGCCACGCGCTATTTCGTCGAACTCACGCGCCTTGGTGTGCCGCTGGAGATCGTCGATGTCGGTGGCGGTCTCGGCGTGGATTACGAAGGTTCGCGTTCGCGTAGCCACAACTCCATCAACTACTCGCTGGAACAATACGCGGCCACCATCGTGCAATCGCTCGCCGAAGCGGTTGAAGCGGAAGGTTTGACGGCGCCGCACATCATCACCGAAGCTGGTCGCGCGATGACCGCGCATCACGCGGTGATGGTGATCAATGTGAGCGAAGTAGAAGCGGTGCCTGCCGGCAGTCTGCCGTCTGCCGAAAAAGACGAGCCTGCGGTCTTGCGTCATCTGCGCGAGGTGTACGAAGAGCTCGATGTGCGTCCGTCGCTGGAGCTTTTCCACGAAGCGCAACATCATCTGCAAGAGGGTCAGACCCTCTACGCGCTGGGTCAGTTGTCGTTGGCCGATCGCGCGCGGCTGGATGAGTTGTACTACGCCATCGCCAACGCGGTGCGTGCACGCTTGCTGCCTGCCGAACGCGCGCATCGTCAGGCGCTGGATGATCTTGACGAAAAGCTCGTCGACAAATACTTCGTCAATTTCTCGGTATTCGAATCGGTGCCGGACGTCTGGGCCATCGATCAGATTTTCCCGATCGCGCCAATTGCACGATTGAACGAAGAGCCGACGCGCCGCGGTGTGCTGGTCGATCTCACCTGCGATTCGGATGGCCGCATCGACCACTACGTCGATGCCGAAGGCGTGGACGTCAGCATTCCGCTGCACGAGCTGAAAAACGGCGAGCCTTATCGCCTGGGCATTTTCATGGTCGGCGCCTATCAGGAAACGCTGGGCGATATCCACAATCTATTCGGCGATACCGATGCAGTGAACGTGCGCGCGGACGGCAACAACTATGTGTTCGCACACAAGCGCCGCGGCGATACCACCGATTTGATGCTCGATTACGTCGGATATGACCTTGAGGCATTACGTCGCAGTTATCGCGAACGAATCAGCGCCGCCGGCGTTAGCGGCGAGCAGGCCGAACAGCTGTTTGTAACATTGAATGAAGGCTTGACCGGCTATACCTACCTATCCGAAGGCGTGCGCTGATGTAGCAGGATCACGGCGTCTCGCAAGCAAGCGAGGCGCTCTGAACCGGATGGATGTGCCGCCCATAATCCTTTCCCCATCCCCCATCCGAAGGAGTGGCATATGGCAAGTCTCGACGGCAAGGTTGCATTGATCACCGGCGCTGCAAGCGGCATTGGCAAAGCG
Source organism: Dyella sp. (assembly GCF_035486915.1). Taxonomy (GTDB): domain Bacteria; phylum Pseudomonadota; class Gammaproteobacteria; order Xanthomonadales; family Rhodanobacteraceae; genus Dyella_B. The sequence goes on along the minus strand of NZ_DATHMR010000073.1, from coordinate 20,383 downwards.
ATCGCAGAGCTTTACGCAAAGAACGGTGCAGCCGTGGCGATTGCGGATATCAATCAGCAGGCGGCGGATGCTGCCGCGGCAGAGATCAAGGCAGCGGGCGGCAAAGCTATCGGCATCGAAATGGATGTCACCAACGAAGACGCGGTGAATGCAGGTACCGACAAGACAGTCGCCGCCTTCGGTCATCTGGACATTCTCATTTCCAACGCGGGCGTGCAGATCATCAACCCGATCGATCAGTTCTCTTATGCCGATTGGAAAAAGATGCTCGCGATTCATCTCGACGGCGGTTTCCTAACGACCAAGGCCGCGCTCAAGCACATGTACAAAGATAACCGCGGCGGCACGGTGATTTATATGGGCTCCGTGCATTCGCATGAGGCCTCGAAACTGAAGTCGGCCTACGTCACGGCGAAGCACGGCCTGCTCGGTCTGTCACGCACGCTTGCCAAAGAAGGCGCAGCGCACAACGTTCGCTCGCACGTCATCTGCCCGGGCTTCGTGCGTACGCCGCTGGTTGAAAAGCAGATTCCGGAACAGGCAAAAGAATTGGGCATCAGCGAAGCGGATGTCATCAAGAACGTGATGCTGAAAGACACGGTGGATGGTGTATTCACCACGGTCGAAGACATTGCTGAAACGGCTTTGTTCCTGGCGGCATTCCCGAGCGCAGCGCTGACCGGTCAGAGTTTTGTGGTGAGCCACGGCTGGTACATGCAGTAAGTATTTTTGTCGTGTGCGTGGTGCACGTCTGCGGGCGTGCGCCATCTCGTGCCGCCACAAGGAGACCTTTATGAAAATTGCCGACGTCAAAGCCAACGCGTTCGCCATGCCGCTGACAAGCCCGGCGTTTCCGCCAGGGCCCTATCGTTTCGTCAATCGCGAATTCCTCGTCATCACCTATCGCACCGACATGGACGCGCTGCGTGCTGTCGTGCCCGAGCCGCTCGAAGTGACCGAGCCGCTGGTGAAGTACGAATTCATTCGCATGCCCGATTCCACCGGCTTCGGCGATTACACCGAGTCGGGGCAGGTGATTCCCGTGACATTCAATGGTGAACGCGGCGGTTACGTTCACTCCATGTATCTCAACGATCATCCGCCGATTGCCGGTGGCCGCGAGTTGTGGGGTTTTCCGAAGAAACTCGCCACTCCTGTGCTGGATACCGAAATCGATACGCTGGTCGGTACGCTCGATTACGGCAAGGTGCGCGTGGCCAAGGCGACGATGGGGTTCAAGCATCGCCCTGCGGATCATGCAGCCATTCTTGCCGGTCTCGCTGCGCCCAATTATCTGCTGAAGATCATTCCACATGTCGATGGCACGCAGCGCATCTGCGAACTGGTGCGTTACTACACCAGCAACGTCACACTGAAAGGCGCGTGGACAGGTCCCGCTTCGCTGGAGCTTCATCCCCATGCGTTGGCGCCCGTTGCGGATCTGCCGGTGCTGAAGGTGGAGTCGGCGTTGCATTACATCACTGATCTCACGCTCGATCTGGGAACAGTGGTTCACGATTATCTTGCTGCATAGAGGCGCTCCATGACTGGGCAGAAGACGTCAACGTCGAAGGTCGCCACGCATCATCCCGCGCAGGATGCCTACAAGGTCACTGCGCTGGTTCTGCAGGGCGGTGGTGCGCTCGGTGCGTATCAGGCAGGTGTATATCAGGCGCTCAGCGAAGCGGGCTTGCATCCAAACTGGTTAGCGGGCATTTCCATCGGTGCGTTGAACGCCGCCATCATCGCGGGCAACGCCCCCGAAGATCGGGTCGAGAAGCTCACCGAATTCTGGGAGACGATCTGCAAGTCGGCGTTTTGGCCCAATCGTCCGGCGTTGCCGTGGCCGGAAACAATGACGTGGCCGCAGATATTCCGTGATGGCGTCAATACCTTGTCGGCGTGGCGCGCATTGACCGAGGGGCAATCGGGTTTCTTCCAGCCACGCACGCCGCCGCCGGTACTGCAGTTGCATGGCACGCCCGCTACGGCGAGCTGGTATGACACCGCGCCGCTGCGCGAAACGCTGGAGCGGCTGGCGGATTTCGACCGCATCAACGATAGCCGCACGATGCGTGTGTCGGTAGGTGCGGTCAATGTGCGCACGGGTAATTTCGCGTATTTCGAAAATCGTCATCACAAGCTGCGGCCGGAACACTTCATGGCATCGGGCGCACTGCCTCCCGGGTTCCCCGCCGTCGAGATCGACGGCGAGTACTACTGGGACGGCGGCATGGTCTCCAACACACCGCTCTACAAGGTGCTTTCCGACCAGCCGCATCGCGATGCGCTGATCTTCCAGGTGGATTTGTGGAGTGCGTGCGGTGCGTTGCCGCGCGACATGAGCATGGTCGCCGAGCGCAGCAAGGACATCCAGTTCTCCAGCCGCACGCGCATGGTGACCGAATACATGCGTCTGACCCGCGAGCAACAGAGTTTCCTGCACGACCTGATGAAGCTGGTGCCGGAAGACAAGCGCAACGATCCGGCCTATCGCCGGGCAGAGAAACAAGCCAACGGCTCACTCACCAACCTCATCCATCTGATTTATCGTGACAAGCCCTACGAGGGGCATTACAAAGATTATGAGTTCAGTATCACGACGATGCGTGAGCATTGGCAGAGCGGTCTGACCGATATGCGGCACACGCTTTCGCGGCCGCACTGGCTCGATCCCCCAAAACGAGAAGACCCATTCGTGACGCACGATGTGCATCGTGCGTTGAATAACGACTGAGAAAGTGAAGGACAACGCATGACTTTGAAGGCTGCTTTTATCGGGTTGGGCGCGATGGGCGCACCGATGGCCGGGCATCTCAAGCAACATGGCTTGCTGCATGCAGTGGCCAATCGCACGCACGCGAAAGCGGAGCAGTTGGCGCGCGAGCTGAGTGTCGCCGCGCCGGCGACATTGGCTGAGCTGGCGCCGCAATGCGACGTGATTGCATTGTGCGTGACCGCGGATGCCGATGTACTCGACACCGTCGAAGCGCTCGCGCCGCATGTGCGTCCCGGCACGATCGTGATCGATCATTCCACGGTCGATCCCGAGACGGCGAAGAAAGCGGCTGCACGCCTGAAAGAAGTTGGCGCGCATTTTCTCGATGCGCCGGTTTCCGGTGGCGTTGAAGGCGCAAAGAACGGCAAGTTGTCGGTGATGGTCGGCGGCGATGCGGCGGTGCTGGAGCGCGCCCGCCCGGTGCTCGAATCGTATGCGCTGCGCGTCACGCATCTGGGGGACGTGGGCGCCGGTCAGGCGACCAAGGCGGTGAATCAAGTGCTGGTTGCGGGTATTGCGCAAGCGGTTTGCGAAGGACTGGCACTGGGCGAGGCATTGGGTCTCGATCCGGAACGCCTCATTCCCACATTGGGTGCAGGCGCGGCGGGTAACTGGTTTCTCGAAAAGCGCGGCGCGACGATGTTGAAGAACCAATTCAGCGTCGGATTCAAGCTGGCGTTATTGCACAAGGATCTTGGCATCGTGCGCGGCATCGCTGAAAAGGCTGGCACATCGCGCAATGTCATCGAGCGTTCGCTGGCGGACTATGCCGAGCTGATGAAGCAGGGTCATGGCGATGACGATATTTCGGGACTGATACGCCTGAAGCGGCGCCATTGAGATACCCCGACGTCGCTCCATGTCGTGCAAAAAAAGGCCACGCATTGCGTGGCCTTTTGCATGAAACGCGCGAGGATTACTTACCTTCTTTCAACGCAATGGCAGGAATGCCTGCTGCGGAGAGTCGTTGCTTGGTCGATTCGAGATCGGTCGCCGAATGGAACGGCCCCAATCGCACACGGTGGTAAGTCTGACCGCCGACGTTGACCGATTGCACATTGGCGACGAAGCCCTGCAACGCCAGTTTGGCTTTCAGTGTTTCGGCATCGGCCGCGCTTGGGAAAGCGCCAACCTGAAGCAGATAGCCGCTAGCGGTCGGGCTGGCTGCCGGTGCCGCAACGGCAGAAGCAGGGGCTGCCGTGATGTTCTGCGTGACAGCCTGCGGCGCATTCGGCGGCAGCTGCGGAGTCGTTGCGGGCGTGTTCTTCGTTTGTTGCGCGGCCTGTTGCTGCTGTTCGGCTTTGGCTTGCGCGCTGATTTCCGAATCCGGGATGCGCACTTCCTTCTCAGACAGTACGGAGTAGAAGTCGTATTGCGGTTTCTTCGGAGTCGTTGTGCTGGTCGTGGGCTGCAGACCTTCATCGCTACCCGGCTGCGCGGTCGCTTCCGGATTCGGCTGCGGGCCTTTGGGCGCCATCGGCACCATGGAATGACGCATCAGCACAACCACGACGAGGGCCCCGATCAGTACCCCGATAAGTACTCCCGCCCAAGCCGGAAATCCGCCGCCGTTGTTGCGAACGGCCTGCCGGCCCTTGCCCTTGCGTGTTGCCATTACATGCTCTCCGGGGCGCTGAGGCCCAACAAATCCAAACCATTTTTCAGAACTTGCCGCGTGGCAATCACCAAGGCCACGCGCGCGTCGCGCACATCCTTATCTTCGACCAGGAACTGATGCGAGTTGTAGTAGGTGTGGAACGCATTGGCCAGTTCGCGCAACCATGCAGCGAGAAGTTGAGGTTCTAGATTGGCGGCAGCGTTCTCGACCATTTCCGGATACTTGGACAGCTCCGTCAGCAGGATCTGCTCATGCTCGTTGTCAAGGCGCGATAGATGCGCCTGACCATTCACCAAGTCGACAGCGAAACCTTTCTCAGCCGCCTGACGCATCACGCTGCACACGCGTGCGTGCGCGTACTGGATGTAATACACCGGATTGTCGTTGCTCTGCGAGCGCGCCAGGTCGATGTCGAAAACCAGCTGCGAATCGCCTTTGCGTGAGATCAGGAAATAACGCGTGGCGTCGCGGCCGGCTTCGTCGATCAGATCGCGCAGCGTGAGATAGCTGCCAGCGCGCTTGGAAATTTTCACTTCCTCGCCGCCACGCATGACGGTGATCATTTGATACAGCACGTAATGCGGCCAATCCTTTGGAATGCCCACATCCAATGCCTGCAAGCCTGCTTTGACGCGCGCCAAGGTGCCGTGATGATCGGCGCCCAGCACCGTCACGGCATTTTCGTAACCGCGTTGCCACTTGCTCAGGTGATAAGCCACGTCCGGCACGAAATACGTGTACGTGCCATCGGATTTGCGCATCACGCGATCTTTGTCGTCGCCGAAATCGGTGGTGCGCAGCCATAGCGCGCCACCTTCTTCGTAGGTGTGGCCGTGTGCGAGCAATTCGCGCACCGTTTCTTCGACCTTGCCGTCGGTGTAAAGCGACGACTCCAGGAAATACACATCGAAATCGACGCCGAACGCTTTCAGGTCCAGATCTTGTTCGTGACGCAGCGCCGCCACGGCGAAGCGACGGATGGCATCGAGGTCGTCGGGATTTTTTGCGCCAGTTACCGTGTGACCGTCGGCCGTCACCGATTCGCCAGCCAGATACGCTTTCGCAACGTCGGCAATGTAATCGCCGCGATAACCGTCTTCCGGCCAGCCCGCGTCGCCCGGCGCGATGCCGCGCGCACGCGCCTGCACCGAAATGGCCAGGTTCTGAATCTGCACGCCAGCGTCGTTGTAGTAGAACTCGCGCTTGACGTTCCAGCCGGTGGCGTCGAACAGGCGGCTCAGGCAGTCGCCGATCACCGCGTTGCGGCCATGACCGACATGCAGCGGGCCAGTCGGGTTGGCCGACACAAACTCCACGCCCACCGTTTTGCCCGCACCATCGTGGCTACGTCCGTACGCATCGCCGTCGACGAGGATGCGACGCACCTCGGCGTGATAGGCATCCTGCGCCAGAAAGAAGTTGATGAAACCCGGACCCGCGATTTCCACCTTGCCGATCAGCCGATTGGCGGGCAGGGCGGCGACCAGTTTTTCGGCTAGATCGCGCGGTTTCGCGCGTGCGGGCTTGGCCATCAGCATGGCGGCGTTCGTGGCGAAATCGCCGTGTTCGCGGCTTCGGGTGCGCTCAATCACGAAATGGGGCGGTTCGACGCCCTCCGGCAGGGTGCCATCGCTCTGAAGGGTCTGGATGGCCTTGTAGACCAGTTCGTGCAGCGCGTCTTTCACGGGTGGAGATCAATAGGGATGGGACCGCGCATCCTATCAGACCCAACGCCACAGGCCCTCGTTTCAGCGCTATTTCAAACGGTTCCCGCGACCAGAAGGGTTCCTGCTGCAACGCGACGGATCAGGCTGTGGATAAGTCTGTGGGGAAAGTGAAGGCGGCGTAGGGTCTGCTGCACAAAAGCCCGACGGAAATCAAGCTGTCATCCAATTAATCGTTTTAGATCAATTGATTGAGAGACTAAGTTGATGTGCTCTTCAGTAATATGCCTGTAAATGGCGCTGCGGCGGCAATGTGCATAAGTCTTGCCACTTCGTTCGGACGGAGCTGCCCACTGGATGTCACAACCCAGTCATGACGCGCCGCGACAATGCGCGGGTATCACTGGCGTCTCCCCCGCCGGATCGATACGGGACTGCCGCATCCCGCTATACCCTCCCCTCATGCGGCCACCGGCGCGAACCTCTCGGTCGCGCCGTTTTTTTGGCCGCAAAAAACTTAAGGCAAACCCTACTAGAGCAGCCCGCGCGCCGCCATGGAGACCGGTTGGGCTTGTCCGATGACCAGATGGTCCAGCACCCGGACCCCAACCAACCGCAACGCCTGTCCCAGTTCGCGGGTGATGGCCTGATCCGCCGCGCTCGGTTCGGCAATGCCGCTGGGATGGTTGTGCGCGAAAATCACCGCCGCAGCGTTATGCCGAAGGCACGCACGCACCACTTCCCGTGGATGCACGCTCGCACCATCGATGGTCCCACGGAACAGCTCTTCAAAGGCCAGCACGCGATGGCGGTTGTCGAGATAAAGGCAGCCAAAAACTTCATAAGGCAGATGACGCAGGCGGGCGGTGAGGTAATCGCCACTGTCGCTGGGACTGTCCAGGGCGCGGCGCTCGGCCAGCTGTTCGGCGAGACTGCGGCGAGCCAGTTCGAGTGCCGCGGCGATGCGCGCGCGTTTTGCCGGCCCCAGACCGCTGGCACGAATGTCCTGATCGGGGCCGCCCAACAGGGCGCCGAGACTGCCTGCACGTGTCAGTAATTCCCGCCCCAGTGCGATGGCGTCCTTGCCACGCACACCGCTACCCAGCAGAACGGCTAGCAGTTCTGCGTCGGATAAGGCGGCGCTGCCGCGAGCCAGCAATTTTTCGCGGGGGCGTTCGCCCTCCGGCCAGTGTCGAATGCTCATGCCGTCAGCTTGAAGCTGCCGATGCGATCAAGGCAGCAGTTGCCGTACATGAATCCGGTAAGCTAGCCGTCTAGTTGAAGGTCAGGCCCTGCCTACATGGGCCGATGACGCTGTGGCCTGCGGGCAGACAGGGTCGGTGACACCTGCGGAACATTGATCAGAGCATCCCATGAGTCTTTCTCAACGCCGCATATTGCTGGGAGTGTCGGGCGGCATCGCTGCCTACAAATCCTGCGAGCTCGTCCGCCGCTTGCGCGATCTGGGCGCGCATGTGCGTGTCGTGATGACGGAGAACGCGACCCGTTTCGTGACCCCCACCACTTTTCAGGCGCTCTCCGGTGAAGCCGTGCGTACGAGCTTGTGGGATGAGTCGGCCGAAGCGGCGATGGGACATATCGAGCTGGCGCGCTGGGCTGAGCGCGTCATCATCGCTCCAGCCAGCGCCGACCTGATGGCCCGTCTTGCACATGGTCATGCCAACGATTTGCTTACCACGCTGTGTCTGGCCACCGCTGCGCCGGTCTATCTCGCGCCGGCCATGAACCAGCAGATGTGGGCGCATGCCGCGACGCAGGCGAATCTGGCCACGCTGCGCTCGCGTGGCGTTCATATCCTTGGTCCGGCTGCCGGCGATCAAGCATGTGGCGAAGTGGGCTCCGGGCGAATGCTCGAGCCGCATGAATTGCGCGAAGCCATCGTCGCGTCGTTTGGCGATCGCGTGCTGCACGGAAAGAAGGTCGTCGTCAGCGCCGGTCCGACGTATGAGGACATCGATCCGGTTCGTTTCATCGGCAATCGCAGCTCCGGGCGCATGGGTTTTGCCGTTGCCGAAGCGGCTGCACAAGCCGGTGCGCAGGTGACCCTGGTGGCCGGTCCCGTGACGTTGGCGACACCACATGGCGTCGCCGAGCGCATCGACGTGCGCAGTGCGGCGCAGATGCATGCCGCGGTGACGAAAGCGGCAGCCGGTGCGGATATCTATATTGGCGCTGCCGCGGTAGGCGACTACCGGCCCAACGCCGTGTCCGAGCACAAATTGAAGAAACAATCGGGTTCGGACCTGACGCTGCAACTGGCAGAGAACCCGGACATTCTCGCCAGTCTTTCGGCACAGCGCATGCATCCATTCCTGGTTGGATTCGCCGCAGAAACGCAAAACGTGGAGAACTATGCGCGCGACAAACTGCAACGCAAGGGATTGGACATGATCGCCGCCAATCAAGTCGGCGATGGGCTGGGATTTGAAACCGCCGATAACGCGATCACGCTGTATTGGCCCGACGGTTCGGCCGAATTGCCGCGTGCCGACAAAACATCGCTCGCGCATCAACTGATCGAGCGCATCGCCACGCGTTACAAGGCGGTGCGAGGATGATCGATGTCGAGCTGAAGATCCTCGATCCGCGCCTGGGCGACAGCATTCCTCTACCGCAAGCCGCTACCGCAGGCAGTGCGGGCATGGATCTACGTGCCGCGCTGGAACAACCGCTGACGCTATCCCCAGGCGAAAGTGCGCTCGTTCCCAGCGGCATGGCTATCCACATCGGCGATCCGGGCTGGTGTGCGTTGATCGTTCCGCGGTCGGGACTTGGTCACAAACACGGTTTGGTGATGGGTAATCTGGTAGGTGTCATCGATGCGGACTACCAGGGGCCGCTGATGATTTCCTGCTGGAACCGTGGCACGCAGCCGTACACCATCGGAGTTGGCGAGCGAGTTGCACAGTTGTTGCTCGTGCCGGTTGCACAGGCGCGATTGAAAATCGTTGACGAATTCGTGCCGTCGCAGAGGGGCGAGGGCGGATTCGGATCCACCGGAAAACATTGAGACACGTGGGGAATGGGGCATGGCGATGAGCGGCGCACAATTGCGTTTGCCAAATGTGCAGGTACGGTGGGACAGATTGCTGATGCTCGCCGGCGGCACGTTGCTGCTGGCATTTGCCGTGCTCTGTGCCTGGCAAACATGGTTGATCGGTAACCAAAGTGGCGCCATCAGGCAAATCCACGCCGCGCAGGACGATGCTGTTCGTGCACTTGGCGAGGAAATTTCCACGCTGCACGATCAGGCGAGTTGGGCTGTTTCCGCTCTGGATACCAGCGGTCTTCCCACCAATTCGGATGCGGTGCTTGCGGCGCTCAAGCAGCGATTGCCACAAGCCAGCAACGTAGAGCTTTATAGTGCCGGCCTGGACGAAGTGCTGCACGCGAACTATCACGATTTTGGTTATGCAAAGGCCGCACAACTGATGGCCGCGCCGGATGCGGAAGGTGTGCCGCCGGTGCAATCGCAGACCGAAAAGGGCGAGCGCCGCCTCACGATGGTGTTGCCGCTGGGGTCGCAGCAAAAGCCGCTTGCGTGGGCATGGATCGAATTTCCTTTCGCGCCCGTTGCCGATCGATTCAACAACCTCGCGACCGGCGGTGGGCGGCTTGAGCTGCATCAGAGCAGCGATCGCGGTGAGAATCTGCAGTTGCTGGCGCACGGCGGCTCGTCAGCGTTCGACGCCGAACCGGAAGGAAAACCCGTAGCAGGTAGCAGCTTCAACGTGGTCGCCGTTCTACCTGGCGCCTATATCGTGTTGCCACAGTCGGTGCCCATTGCGATGTTCCTGAGTCTGCTCGGCCTGGCAGGCGCTGTGGGTCTGCTTTGGTTGTATGTGCGTACATCGCCCGCGCGCCGTCGTGTTGTCGCTTCTGTTGAGGAAGAAAGTTTGTCAGACGTTATTGCTAAACAGCCCGCACCCGTACCAGCACCGCCGGTCGTCCGTCCTGCTGCAGCTCGCCCGATCGCCAAGCCGCCTGCAGCCGTTCCAGTTACGGTGGACCCCACCATTTTCCGCGCCTATGACATTCGCGGTGTCGTTGGTAAGAGTTTGACGGCACCCGTCGCGAAGCTCCTTGGCCAGTCGATCGGTACCGTCATGCGCGAAAAAGGTTTGCGCGAGATGGTGGTGGGACGTGACGGTCGTCTTTCCGGCCCTGAACTTGCCGGTGCGTTGTCCGATGGTTTGCGTGCAGCAGGCATCGATGTGATCGATATCGGTGCCGTGCCGACGCCGGTGGTGTACTACGCGGCGTATCGTTTCAACACCGGCTGCGGTGTTGCAGTAACCGGTAGTCACAACCCACCCGACTACAACGGCTTCAAGATCGTAGTAGGCGGTGAAACGTTGTCGGAAGGCGCGATCCAGGATCTCTACAAACGAATCGCCGCCAATGCGCTTGAAAGCGATGAAAAAGGCAATCTGCGTCATGTGGACGTGGTGCCGGACTATATCGAGCGCATTACTTCAGACGTTCAAACCGAGCGCCGACTGAAACTGGTCGTCGATTGCGGCAACGGCATCGCTGGTGCCGTTGCGCCGCAGGTGCTCGAAGGTATCGGTTGCGACGTGATTCAGCTGTATTGCGATGTGGACGGCAACTTTCCAAACCATCACCCCGATCCATCCGATCCGCACAATCTTGAGGACCTGATCCTCTCGGTAAAACAGACCGGTGCAGATCTCGGCATCGCCTTCGATGGCGATGGCGATCGCTTGGGTGTGGTCACGCGCGACGGCGAAATCATCTTCCCCGATCGCATGCTGATGCTGTTCGCGCGCGATGTACTGTCGCGCCAGCCGGGCGCCACGATCATCTATGACGTGAAGTGCACGGGGCATCTGAAGGGTCAAATCCTCGATGCCGGCGGCAGCCCATTGATGTGGCGTACGGGTCATTCGTTGATCAAGGCGAAGATGCGCGAAACGGGCGCAGAACTCGCCGGTGAAATGAGCGGTCACTTCTTTTTCAAGGAACGCTGGTACGGCTTTGACGACGGCATCTATTCCGGGGCGCGTCTGCTGGAAATTCTCGCCGGCGACATCGAAGGCCGCACGCCCGAACAGATCTTCGCTACTTGCCCGAAAGGTGTCTCTACACCCGAACTGAAGGTCGAGATGGCCGAGGGTGAGCACTATCGCTTCATGGAGAAATTCCGTGAAAAGGCGAACTTTGGCGACGCGACGCTCATCACCATCGATGGCGTACGCGCCGATTGGCCGGACGGTTGGGGATTGGTGCGTCCGTCCAACACGACACCGATTCTGGTCTTGCGTTTCGATGCCGATAATGCCGAGGCGCTCAAGCGCATCCAGGACCTGTTCCGCACACAGATGCTGGCGGTCGATCCGACGCTGAAGTTGCCGTTCTGAAATAGTGCAGCCGGAGCTGGGTGACGTCGCGTCGCCCGCTCTGTCATCAGTAGCCGCGTTCGGCCTTTTCCTGAGCTTTCAGGTCGCGGTAGTGCTGCAGGTCTTGCGCTTGCTGTTGTACGACAATTGCACGATTGGCCTGTTGACGATGCAGCAAGTCGCGTTCGTTGGCGACGACGTTGCGCTGTGCGGCGATCTGATCGGCGAGCGATTTCGGTATAGCTTGTTTCGCGCGTTCGTTATCGGCCGCACGATTGAGCAGATCCGTCAGCGCGGCATCCTGCGTATGCAGATTAACGCGGGTCGTGGACATCTGCTCATCGAGACTTTCCAGGACCTGCTGTTGCTGCTCCTTCAGCGAATCCTCATCCGGATAGGTGTTCAGCAGATTCAGATCTCCGCGCTTGCGTGCCTCGATGGCACTTTGCTGAGCCGCTTGCTCTGCCGCCTGCTTTTGCGCAGTGGCGCGTTCGGTCGGTGTCATCAGCCGTGCAACGTGCGTCACGATCTGGCCGTCGTTATTGATCACGTCGTAGCCGTATCTCACAGCATCATCCGTGAGGCTGTCGCTGAAATGCGTCTGACCACCGGTGTCCACCCAGCGGTAATGAACCTTGGCCGTCGTCTGCGCAAATACCGCGCCGGCCAGGCCGAGCGAAAAGACAACGGACGTGATGAACACGAATCGACGCATGACTCCCTCCTCGCCCCAGTATAGCCGCGGGTTTTGACAAGATGGACGACAGGTATGCGCCAGCGTGACTGAATTCACTGCAGCGGGTGGTTCATGCCTTCACGCCATAACGTTCGCGGTAGGCGAGCAGGCGCTCATGCTCGGCCGCAAGATCCGGCCGTTCGCCAGCGTAAGCAAGTACGTCGCTGAAACCGGTGATGGCTACCACCGGAATACCGTAATCGCGCTGCACTTCCTGCGCGGCGGAGAGTTCGCCCTGGCCTCGCTCCTGACGATCCAGCGCGATCAACACGCCTGCAGGCGTAGCGCCTTGAGCACGAATCAGTGACAGGGATTCACGCACGGCCGTACCTGCCGTCATGACATCGTCGACGATCAGCACGCGCCCCTTCAGTGGCGCACCGACGAGCACGCCGCCTTCACCGTGGTCCTTCGCTTCCTTGCGGTTATAGGCCCAGGGCAGATCGCGCCCGTGTTCGTCTGCCAGTGCCATCGCCGTTGCCGCGGCAAGGGCAATGCCTTTGTAGGCGGGGCCGAACAGCATGTCGACCGCCAGTCCGGAATTGACCACCGCGGCGGCATAGGCGCGACCGAGCCGGGCCAGCGCCGCGCCTGAATCGATGCGTCCCATGTTGAAGAAATACGGACTTTGACGGCCGGATTTGAGTGTGAACTCGCCAAAACGCAGCACGTCGCGCTGCAGGGTCAGTTCGATGAAGTCGCGCTGATAGTCGTGCACGGGAAACTCTCTTGAGGTCGTCGAAGTTCAGGGAAGATCGCGCCAGAGCAAGTGCTGTGGCCCGGCGCGTCCGCCATGGTACAGCTGTCCGGTATCGACGAAGTGGGCGCGAAGATACAGGCGCAGCGCGGTGAGGTTGCGGCAGTTCACAAGCAGCACCAGCAATTGCGCTTGCGGATGGCGCCTGGAGAGGTCGTCGATAACGGCAGTCAGTGCTCGCGATGCCAGTCCTTGTCCTTGCCAACGGTAATCGACAAAAAAGGAACGCAGCCCCAGCGCGGGCCGGTCATAGTCGCGTTCGACAATGCTGGCCGCGCTGATTTCAATCCGGTAGTAGCCCACAGGTTCTTCGTTCCGAAGGATGACCATGGGCGTGCTGCCAGGACAGTGTTCGGCGTCCTCCAGCGATGGTGCGATGTCGCTGACGAAGTCCCGCTGCGGCGCAGTGACGCGCAATTGCAGCAACGCCGGCCGCAGCTCGGGCGTGACGGGCGTGACACGGATGGCGGGTGACTTCTCCATGGTTGCTATGATGGCGCATCACACGAGGAACGCCCATGCGCATCATCAGCCTTAACGCCAATGGCATCCGCTCCGCCGCGAACAAAGGCGTGTTCGAGTGGTTGCGAAAACAGCGTGCGGATGTGGTCTGCCTGCAGGAAACCAAAGCGCAGGAAGATCAGCTGACAGATCCCATGTTTCGACCCGATGGGCATCACTGTTTTTATCGTGATGCCAGCAGCAAGAAGGGTTACAGCGGCGTGGCCATCTATGCCAAGCGCGAACCCGACAAAGTGATCACCGAACTGGGCTGGGATGAATTCGACAACGAAGGCCGTTATGTCGAGGCGCGGTTCGGCAATCTGAGCGTTGTATCGCTGTACGTACCCTCGGGGTCGTCGGGCGACGAGCGGCAGCAGTTCAAGTTCAAAGTGATGGACTGGATTACGCCGATCTTCGACAAGTGGCTGAAGAGTAAACGCGACTACGTCATCTGCGGTGACTGGAACATCGTGCACACCAAGGACGACATCAAGAACTGGAGTTCCAACCAGAAAAATTCCGGTTGCCTGCCGGAAGAGCGCGCGTGGCTGGATCTGCTGTTCCATAAGCGCGGTTGGGTCGACAGTTTCCGCGCACTCAAACCGGATGCGGTGGAGTACACATGGTGGTCCAATCGCGGCCGCGCTCGCGAAAACAACGTGGGGTGGCGCATCGATTATCAGGTTGTGACGCCGTCATTGCGTGATCGCCTCAAGCACTGCTCGATCTATCGCGACGAACGCTTCTCCGACCACGCGCCTTACATCGTCGACTATGCCGACTGAGTCTGTGGCTTCACCGGCGGCCAAGCCTTCCATCTGGCGCTCGTTTTCGCAGCCCGCTGCGTGGACGCTGTGCCTGTTAGGCTTCTCGTCGGGATTACCGTTTTTGCTTGTCGCGGGAACCGCGGCGTTCTGGTTGAAAGAAAACGGAATTGTGCTGGCCGACATCACGATGATCGCCAGCGCGGGCATGACGTACGCGTTCAAGTTTCTTTGGGCGCCGTTGCTCGATCATTCGCGTTTGCCGTTGTTCGGTCGCTTGGGCCAACGTCGCGGCTGGTTGCTGTTCGCGCAGTTAGGCGTGCTCGTTGGGTTGGTCGCAATGGCGGTGTTTACACCACATCAACTCCCCATGTTCGTCGCTGTCACGTTGCTGGTTGCCTTTATGGGCGCCACACAAGATATCGCGATCGATGCTTACCGCATCGAGATCGCGCCCGCGTCGGCCCAAGGCGCGCTTGTGGCGACCTATTCATTGGGGTATCGGATTGGTTTGCTGATGGCGGGTGCGGTTGCGGTGATCCTCGCCGATCACATCGCATGGACGCTGGTCTACGTGTTGATGGCAGCGATGATGGTGGTTCCGATTATCACGACGCTCGTTATGCGCGAGCCGGACGTGCGTCATCCGACACCAACCTCCTGGCGTGGCGCCATGCAGGAAGGTGTGATCGATCCCTTCACGGATTTCTTTCGCCGCTATGGCTGGAAGCTCGCTCTCCTGGTTCTGTTTTTCATCTTGCTGTTCAAGGTTCCAGAGCAGTCCATCGTGGGCGGTGTAATGAGCCCGTTCTATCGCGACATGGGTTTTTCCAAAACCGAAATTGGCGCGGTCACGAAGATCTACGGTGTATGGATAGGCATCGCTGGTGCATTCGTAGGTGGTGCAGCCGTCGCGCGCTGGGGTGCATGGCGCACGTTGGGTGTGGCGATTGTGTTGGAAAGCTGCAGCAACTTGCTCTACACGTTGCTACTCACGCGACACGGCGAGTTGTCCGTCCTGACGTTGGCGATTTCCGGTCAGAATTTTGCGGAAGGTCTTCTGGGGCCGCCGACGGTGGCGTTTCTGTCATTGCTCGTGAATCGCAGGCATACGGCGACGCAATACGCGTTGCTAAGCTCGCTGGTGAACCTGCCTGGAAAACTGCTCGGTTTCTTCGCGGGTGGCATTGTGACGGCACTGGGATACGGAAGCTATTTCCTGATCACGGTGCTCTCGATACTGCCCGCCATGTTGCTTTTCGGTGTGCTCTGGCCGCGCTTTCGTCGCGAGCAACCAGAAGCAAATAGTTAACTAAACGCACTTACCGACGCATTCACATCGCAACTGCCAACTGGCCCACGAATCGCCGCCATGGTGATTGCTCGCGGGCGCCGTGTTGGCGACCATCAAGACACAGGGGCTACGTGGCACGGAGTGGAGCCATATGCCGGATATCATGATTCGACACATCGACCGCCTTATGGTTGAGCGCATAAAGACACTGGCGAAAGAGCGCCAAGTGGCGGTCAACGACGTCGTACTGCAGGCGCTTCGGCACGGTTTGGGTGTTTCCGAAAGCGCAGGTTTGCTTGCGGAAAGTTCGCGCGAATCGAAAGAGCTCGCGGCGCCCGCCAATGAGTGGGATGCAAGCGAGCAGGCGGCTTTTCAGGAGGCGATGCAGGCACTCTCTGTGGCGCGCCCCGAGCAGCTTGCCACGGGAAGTCGCTGATCTTTCGTTGACCGATGGATCAGCGGAGTGTGCGGGGCGCTGCGTAGATCGCGCCCAATACCCGCCATCCACTCGCACCGGTCACGGCAGGCAAGTTGCCGGGCAATCCAAGCAGGCGCTGCCGGGCAAGCCACGCAAACGCCGTGGCCTCCAGATAATCCGGATCGACGCCGTAATCGGCGGTGCTGTGCATCGCGCGCGGTTGCAACAATGCGCGCAATCGTTCAACCAGGACGCTGTTATGCACGCCACCGCCGCAGATCAACACATCGGAGGCATCGCGGGCATGTTGCGCAATCGCGTTCACGACACTTCGCGCGGTGAGTTCCAACAGTGTCGCTTGAACATCGGCAGGCGATCGCGTTGCCGGTTCCAGTTGCGCATCCAGCCATGCGAGATGGAAATGTTCACGCCCCGTGCTTTTCGGCGGTGGCAGCGCGAAATAGAGATCCTGCAGAAGCGTGGCAAGAAGCGTTTCGTCGACGCGACCGCTTGCTGCGAACGCGCCATCCCGATCGAACGCTTCGCCACGATGTCGCAGGCACCATGCATCGAGCAACCCGTTTGCCGGTCCCGTATCGAAGCCAAGCACGTCGCCATTTGCCGAAAGTACGGTGATATTGGCGATGCCGCCAAGATTAAGCACCACCCGCGTACGACCTGGTTTGGCCAACAGCATGGCGTGCACGGCGGGTAGTAGTGGCGCACCTTGTCCGCCTGCCGCGACGTCCGCACGACGGAAATCCGCAACGACATCGATATTGTTGCGTTCGGCGATCACACTCGCATCGCCAATCTGCAACGTGAAAGGGTGTTCGCCCGTTGGTCGATGACGAATGGTCTGACCATGCGAGCCAATGGCGCGTACCGACGCCGATGACGCGCCGCTCAGCTTGAGAAGTTCTTGCGCGCTATCGGCGAAGACGTGACCGATCGCCACATCGAGGCGCCCGTAAGCATCCAGATCGAGTCGTGCTTCGTCCTGTGCAACACGCAGAATCTGCGTGCGCAACGCATCCGGCCACGGATGCGTCAGCGCGTGCACAAGTTTCGGGGTGTTCTGCTCAAATCGCACCAGCGCGGCGTCGATACCGTCGGCGCTGGTGCCGGAAATCAGGCCGATGTAAAGCGCCGACGCGTCATCCACGTGAGGGCTCAGTCGTCGCTGCGTTTGGTGGAATCAGCGCGCGCGAGCTTGTAGTTGTTGTCGATTTCCATCAGTCGTGCAAGCTGCGGTTTCACCGCGTTGCTCTGGAACATCGCCATTTGCGCGCCGGCCAGTGGCTCCGGCTTGGGCAGCGTCACCGTTTGCGGGTTGCGCTGTACACCATCCACGCGGAATTCGTAGTGCAGATGCGGGCCGGTCGCCAAGCCCGTCATGCCGACGTAGCCGATGATGTCGCCCTGGTGCACGTGTTGACCGATGCGTTCCGTCGCAAAGCGCGACATGTGCCCGTATGCGGTGCTGATGTGCGAATCGTGCTGGATGATCACGAAGTTGCCATAACCATTCATCCACGCGCGGTACTTGATTACGCCATCGCCTGCAGCATGAATCGGCGTGCCCGTCGGCGCGGCGTAATCGACACCCTTGTGCGCGCGCATCAAGCCGAGAATCGGATGCATGCGCGCCGCGCTGAAGGGCGAGGAAATGCGCGTGAAATCCACCGGAATACGCAGGAAGGATTTCTGGATGGGACGCCCGTCTTCGCTAAACCAGCCGATGCTTCCATCAGCACGCTTGAAGCGATACGCCGTATAACGATGGCCCTGGTTGACGAACTCGGCCGCAACGATATCGCCCTCGCGCAAATACGCGCCATCGCGATAAACGTTGTCGTAAACCACGGTGAAGCTATCGCCCACGCGCAGATCCTGTACGAAGTCGACGTCGTATTTGAAGAGGTCAGCGAGCTTGATCACCATCGCATTGCTCAGGCCTGCTTTCGCAGCGGCAGCAAAGAGCGAATCGTCGATCACACCGTGCGCAACCTGCTCGCGCGTCTCGACTGTACGTGCCGCGATGGTTTCGGCAGGCTTAGCGCCGTCGAGTCGAATCACAGCGCGCGTAGCTTCGTCCTTATCAAAACGAATGCCTTCAAGGCTGCCGCTGCGACCGATCAGGAAATCGAATTCCTGACCCGGCTGGATATGGTGCAGCGCCGATTTTGCGTCGCCTGCGCTGTCGACCACATGCTGCAGATCCGTCAGGCTCAAACCCTGACTCTGGAAAATGTCGGAGAGTGTCTGACCGGGACGAACCTGCACCACGCGCCAATCTTCCACTGCGGGTGCCTTGAGCGTGGGGGCTTCGATCTTCGGCAGGGCAAGGGGGAGCAGCGTGTGTTCAATGGGTTCGACTGTGGTGGGCTTCATCGCTGTCGCCCACGCAGGAATCAGAAAGCCGGACAGCAACGTAATCAGCAACGCCGTTGCCGCGAGCATCCAGCGTTCGCGATACCAATGGATAGGCGTGCCTTCACTCTGGCGGTTGAACGACCAGTGCGAGCAGTGCTGGTAGAAGTGTGAGTGGCGGCGTTGGGCCTTGCGGCGGATGGCCTGTTTGCGCGCGCTACGCGCGTCGAGCTTGCCTTCGGCCATCGCTAGCGGACCTTCTTCTTATTATTCATCGTGCGACCGCCCCCGCGGTACAAAGTATCAATTGCCGCGTACCATAACGACCTTGTGTAAAGTGCGTCAATGCCTTTTCCATCAATGGTTTGCATGATGTTTCCGGTTAACGCACAATTAACGGTATTGACGGCCGGCATCACCTATTTGGCTGCCTAAGCAACTAAATCACGAGGAATGCATGAACGAGCTTGACCAGGCGCTTGCCACCATTGCGCGAGGCGCCGACGAGATCATCAAAAAGGAAGAATTGGTCGAGCGACTCAAGCTTGGGCGTCCCCTTCGCATCAAGGCGGGCTTCGACCCGACTGCGCCGGATTTGCACCTGGGCCATACGGTGCTGCTCAACAAAATGCGGCAATTTCAAGATCTCGGACACCAGGTGATCTTTCTGATCGGCGATTTCACCGGGATGATTGGCGATCCGACCGGCAAGAACGTCACGCGCAAGCCTCTTACCCGCGAGGATGTGCTGGCGAATGCAGAGACCTACGCCGAGCAGGTCTTCAAGGTGCTCGATCGGGAGAAAACCGAGCTGCGCTTCAATTCCGAATGGTTCGGTCAGATGACCGCGACGGACATGATCAAGCTCGCCGCGCAGCACACGGTGGCGCGCATGCTCGAGCGCGACGATTTCGCCAAGCGCTTCGCCGCGCAGCAGCCCATTGCGATTCACGAATTTCTGTACCCGCTCACGCAGGGTTACGACTCCGTGGCGCTGAGGTGCGACGTCGAGCTCGGTGGCACAGATCAGAAATTCAATCTGTTGATGGGTCGGGCGCTGCAGGAACATCATGGGCAGCCGCCGCAAATCGTGTTGACGATGCCGCTGCTCGAAGGCCTCGACGGCGTCAACAAGATGTCCAAATCGTTGGGCAACTACATCGGCATCAACGAGCCGGCGATCGATATCGTCACCAAGACGATGAAGATCGGCGACGAGCTGATGTGGCGCTGGTTCGAGCTGCTGAGCTTTGACGTGTCGCTCGACGAGCTTGCGCAGATGAAACGCGATGTGGCGAGCGGTGCGCTCAATCCGCGCGATGCAAAGCTGCGATTAGCGCGTGAGCTTGCCGCGCGCTTCCACGACGCGGCCGCTGCGGAACTGGCCATTGCAGGCTGGCACGCCGTGGTGCGTGGCGAGGGCGATACCCGTCTTTTGCCGCTTACCGAAATTGCGGTGCCTCTAGAAGGGTTGCGTTTGCCGGCGCTACTTACGGCCGCAGGTCTTACGCCGAGCAATGCAGAAGCCAATCGCAAGCTCAAGGAACGTGCTGTGCGCATCGACGCGGAAGTTGTCGAAGATGCGCAGCGTATGTTTACACCGGGTTTTGAGGGGGTTCTGCAGATCGGCAAGCGTAATTTCGCACGCGTTTTGCTGACACAGGGGTAATAAAGTCGAGCGCGACGATGCAGATCGTCGTGCTCGATATTTCACGCATCGACGAAAGCGATCGTCATCGCACTACGCGAAAAAAAATTTTCGCGCAATCGCTTGCCAAACTCGCAAGCCCTCCCTAGTATTCGCCACCCCGCCGCCGCATCTCTCGCGCTCGGCAATCTCCTCAGCAAAAAAGCTTCGCTGAGGGTGTTGACGGAAGTACGAAGAGATGTAAAATGGGCGGCTCACCCCGGACGAAACGTCCTTGGGGCGACCTCGCAAGAGGTTGGATTGAAACGATCTTTGACAGTGTGCGCAGGTGACTTGTGTGGGCGTCTTGCGATGGAAGGGAAACCTGTCCAATAAATGCAAGCGTCTAACCTAAGAGTCAATTCAAAAAGCTGACGTTTTACGGTTAGGACAACGCTTCAGAAAGAT
>NZ_DATHMR010000072.1:0-10381 GCF_035486915.1 Dyella sp. | reverse complement strand
TGTAATAGATATTCAGCACGTTATGGAAACTTTTCACCATGCTGTAGTCACCCATGACGGCAAAGGTGTTTCCGATCTCTTTCTCGATCACGGCAGCACGTGGGTGACCGTGTTGTCAGACAAGGCGCTCCCCGCCATGCGGGCGAAGAAGCCTTCGACACAGAAAGTGCGTGTCAGTAGTTATCAGGATTTCGCCACTTTTGTATCGAGTACAAAATCGGATCTCGATCCGCGCCATACTGACATTCGCATCATGAGCGACGGTGCTGTGGCCTCCGTCTATTTTCACTTCGACTTTGTCATCGATGGCAAAGTAGAGAACCGCGGCGACGAAACATGGCAACTGGTTAAGACGACGGATGGCTGGCGTATCGTTGCCATCACTTATTCGTCGAATCCCGCCGGGGCGTGAATCGATCGAGCGCTCGCTGAATCAGGTAGCGTGGGCATGATCGATGCGTCCGTGTACGATGGCACGAGCGTTCGGCGAAACGTGTGAGGACGATGGTGCGTTCGATTCGAAACCATGCTCGGCGTATGGAAAACGGCTCCTATTCCAGGCTGCGTGTGGTGCTTATCTCACTGCTCGCCTGGACGGCCGTCGGAGTCGTTTTCGCGGTGCCGCGTTTTGCGTCGAACGCGGCGTGGTGGTTCGTGCTGCGCGGCTCGCTGGCAGAGTGGTGGGCGTGGGGGTTGCTGGTTCCGGCGATTGTTGCGGTGGATCGGCGCCTACCCATTGCGGTGAACAATCTGGGAACGCGGCTCACTGTCCATATCCTCATCGGCCTTCCGATTACTTTCGTTCAAAGCTACGTTGGTGCTCTGCTTCAGGTGATCATGGGTGTGATGACGTGGCCGGACGCGATCGGCGTGGGCCCTATGCATGAGACATTGAAAGGCGGATTCCTGTGGAGTCTGCTGGTCTATTTGCTTGTGGTCGGCGGTTGGCAAGCGGTGCAATACAGCCAGCATTATCTTGCTTCGCAGCTAAGGCTTGAACGACTCGAGCGCAATTTCTCTGAGGCGCGTTTGAATGTGCTTCGCATGCAACTCGATCCGCACTTTCTTTTCAACGCGCTCAATACCATCTCCTCCCTCGTTGTCAGTCAACCCAAGCTTGCGCGTGGAATGATCGAGCAATTGGGCGATCTCCTGCGTCTTTCGCTGGAGTCTGGACGTCGGCAACAGGTGCGTCTTAGCGAGGAATTGGAATTCCTCGGCCATTACCTCGCCATCCAGAAGACGCGCTTTGGCGATAGTTTGCATGTCGTCATCGATGTTCCCGATTTCGTTCGCGACATCATGGTGCCAAGCTTGATCCTGCAACCGCTGGTCGAGAATGCGGTTCGTCACGGATTGTCGTCACGACCGGGCGGTGGCACCGTTTGGGTACGAGCGACGGTCGATGAAACTACGTTGTGCATCGCCGTCGAGGATAATGGCGTCGGGCTTGGCGATAACTGGACGGACGATCGCGTCGGGTTGGGTCTGGGTGGCACGCGCGAGCGCATCGCCATGCTCCACCCTACGCAGGAGGCCGGTCTTCAAATCGGTCCGCGCGAAGGTGGCGGTGCGCGTGTTTGTGTCTCGATACCCACGCGCACGTCCGGGATACATGACGATGAGTGAGAGACCTACTTATCGGGTTCTTATCGTCGACGACGAGCAGCCGGCGCGTCAGCGTCTGCGCGAATTGATGGATAACGATCCCGACGTTGACGAAATAATGGAAGCGGAGAATGGGCTCGACGCCGTCGAGGCGATCCTGCAAAAGCAGCCCGATGTTGTTTTTCTAGACGTTCAAATGCCGGGGCTCGACGGCCTGAGCGTGATCGATGCGATTGGCATCGAGCGCATGCCCGTGACTGTATTTGTGACGGCCTTCGATCAGCATGCCGTGCGTGCTTTCGAATCGGCCGCAATCGACTATGTGCTCAAGCCATACGGCGACGAGCGCATGGAGGCCGCTTTCTTGCGTGCAAAATCACGTCTGGACGATAAGTATGTGCGCGACGTCGGCCAGAGCGTGCTCAAGCTTCTCGATAACCATCGCCTGGACAAACCGTTTCTCGATCGCATCGTCATTAGGGAACGCGACAAGACCGATTTGATCCGCGTCGAATCGATCGACTGCATCGAAAGTGCTGGTGTCTACGTGGCGTTGCACGTGGGGCATGAACGTATCATCCATCGCGCGGCCCTCGGTGAACTCGTCGGACAGCTCGATCCGCGCCGCTTCGTTCGCGTGCATCGCTCGACCGTCGTCAACATCGACAGCATTCTGCATTTGGAGCCGGCCACTCACGGGGAGTTTGATCTCGTTTTGCGAGGCGGTCACCGGGTGCATGTCAGCCGCACGTTTCGGCCGTTACTCGAGGCCCGACTCGGGCAGCCGTTGTAATGTGGCCAAGGGCAAGCCGAGCCATAAGTCAGTTCTAAGTACTGTCCGCTTTCGCCAAGGTGGACCTTGCCGGCACCCTCATCGCGGAGGTGGCGGCACTGCAACTGCACCAAAGTCTGACGGTGCACAATCCCATTACGCGCTAATGGGTCCATCTCCGAAGCGTTGACGCAACCATCACGACCATCCAGATGCCCGTCTCGAAGGGTCGCCCCCAGCGGTGGAGTTCCTGAGGTCGAAACCCGCCTGCTTACCATGGCTGTGATTCGACGTGGACGGACAATAGTTGCCCGCCCACTAGTCCCTGTCCTCCTGCCATTCGTCCCTCGCAACCCACCATCAATCACTTGGCAGGTGCATCGGGCGCCTTACCCGACAAACATGGCCTCATCTCAACGGGAAGCGCCATGAACCGCCGCCACAATATCGATCGACGCTTTCGCGGCTTTCGGCATTGCGGCGGTTGCGCCGGTAAAGCCTTATATACAGGCGTGGCCAATGACCTGGTCGCAACACGACTCCACAAGGAAAGAACAGCATGACTTCACGCATTATCAAAATAGGCTGCGGGATGCTGGCACTGGCGGCCGTTACTTTGACGGCTTTTTTTACGGCGGGCTCGGGCAAAGACCTTTCCCATCTCGTCACCAACTCGGTCAGCCATTCGATTTGTACCGCGGCATTCGTTTCGCGCATCGATCCGGAACAAATGTTCAAGGAGGAGCAGTTGCCCAATATGCGCAGTGTGGGATGGGCGGTGCGCTTTCACGTCGATCCTGACCTGCACGAAGTACGTGCGACTGTGCTGGGCATGTTTGCCGCTCGCGCTGTGTATCGGGAAGGCTTGGGATGCGTGCTGGTGCATGGCGAGGAGCCCGTACCCGATGCCGGTGGTTTTAGGGACTCTCCCATTGCGAGTGCGTTTCCCGAATCGGCTGTGGTGGAACCGAAGGATCCGGCATTGCGTCGTGCCCTTGATGCGGCATTTGCGGAACCAAATCCGGCGACGCCGCGGCTAACCAAGGCCATCGTGGTCCTGCATGATGGCCAGCTCATCGCGGAACGTTATGCACCAGGCTACGGGCCAGAGACCCCGATATGGGGGCACTCACTGTCGAAGTCGATTACCAATGCGTTGATTGGCATCCTCGTCCATCAGGGCAAGCTTCGTCTGGATCAATCCGCACCGATAACAGCGTGGGCGGCGCCGAATGATTCGCGTCATGCAATCACTATCGATCAACTTTTGCGCATGGACAGTGGATTGCCTTTTGATGAAACAGATAGTGTGCTCAACCCGATGTCACGCATGTTCTTCCTTGAGAACGACATGGCTCGTTACGCGGCGACCGTACCGCTGGCGTATGCGCCGGGTACCACATGGGCTTACAGCAACCTTAGTTATGTGCTGCTCGGTCGAATAGCCATGAATGCAGCCGGGGCAGGCGACGCGGTCGCTGCTGAGCGATTTGTGCGTAGCCAACTATTCGCGCCGTTAGGTATGCGCAACGCGTTGATTGAGACTGACCTGGCCGGTACGCCGGTTGGATCCAGTCATGTCTATGCCTCGGCTCGCGATTTCGCACAGTTCGGGCAGCTCTATCTCGACGACGGCGTGGCCGATGGGCAGCGTATCCTTCCCGAAGGTTGGGTCGCCTATAGTCACTCTCAGACACTCAGTACCGGTTACGGCGCAGGCTTCTGGACCAATCTGGTAAACGAAGGCAAAGTGCCCGTTTGGGACGCGCCCTGGGGTCTGCCGCAGTTACCGAAAGACATGTTCTACGCCCGTGGCGCGTTGGGCCAATACATTGTCATCGTTCCGTCCGAACGGCTGGTGGTCGTCCGCCTTGGTGTCAGCATTTATGGTGGAACAGGAGTGGGCGATGTCGTCGCTCAAATCATTGCCGCATTACATCAGCAGCCAGTGACGCCTTAGCCACAATGCGCAAAAACCTTAAGCGGTTGAAGTCACGAATGCCCGAGACAATGGAGATGGAGATGAGCAGGAATGTTTTCCTAGCAAGCCTTTTCTTTGCCTTTGCTGTGCCCAATGCAGGCGCTGTGACGCCGGCGGTGTCTAACCCGGAGAATTCTGCGAATAGCGAGTCGTTGTTTAGCACCGTCTCAAAACTCGATGCTGATTTCTTTGATGCATTCAATAACTGCAGCTCGCCCGACCAGCTTAAAAAGCATGCAAGTTACTTGAATGCAAACGTTGAGTTTTACCACGACAAAGGCGGTGTCACTTGGACGAGACAAGACTATATCGAGAAAACCAAAGAGAATGTATGCGGTAATTTCCGGCGCGTACTTACGGCGGGAAGCTTGCAGGTTTTTCCCATCGAGGGGTATGGCGCCATCGAAGAGGGGCATCACACATTCTGCGGGATTAAATCCGGCAAATGCTTCGGTGAGGCCAAATTCTTAATTGTCTGGCACCACTCTTCCGACGGGTGGGAGATAACCCGAATCTTTAGTTACGGGCACCAAGCCATCGATTGAACCGGCCCGTGTATCTCATATCACCGTAGGTGTGGATTGGTCCGGAGCGCAGGTTAAGCCTCCTCCGGCGGTGGCTGCAGCGTCGCCACCCATTCTTCGAGCGTTGCGATCTCGTCGTTCAGCGCGTCGTGCAACTCGCTTTGGCGTGTCATCAACGTTTCGATCGATCCACTTTGCTTAAGCTTCTTCAGCTCGCCGTCGAACAGCAACCACTGCGTCGTCAGGGTTTCGACGTTGTTCTTGGCGTAGTGGCGCATCTCCTTGAGTTGCGCAAGGGCGTCGTTGACGTGATCGAGCGGAGTCTTCGTTTCCTCGGACATGGCGGTATCTCGCGTTTCACCCGTTTTTAAGCATAATCGCGTGAAGCTGGCTGCCACCGAAACAGAGGATCGCTTTCTACCCGCGGCGGACCGTTTTGACATGGCTTGCACAAAACCGGGCAAGGGCGGGTACCCGTTTGGAGGTAACAAAGTTGATTACATTAGTTCGCATCGAAGCGCAGTCGGCTCAAACATATAAAGCAATTCGGCTAGCCGCTTTAAAGCAGGACCCTCTTTCATTCGGAAGTACTTATGAGCGTGAAGTGTTGCTTTCCGATAAGGACTGGTTAACTCGCGCGAGTTCTCTCGATGGAGAAAACCGCGTCGGTTTCTTCGCACTTGAAGACGAGCAAGCCCTTGGCCTCGTTGCATGCTTTCGCGACAGTGAAGACCCTGCAGTAGGCGAGGTGATTTCAATGTGGGTGGCACCGGCCGGCCGTCGACGCGGAGTCGGCTCGGATCTGTTGAAGGCAATTCGCCACTGGGCCCAGGAGCGGCGGATACAGACGATCCGCCTGCTCGTGACGAGCCTTAATACTGCCGGCATCTGTTTTTACGAGCGGAATGGATTTGTTCGGACGGGCAAGACAGTACCGTATCCGCATACGCCCGATACTGTTGAGATCGAAATGATCCTATCAGCCGATGCTTGAATGCACCGACCTTGTCGGAAGGTGCCATTGTTGCATTCGTTGCATGTCGACGCGCGTATGACACCGAAAGACGCGTGCTAGTGGGCAGCACCATGAGATTTCAACGCAGACCCCCAAGAAATCAAGCGCATCCTCAATCGTGTGTGGAGTAAGCTTCGGCATTACCGATATCTGTTGCGGATGTCATGGGCCAAATCGGAAAGCCCCCTTGTGATGACGGCGTCATCTTGCACGGTGATGCAGCGCTACGTTGCTCTGCGCGTACGCGTCGCTGGACGCTAGTCGCAGCGATTCTCGGCTCAAGCTTGGCGTTCATGGACGGCACAATCGTCAATGTGGCGCTTCCGGCCATTCAAAGAGAGCTGAGTGCGACCACGTCCGATGCGCAATGGGTCATGGAATCGTATGCGCTATTCCTGGCTTCGCTGCTGCTCGTGGGCGGTGTGCTCGGCGATCGTTTTGGGCGAAGGCGCATCTTCATGATCGGCGCTGCT
Source organism: Dyella sp. (assembly GCF_035486915.1). GTDB lineage: Bacteria > Pseudomonadota > Gammaproteobacteria > Xanthomonadales > Rhodanobacteraceae > Dyella_B. Next base: position 4,008 of record NZ_DATHMR010000072.1, on the reverse strand, counting down.
TTGTTTGCGGTCTCGTCGATCGGGTGCTCCTTGTCCGCCGACATCCACCAACTGATCGCTGCGCGAGCGGTGCAGGGCGTAGGGGCCGCGCTGCTAGTACCCGGAAGCTTGGCGCTTATCAGCATCAACTTCCCAAAGTCGGAGCGGGGCGCTGCGATTGGTACGTGGTCCGCATTCAGTGGCATTACCGCTGCGGTTGGGCCAGTCGTTGGAGGCTTCCTCGTCGAGCACTATTCGTGGACCTGGGCCTTTCTGGTGAACGTGCCCGTGAGCGCGGCGCTTCTGTTGATCTGTATGACCAAGGTGCCCGAGAGTCGTGGCTCGGGCGGCAGCGGCACTATCGATGTGTTGGGTGCATGCATGGCCACCCTCGGATTGGCAGGTGTGGTGTTTGCGCTTATCGAAGCCCCCGCTCAAGGTTGGATGGCGCCGCCCATTTGGATAGCTGCCGGTGTCGGTCTGGGTGCGCTCGCCTTCTTCATTCGGGTGGAGGCTCATAGCGCTGCTCCCATGATGCCGCTGTCGCTATTTCGCGAACGCAATTTTGCCGGAGCCAATCTCCTGACGTTGCTGCTCTATGCGGCGCTCGGAGGAAGTCTGTTCTTTCTCCCGCTTAACTTGATCCAGGTTCAAGGATACGGAGCCACGTCTGCGGGAGCAGCGCTGCTCCCGTTTATTGCCATCGTGTTCGCCTTGTCTCGTTGGGCCGGAACCTTGGTTGATCTGTTCGGCTCGAAGCCGCCGCTTGTCGTTGGCCCCATCGTGGCGGCCGCTGGATTTGTGATGTTTGCGGTGCCGTCCATCGACAGCAACTACTGGACGGCATTCTTTCCCGCCATTTGCATTCTCGGTCTAGGCATGAGTATTACCGTGGCCCCACTGACTACCACGGTCATGAATGCCGTGGGCTCCGAGCTCGCGGGTACGGCCTCCGGCATTAATAACGCGGTGTCCCGCACGGCTGCTTTGCTGGCGATCGCGATCTTCGGGATCATCTTAACGTGGGCGTTCGATATCACGTTGAACGAAGAGCTTATGCGTGTGCAGGCGCCAACAGAGCTTGTGTCCGCCGTCATGTCACAACGTCAGAGACTTGCGGGCATCGTCATCCCCGATGGTTATTCAGCCTCTGTAACCTCCGCAGTGAGGCACGCGATCGGCATGTCGTTTGTTGCGGGTTATCGACGGGTCATGTTGGTATCCGCTGCACTCGCATTGCTCAGCGCAATGAGCGCTTTGGTGCTCATCAAAGGAAAAGCGATAGTTGATCCTTCGGTTCGTCGGAGTGGTTAAGCAGCTCGGCGACATAGACCGTGGAGAAATCGTTGACAACTTGGATGCTTAAAAACATCTGCTTTCGACTGCAGATTCAGTTGGCCGCTACAACAGATTGATGAAGCCGATCGGCCGGAGTTTCTACGACAAAGGCCGCGCAAGCGGCCTTTGTTCTTTGCGGCGATGACGAGCCGTTATACGATGCGTACCTGGTTGACGTTGTTCTTGGGGTCCATCCAAAACGCTTCGTTCGCGAAGCGCCCGAAGATTTCGCGTGGCAGGATGGGCTGGCGCTCGATCGCCTCTACCTTCGGCCGAACGGAATGCAGACCGGGCATGCCGACGCGGGCATCGAATTCGTCGGCGTTGTATTCGATGCGGTCGAAGTCGTGCTCGAACCAAGGCTCGCCGAGAAATTGGTAGACTGCGCGCACGGCCGCGGCAGGATCGCTCACCAGGCTTTCATAGGTCAGCATCAGCAGATGGTTTTGTGCATGCGGGCCGTAAAAGGCCTCCTTGGTGGCCTGGTAGGCGAAGCCCACCATGCCGCGTGGATCCGTCAACGCCTCAACGCGCGAGTACACCGTGGTGTTGGTGTCGAAGCGGAACACCTTGCTGACGCTGACCGGTTGCCTGCGCACCAAACGCTCCATGCTGTCCAGCACCCATGCCAACTGACGCACGCATGCGATGACCTTCATGCCCGGGAACAGCACGTTGAGCAACTGCATTCTGCTGCACCACAACCGACTGGTGTCGAACATCACGTCGGCGCCAGCTTGCGCCGAGTAAAAGTTCTCGACCAACCCGCGCAACAGTGCGACGCGCTGCTCGTCGGAGACATCGAACGAAAAATCGTTCTTGCTGCTTGCCTCCGCCATCACCACGCCCATGATGTCTGCAAGCGGGCTAGTCATGCCTGCGCGGAAGCGTGGGTTCTGGTTGAGGATGGCGGCCAGTAGCGTGGTGCCGGCGCGCGGCAGCCCGGAAATGAAATGGAACTTCCGTGGCGGGTTGCTGGCGTCTGGCAGGGTGGGCATGTGAGCAATCTCCTCTCGATCGGTTGCCTGAGTTGCAAGGGCATGGGTTGCAAGAAAGCGCCTGTTTCAGGGTGCGAGTGCTGTCGATGCACGCATACGCATTTCGTAGCCGACTTCGACCATGCTGGCTTCACCTTTGCCCAGCACGCGTAGCAGTAACTCTTCGGTGGCGCGCCTGCCCATTTCGCGTACGGGCTGGTGGACAGTGGTCAGCAATGGCCACACCTGCGTCGCGATCGTGGTGTCATCGAAGCCGCAAATCGAAATGTCGGCGGGAACCGACACGCCGGCCTCGGCAGCTGCCCAGATCGCGCCGACGGCCATATCGTCGTCGGCCGCGAAGATAGCGGTTGGCCGATGCTTTAACGCGAGCAACCGGCGCGCTGCCTCCACGCCAGACTCGAAAGAAAAGCGGCCCTGCACCATGTACGCAGGGTCTTCCTTCAACCCCACGCGCTTCAATCCGTCGCGGTAACCAGCGAGACGCCAGATGCCTCCGCCATGCTTGAGGTCACCAATGATGTGGGCGATGCGGCGGTGGCCCAGCGATGCAAGGTGCTCCACCATCGCCGCGGCGGCTTCGCGCTCGCGTAGTATCACGCCGATACAGCCCTTAGGCTGGCGTGGGGCGATCGAGGCAAATGGAGGGCCGCTCTTGCGCAAGTGCTTGAGCAGTTCCGGGTGGTCGGTGATGGGGGGCGTAAGGATCAGCCCATCGGGCTGGTGCCGCCAGAGGATGCCCTCGACACGCTCGACGAAGTCCGGCGCCGTGGAGACCAAAGGCTGCACCATCATGCTGTATTGCTGCGCTTCGCACGCTTCGAGCACACCCGCCTGGACTTCCATGATGTAGCTCGGCGACAAGTTGTCGTAGAGCAGGCCGATCATGAAGGACCGATTCGTCGCCAAACTACGCGCCGAGGTGAGCGGCCGGTAGTTGAGTTCTGCTACGGCCGAAAGCACGCGCTCGCGCACCGAGTCGCGCACGTTCGGCTCGTTGTTTAGCACGCGCGATACGGTCTTCTTCGAGGTATCCGACGCACGGGCAACATCGTTGATGGTCACGCGTGACATGGAAGCCTTTGCGTCTTCAATGATCTGCTCCCCGCGTGGTGGCGACTGGAACACTTTGGGCCGGGACGTTCCACCCACTCACTTCGACCACCGGTTCGGCCGTTTCCTGCGATGCGTATCGCGCGGTCAAAACCATCGACTCACCGGGCCAAAGCGTGACGTCATTGTCATTCCACAGTATCGGCAGCGCAAGGTTGCCGTGCGCACCACGCTTGATCGACACGTGCTGGAACAGGGCCACGGCCTTGGACGATGCGGGCAAGGACAGCGTGACTGTGGTGATGTCATCGTTTCCCTCACGTCGTGTCGTTGCGTGGACCACGCTCGTCGCGGGCGGCAAGGATCGCAGCGTGGTCAGGTCCGCGTATTGCGTCAGCGGGGTGAGGTACCAGTTCGAATTTGCCCAGTCGAGCACGTCCGCGCGTGTGGATAGCCAGTAGACGTTCCGGCTGACGGGCTTGCCGTCGGAAGAGGCGAGTTCAAGTTCTATGAAGTACGCGGACGAAAGGCCGGCGATGGTCGGCAGTGTTGCCAATGACTGCGTGTGGTTGCCCGCGAGATCGATGTTCTGCAGGTGCTTCTCGTAACGCACGCTACCGTCCAGATTGCGCACACGGAT
>NZ_DATHMR010000071.1:0-8197 GCF_035486915.1 Dyella sp. | reverse complement strand
TGCGAAACCTCGTACAACTGCGATCGCCACAGCAATGCCGCACGCTGCAGACATGAAGTTCTGCACCGCCAGACCCATCATCTGGGTCAGGTAGCTCATCGTGGATTCGCCCGAGTACGCCTGCCAGTTCGTATTGGTGATGAAGCTGATCGCCGTGTTGATCGACGAATCCGGGCTGACAGCCGGGAAGTGCTCGGGGTTGAGCGGCAGCCACTGCTGCGCACGCTGCAACACGTAGATCATCACCATGCCGCACACATTGAAAATCAACATGGCGATGGCGTACTGCTTCCAACCCATGTCTTCATCGGCTTTGACGCCGCAGATGCGATAGATGAAACGCTCCACGCCGCCGCCCAGGCGCGTGATGCGATTGGGTTGATCGGCAAACACATGCGTCATGTAACTGCCCATCGGCTTGATGAGCAGCAGCAGGACAACCAGATACACGCCGATCTGGATGAAATCGTTGGCAGTCATTCGAACCACTCCGGTTTCAGCAGCGCCACGCACAAATAAACCGTCAAAGCCACCGCAATGACGGCGGCCAGTCCGTAGAAAAAGTTCATGGGATTCGCTCCGTTAAAGACTCGCGGCAACGCCGCGCGCGGTTAGCTTCGTGGACCCAGGCGGTCGCAAAGCAACAGAAAGCCCAGCGTGGCCGCAGCCAGCACAAAACCAAAAATGAGATAGATAGCGTCCATAGGAGCCTCGGTGCCACACAGCTGCGCATTGTGGAGATCGAGGCATAAGAAGCGGGTAGCGAAATCGGCACCCGGCGTATAGAACGCGTAAATTTTTTCGAACAGCAGGAACTTGGCCCGCTTGATGAGGCCGGCGGTGCTCCTCCCTTGCAAGGAGGGGCAAGCCATCTCGCGATGGCTAGGGCGAGCGACCTCCTCCCGGCCTCCCCCTACTTCGCAGGGGGTAAGCTCTTCAATGCACGGAAACGGCCCAGGCAATAAACGCCGCATTCACCGCTGTCAGCGTCAGCGCGACGAGAAACAACACATCCGCGCCACGTTCCAGCCGATGATTTCGCCGCAGGTTGCGGGTGCGCAACGCCCAGTACGACACCAGGCACGCCGCGAGATAAAGCATCGCGTTGATGGCCAGCAGATCATCGCCAAAGATATCCGGTCGGCGTAGCGAAATCACCACGCGGATGATGCCGATCACCGTCAGGCACACGCCGACCATGGCTGCCGATGCGGTAAAGATGTGTACGCAAATATCGTGGTGCAGACACGGTTCTTGTTTTTCTGCTGTGGCGTTCATGTCCTGATCGATATAGGTGGCGTCGATCAAAAATGGACCGGGCTTCCCAGCACAGGTTTCACAGCAAGAGCCTGCGTTTAACTGCGAGATGGATTCAGGAATCTGTGTTGGGATCGCCCAGCCAGCGATCCTCCAGCCAATGCGCAATTCGTGTCACCACTAGCGCGCTGGCAATACCGATGGTGACTTCGCCCAGTCGCGTGAGTGCAACGGTCCAGAAAGGACCAGCATGCGGGACCAGCATGACGATGGTGACCGTCGTTGCGCTCAATTTACCGGAGCTACCCACCTTGAAGCACCAGCACAGCACGATCGCTATCACCATTGTTATTGCGTAGGCCGTGTAGTTGTCCTTGGCCACGTAGGAGCCAATCAGCGCGACCGTTCCACCGATAGCTGCACCGATTACCTGATCGAGCGATGACTTACGCGTATCCATGTACGTTTGCTGCGTGACAGCGATCGCTGTGAGTGCGCCCCAGAATGCTTGTTCCGTATGCAGCAGCAAGCCAACGCCATAGCCCAGGCTGCCCGCAGCGAGTGCTTGCGCCGCCATCGAAAGGCCATCGACCAGGCGATGGCCCCACGGCAGACGCTTATATAAGTCGTCGAGCTGACGATGAAAAAAATCGAGCTGGCGACGGCTGTCGCGGAGATCTTGTTCGCTCATCGGCGCACCATCCTCAAAGCGGCGTGAGATTCGCGTAGGCAGCGACCAGCCACTTGCTGCCTTCGCCTTCGAAATTCACCTGCAAGCGTGTATGCGCGCCGCTGCCTTCGGCACTTACTACGACACCTTCGCCGAACTTTGGATGACTGACGCGTTGCCCCAGTTTCACCGGTAAATCGTCCTTCAGCGTCGGCGCGGGTTCGGCAAAGCGGCCGGCATAAAGTGGGCGGCTGACCTGCACGCGTGGCCGTACTTCATCGATCAGCGACGGCGGAACTTCGCTCAAAAAGCGCGAAGGACGCGCCAGCATTTCTGTGCCATGCATGCGACGCGATTCGGCATGTGTAATGACAAGGCGTTCGCGCGCGCGCGTGATGCCGACGTACGCAAGACGGCGTTCTTCTTCTAATCGACCTTCGTCTTCGACGGAACGCTGGCTTGGGAACAAACCTTCTTCGACGCCAACGAGGAAAACCAGCGGGAATTCGAGCCCTTTCGCCGAGTGCAGCGTCATCAGTTGCACGCAGTCGTCCCACGAATCGCCCTGGCCTTCACCGGCCTCAAGCGCGGCATGCGAAAGGAAGGCGGAGAGTTCGCTCAAGCCTGCTTCGATGTCATCCGGCGTCAATTCGAAGCGGGACGCGACGTTGACTAGTTCGTCCAGGTTTTCCACGCGCGATTCGGCGTTGCCGCGGCTGTCCTTTTCGTAAAACTCGCGCAGGCCCGATTGCACGATGGCGTGATCGATCTGTTCGGCCAGCGGCAATGCGTCGCTCCCCTCTCCCTTCGGGAGAGGGGTTGGGGGTGAGGGTTCGTTCGAGGCGAGTAAATCGGGACTTGCAACGTCGGGCGAGATCGTACTCTCACCCCAATCCCTCTCCCGGAGGGAGAGGGGCTTAAAGGCATGGGTCATCTCATCGATCATCGCAAGAAAGCCCTTCACAGCGTTCTTCGCGCGCCCTGCCAATTCCATACTGGAGGAAAGTTCGACGAGTGCCGCTTCCCACATCGAAATGCTGTCCTGTCGCGCACGTCGACGCAACACATCTAATGTTCGATCACCAATACCACGCGGTGGCGTATTCACCGCACGTTCGAACGCTGCATCGTCGTGACGATTCGCGGTAAGGCGAAGATAAGCAAGCGCATCCTTGATTTCCGCACGCTCGAAGAAGCGCAGACCGCCATACACGCGATACGGAACATTGTGCTGGATCAGCTGTTCTTCGAAGTTGCGCGATTGCGCATTAGAGCGATAGAGAATGGCGCAATCTTTCGCGGTGCCGTGTTCGGCAATGTATTCGCGAATACGCTCGATCACGAAGCGTGCTTCGTCCTGCTCGTTATAGGCCGCGTAGACAGCGATGCGTTCGCCTTCTTCGCCGGCTGTCCATAACTGTTTGCCGAGACGGCTGCCGTTGCGTTCGATCACGCTGTTGGCGGCTTTGAGAATGTTGGAGGTGGAGCGATAATTTTGTTCGAGCTTGATCGTTCGTGCGCCAGGAAAATCGCGCAGGAACTGCTGCACGTTTTCGACTTTCGCGCCACGCCAGCCATAAATCGCCTGATCGTCGTCGCCTACCACGAAGACCTGACCGGTTTGACCGGCAAGCACCCGAATCCACGCGTATTGCAACGAGTTGGTGTCTTGAAATTCGTCGATCAGAAGATAGCGCCAGCGTTGCTGGTAATGCTCAAGAATCGAAGGCTGTTTCAACCACAATTCGTGCGCACGTAGCAGCAATTCGGCAAAATCGACCAGACCTGCGCGACGACATGCATCTTCGTAAGCCTGATAGATCTGCACCAGCGTGCGCGTGACGGGATGTTGCCCGTGTTCGATGTTTTCCGGGCGTTTGCCTTCGTCCTTCCAGCTATTGATCTGCCAGGCCGCCTGACGCGGGGGAAAGCGTGCCTCATCCAGGCCGAGTCCGGCGACTACGCGCTTGACGAGTCGTTGCTGATCGTCCGCATCGAGAATCTGGAAGCTTTCGGGCAATCCGGCTTCACGCCAATGCCTGCGCAACAGACGATGCGCGATACCGTGGAAGGTACCGACGGTCAGTCCTTGCGTGCCGCCGGGAATGAGATGCTCAATGCGCGCACGCATTTCGCCGGCGGCCTTGTTTGTGAAAGTCACGGCAAGAATCGCCCACGGCGGCACATGCTCGACCTGATTGAGCCAGCCGATGCGATGAGTCAGCACGCGTGTCTTGCCGGAGCCTGCGCCCGCAAGAATCAGGTAGTGGCCCGGTGGCGCACAGACCGCTTCGCGTTGCGCGTCGTTGAGTGAGTCGATCAGGTGCGAGACATCCATCCCGGTATTGTAGCTGCCCATATGAAAACCGCCGCGAAGGCGGCGGTTTTTTCACCGGCAAGCATGCAATTCAGCGTTTGGACAACAGCCCGCCAAGCGCGAGCAAGCCACCTACCACAATGCCTGCGATGCCCAGCCATTCGGGAATGGCCTTGTCGTGCGTCGCGGTGGCCTTGAGCGAACCCAGCTGAAAGACGGTATCGGTCTGCGAGTAGCTGCCGTGACCGAATACAACCCAAAGGCCTGCGCCCAACAGCACGATTCCGATGACGATCAGGATGGTACGCATGATTGGCTCCTTGAGGGTGATCGCCCGATCATAAGCGGTGGCATGTCGTTGAGGAAGCTACGCGCGTACCTTCCTCAGCGAGGTTTCATGATGGCCTGCCACGCCGATCGATATCGCCGGGAAAAACGATCAGAAGACGAAACGAGCACCCATGGTCGGAGCAAGATTGTTGTCGTGGTAATACGGAACGCCGGGACCGTGCGGAATGGCGATGGCCAGACCGCCGCTCACGTCGGAATACGCAACGCCGGCATAAGCGTCGAAACGCTTGGTGAAGTGATGATCCACGTAGAGCGACACTTCGTTGAGGGTGCCCCCGCAGGAACTGCGGAATCCGGCAGCGACTGAACAAGTCGTCGGAATGCGGAAATCGTTCTGCAGCTCGTGATAGTAAGACACCGTGATGTCGGTCTTGCTGTCGAGCGCGTATTTCACGCCCGTCCACCAAACCTGCACAATCTTGGGCGCATCAAGATTGTTGTCTTCGACGCCGCTCAGGCGATAGCCGCCCTGCGCGGTGGCGCCCACGCCCAACGGGTTGTTGGGATTCATCTGCCGGATGTGCTCGTAGCCGACAAAGAACTTGAACGCGTCCCACGTATATTTGGCAGCGCCCATGATGGCGCTGTTGTTGGTCACGATGCCGTATTCGGTGTTGGCCGTCCCGATCAGATTTGCACCGGTGATGGGGTTGGTATTGATGCTGTTGACGGTCGACTGATACGGCTGCGTCGGACTCTCAGGCCCCAGCAATGGGTTGAGCACGCTGATCGCCTGGTCGACATGCTGGTAGACGATATCGGCCGAGAGCTTGTCGTAGGTGCCGCCGAAATCCAGTCCATAGGCTTGGTTATGCGGGCTTTCCGGCGTACAGGTGGCGGCTGTCCACGTGGAGGACGCCGAGTAGCAACCGCCCGAACCGTCGGTGAATTTATACATCGCACCGAAATGAACCGGGCCATAAGTGAGACGGTATTTCACGGCGTTGTCCCAACGCGTGTCCTGGGTGTCGCCGCCGCCGGCCATCAGGCCGTTATAGCCGATGAACGAAAAGGAGTAGGCGCCGCCGGCCGGATCGTACAAGAGCATCGCATCGGTACCGAGCGCGCGCTGACGACCGAAGGTGAGCGTGCCCAAATCCGCCGACGATATGCCGCCATAGATTTCGTCATTGAAAGCCTGTCCCGCGCGCGCGCCGTCGCCGGCGAACGAATAGTTCTGCCTTGCCCGGCCGTTGTTGATGGTATTGGTCGCTCCCAGATTGGCGATCTCGCCGGACTGCGGATTGATGCCGGTCGAAGCGTTGAACACCACATACCAGCCATCCGTTATCGCCTCCTTGGCCCGGATGCCCACACCCGTCTGCTGCAGGTTGTTCGGCGCAGCGAGGAAACGAGACCGATTGCCGTTGCGATTGACCAACGATTCGCCTTCATAGTTATGGCCGTTGGTCGGCATGCCGTGGCTGACCCAGCCCAAGCCGAGGTCATAGGCGCCATACAGGGTGATGCCATGCCAGGTCAGCGGGCAATCGGTGGCGAAGAAGTCTTGGGTGCTTGTGCACGCGGCAGGAGCGGGTGGGGCGGCCGGAGCCGGTTCGGCGGCTGGAACATTGGCGGTGCTGGACGAATCAGCCTGTGCGGTGATGCTGGCAGCCATCAACGCTACAGCCGTAGTGGCAACTAACCATCTCTTCAGCATGTGGAACTCTCCCCGTGAGTGCGTGGCGAAACGCAATCACCGTCTGCGTGGTTAGGGAAATGGATCAGGGTGAAGGCAACGCGGTGTTGATCACTTCAATCGTGGTGACGTTGCGTATCCAGCGTGCCGGCCGTTTGTCGCCGGGCACCACGATGCGGTAAGGCCCATCCTTGGCAATTGGATGGCCATCTTGCGTGTCGGCGAGAATCACTTGTTCGTTGCCGAGCATCGGATCGAGTTCGGCGAGGCTGAAAACGACCTGATAGTGATCGGGCGCAGTGATGCGCACGATCGTCGTCATGGCATGTCCACGAAGTTTTTCGCCGCTTGGTGCGCTTATTTTTTGCAGAATGCTTTGGAGCGCCACGCCTTGCCATTGACTCGGCGGTTCGTGATGCGCAGCTGCGGTGACGCTGACGCGCGGCATGGCGGCAAGTGCAGTGTGATCGAGCGTGATGGGTGCGTGGCCATCGGCGACCACGCGCACTACCTGCTGATCGGCGGCTGTCGTTTGTGCAGCAACGTTGATGGAAGAGAAGGCGAGGAGAGTGAGTAACAGCGCCATCCATCGGTGCATCATCGTGGCGTTGCCGCTACGAAGACGAGCGCCACGCAACGTAGTCTGCCGCGTGATGAGTGCACATCCGCCGTTGGTAAGCATGAGCTCGACCTATCCCCGCGCCTCGGGTCGAGGCGTAATAAAGTCGAGTATATGACGGTTTCCTGTGAAGGCCAGTGCAAGACCGATGGCTAGCGGGCTGTCCCCAGAATGACGCTGGATGCCTTGACGACGGCAACCACCGTCACACGGTCGGCCAAACCTAATGCCGACACGCTTTCCGTCGTCACGATGGACGTCATGACGCTGCCGCCGTTCAGGCGAATACGCACGTCTGCATTCACCGCACCCATCGTCACCTGAACCACGGTTCCCGGAAATTGATTGCGCGCGGAAAGACGCATGCCTTCATCCGGCAATGCGATCAATACCGACGACGACTTGATCAGCGCAATGGCTTCGCTGCCGATCTCAAGCCCAAGATCCTGCGTGCTTTCGCAGGTCAGGGTGGCAACGACATGTTCGCCACCGGGTAATTCAAGCTCGACGGTATCGTTCACGACGCCTTTGTGGATGTTCACCACACGACCGGCTAGCTGATTGCGCGCACTGGTTCGGAACATGAGGCTCCTTATCAGCTTGATGTCGGCGGCCGATTCATCGGCCAGCGTTTCGAATTGCTCGAAGAAGCGGCGATGCACATCTTCCAGTGCGGCGAAGGCTTCGATCAGGCGCTTTCCACGTTCGGTAAGTTGCGACCCGCCACCGCCTTTGCCACCGGTCACGCGTGTTACGAGAGGCTCGTCCGCCAAATTGTTCATGGCGTCGATGGCATCCCAGGCGCCTTTGTAACTCATTCCCACGGCGCGTGCGGCTGCAGTGATCGATCCGGTCTCGCCAATCTTGGTCAGCAAGGCGATGCGGTCGGCGCCGCCGAGCGCCCGATCGCCGGATTGAAGCGAAAGCACACCCTTCAGTTTGAACATGACTGCGCCAGCCTCGTGGTGTCGCCTTAGCGATAGGGAGTCTAGCGAAATGCGCCACGCCGCGAACACCTAAGCTCGTCATTCCCGCTTTCGGGAATGACGAGCAAAAAAGGTTCGCGACGAGGCGTCGGCTCTACAGCGACTAGCGTGCGAAGTCGTAGTAATCCACGCCCAGATCCTGGAACGCGTTTTCGTAGGTGCTGCCGGTGCGGGCGATGACGAACTGGTCGCGCGGCGGGCAATTCAGATCGACGTGTTTGCCGTCGTGCAGCGCTTCGTACTGCTGCTGCGACAGATCGGTCGACGCTTCAAGCGCCTTGCGGAAACCGATCTTGCTGGCGGCATCGCGCCAACCCGGCACCACGCGCAGCGGCACGGCTTCGGCAGCATCGCCGCT
>NZ_DATHMR010000070.1:0-4175 GCF_035486915.1 Dyella sp. | reverse complement strand
CGCCCTGCACCGAGTTCAGATGTTCGCTGGCCTCAGTGTGACGTTCGCGCGCAGTTTCGATCTGCGCTTCGATCTGGCGCTGCGTAGCGAGATGTTTTTCGATGGCGATTTCCGCCGCGGAAAGGCCTTCACCCTGCCCGTCGTGCTGGCTCTTCAGCCCGCGATATTCGAGCGCACGCAGTTCGGCTTCTTTGCGCGTCTGCTCTTCCTTGTACGCTTTCCAGCGCTCGGCGGCGCGCGCCTGACGATTCAAGTGCTCAAGCTGCTTGTCCACTTCGTCGCGCACGTCGCGCACGCGATCGAGGTTTTCGCGCGTCGCCTTGATGCGGCTTTCGGTTTCCTTGCGGCGTTCCTTGTATTTGGAAATGCCGGCAGCTTCTTCCAGATGCGTGCGCAACTCTTCCGGATGCGCTTCGATGATCTGGCTGATCATGCCCTGCTCGATGATCGAGTAGCTGCGTGGGCCCAGACCGGTGCCAAGGAAGAGATCCGTGATATCGCGACGACGGCAGCGCGCACCGTTGAGGAAGTACGCCGATTGCCCATCGCGCGTGACCTGACGCTTCACCGAAATTTCGGCGTATTGCGCGTACTCGCCTTGTATGGTGCCGTCGGCGTTGTCGAAGATGAGTTCGACCGTTGCCTGCCCTACCGGCTTGCGCGCATTCGAACCGGAGAAGATCACGTCGGTGAGCGAGTCACCACGCAGGCGGCTGGCCGCGCTTTCGCCCATGACCCAGCGGATGGCGTCGATGATGTTGGATTTGCCGCAACCGTTCGGCCCGACCACACCGGTCATATTGGTGGGCAGATGCAAGGTGGTCGGATCGACGAAGGACTTGAACCCGGCGAGTTTGATCGTGGTTAGGCGCATGCAGAGTCAGCAGCTCAAAAAGGTGATAGCCCACCGGAGTGGGCGACGGGTCACTGTGCCAAACACATGACAGCATCGCAATGCGTTTAGAGATGGGAGTGACCTGAGAAACATGATCCAACCGATTGATTCGTATCAATCTGGCGCTTTTGCATCGATGGAAAGCGCGTGGATGCCGTTATCCATCAGCTCCCCCAGCGCGGCGTAGACGAGGCGATGACGCTTGATCGGCGGTACACCGGCAAATTGCATGCTTACTACGCGCACATGGAAATGCCCCTTCCCTTCGTTCGCGTGGCCGGCGTGCTTGTGGCCTTCGTCCAGCACTTCCAACTCGACCGGATGCAATGCTGCATCGAGACGGTGGCGAATTTGTTCGACCATCGCTGCCGTCATGCCGGAAGCACCTTGCGGAATGGCTTGACGCTGACACTCGCGTAGACATTCGCCTCGATGTACGGATCAGCCTTCGCCCAGTGCTCGGCCTCGGCCAGCGAGGAAAACTCGGCGACAATCAAGCTGCCGGTAAAACCCGCGGGACCCGGCTGATCGCTATCGATGGCCGGAAACGGGCCGGCCAACAGCAAACGCCCTTCCTGCTGAAGCTTCTCCAGCCGCGCCAGATGCGCGCCGCGTGCGGCCAGCCTGCGGTCCAGCGAATCCGGATGATCCGTGCCAGTGATGGCGTACCACATGTCTACGTGCTCCCTCAGGCAATCTGTGATCTTAGCCGACTGCGCCACCTTGAATCATTCCGGGCCTGGCCCAATTGGCCGCATCAGACATCTGGCAAAGGGAGAGCTGGCATGTGGTCGACGTTCGTGGATGGGATTGGCGGGCTACTTACGCAGCTCGCTCATGTATTTGACGGCAGTTATGGGCTTGCCGTGATTGCAATGGCGGTGGCCGTCCGCCTGATCTTGTTGCCGATGACGTTGCACGCCGCAGAACAGGCGTGGCATCGACAGGCCAAGCTGTTGAAGCTGAAGCCGGAACTCGATCGGCTGCGCGAACGCCATGCGAAAGATCCATCGGCGCACGCCAGCGCCATGCAGTCGCTCTATCGCAAACATGGCGTCACCAGCGGATTGGGTAGCGGCATGCTCACCGCCATCGTGCAGGCGCCATTAGGTGCTGGCATCTACGCGGCCATTCGTCAAAGCGTTGCGGGTGCGGGCTCGTTCCTGTGGATCGGCAAGCTGGCCCGACCTGACGCATGGCTCGCCATTCTCGTGGCGCTGCTGAGCTTTGCAGCTATGGCGCTCAATCCCACGATGTCCGAGCAGGCCAGAACCGCGATCCACTGGCTACCGGTGATCGTGACGCTCCTCGTGACGTGGCACCTCAGCGCCGGACTCTGTCTGTACTGGGCCGGGGGCACCGGTGTGGGTGTGCTGCAGTCCGCCCTATTGCGCCGGCGTATCAACCGCTCAAAGGCCGCCGCGCCACCAAGGCCTTAAAAGACGGGCCAGCAGCGGGTGATATCTGTCAGGAACGATCCCTGACATCGGCCGCTGCCGCCCCCATCGCCCCGCGAGCATGCTCTTCTTACACCGGGAAACGGGCCCGATTTCGTTCTAGGCGATCCGTCAAAGCCCGGTCTGACGCCATTTTCGGGATGTCAAGCCATCTAGGCCATCAGTCATAGCACGTGGTCGTTGACAGCTCCGGATATGGTGTTATAGTTCACTACAACACCGGTCCACGACATCACTAAGGAGAGCCGTCATGAAAGCACCGAACCCGATCGCCCTAACCGCCGCGGTTCTGTTTACCACGGTCAGCTTGGTCGCCCTGAGCCCGAACACTCCGAAAGACCACGTCACCGAAATCAATGGCGCAAAGGTCATCGACCTCGCACCCGTCTTCGTACACCCGACTGCTGCTGACGAACGCGCCGCTTCGCTCCTGGTTGCGGCGGATCTGACCATCCTCAACTCGCCGATCGCCGCCCATGTGGAGAGCGGCGCCAGCCTTCTCGGTGCGCAACTGTCCATGCCCTACTATTCGTTTGGCACCACCAAGTTCGCCGGCATCAGCAAGGAATAAATCCATGTCCATTACCTGGAACGACAGCGTCCCGATCTATCGCCAACTACGCGAACGCGTAGTGGCGATGATCCTGGACGGCGCCTTGAACGAGGGCGACCCGCTGCCGTCAGTACGCCAGGTTGCTGCGGATTTTCAAATCAATCCGCTCACCGTATCGAAGGCGTACCAGGAACTGGTCGACGATCAACTTGTGGAAAAAAGGAGGGGGCTGGGGATGTTTGTCACCGACGGAGCCCGCGAGGCGCTGCTCAAGTCCGAGCGTGAGCGCTTCCTGAAAGAGGAATGGCCAGCACTGTTTGCACGTTTACAGCGCCTTGGCCTCGACCTGAAAACCCTGATGCGCGACGCACCTCAGGATTCGGAGAATCAGTCATGAACGCGGTCATCACCGCCAGTGGTCTGAGCAAGCGCTACAAGAACACGGTTGCGCTGGATGACGTGAATTTCGAGATACCAGCCGGCCGTATCGTGGGTCTTATCGGTCCTAACGGTGCCGGCAAGACCACCGCGCTCAAGGCGATCCTTGGCCTGACCGATTTCCAGGGGCGACTCGATGTGCTCGGCATGGATCCGCGCAGTCAGCGCAATAAACTGATGGAGCAGGTTTGCTTCATCGCCGACGTCGCAGTACTGCCGCGCTGGATTCGTGTGCGCGAAGCCATCGACTTCGTCGCCAACATTCACCCGCGTTTCAACCGCGCCAAATGCGAAGCGTTCCTCGCCCGCACCAAGCTCACCCCCGATCAACGCGTGCGGCAAATGTCCAAGGGCATGATCGTCCAGCTGCATCTGGCGCTGGTGATGGCCATCGATGCCAAGCTTCTGGTACTGGATGAACCCACGCTCGGCCTGGACATTCTTTACCGCAAGCAGTTCTACCAACGGTTGCTTGAAGAATATTTCGACGAGAACAAGACGATCATTGTCACCACGCATCAGGTCGAGGAGATCGAACACATCCTCACCGACCTCATGTTCATACGCGACGGGAAAATCGTCTTGAACACGGACATGGAAGCCATGGGTGACCGCTTTGCCGAAGTGCTGGTGAATGCGGATAAAGCCGCCACGGCACGTCAATTGAATCCACTGGACGAACGGCAAGTGTTCGGAAAGAGCATCTTCCTGTTCGACGGTGTCGATCAGACAAGGCTGGCTGAACTTGGCGAGATACGCCGTCCGTCAGTCAGCGATCTGTTCGTCGCCACCATGAAGGGGACCTACGCATGAAAACCCTCTACTGGCTTGT
>NZ_DATHMR010000069.1:0-4819 GCF_035486915.1 Dyella sp. | reverse complement strand
GATGAAAGGCACGTTCGCTTTCTTTGATATCTTCGGCTATGTCGCCCTGTTGTTGTGGGGTACGCACATGGTCACCAGCGGTGTGCTGCGTGGTTACGGCAGCACGCTTCGTCGTGGGCTTGGCCATTTTCTCGGCCGGCGCCCGACGGCATTTGCATTTGGTCTATGCATCACCGCGCTGCTGCAGAGCAGTACCGCCACGGGCATGATGGCAACGTCGTTTGCCGCGAGCGGCTTCCTCGGTCTCGCGCCGGGCTTGGTCGTGATGCTCGGTGCAAACGTCGGTACGACGCTGATCGTGCAGGTGATGTCGTTCAACATCGCGATCGTCGCGCCGATCCTGGTTTTGCTCGGCTTTGCGATGCATCGTCGCAGCGACGACGTGCGCCTCAAGAATCTCGGTCGTGTCGGCATCGGCTTGGGTTTAATGCTGTTGGCGCTGCATCTGCTCGTGCTGACGATGGCGCCCATCGAAAACGCAAAGCTCTTGCGCGACGCATTGCAGGCACTGTCGGACGAGCCGGTATTGGCCTTGCTGGCAGCGGCGCTGCTTACGTGGATCTGTCATTCCAGCGTGGCCGTGGTGCTGTTGATTATGTCGTTTGCGACAGCGGGGGTGATCGATGCGCCCGGTGCCCTGGCACTCGTGCTGGGTGCGAACCTGGGCGGCACGATGCCTGCATTGTTGGAAGCGCAAACGCCGATGGCGCGCCGTCTGCCACTGGGTAACACGTTGGTGCGTGCGCTGGGTTGCATCATTTGCCTGCCGTTGCTGCATCCCATGGCGCATTGGCTGGAGCCGTTGGGTTCTTCTGCAGCGCGTATCGCGGTGAATTTCCACACCGCGTTCAATCTCGGATTGGCGTTGATCTTCATCCTGCCGGCTGAGCGTTTTGCACGACTGCTGGAGCGTTTGCTACCGGACCCGCCGCGCCCTGCCGATCCGGGTCAACCGCTTTACCTCGACGAATCCGTGCTGGAAAGCGCCGGCATTGCGCTGGTGAACGCCACACGCGAAGCCATGCGCATGGCTGACACGATCGAAAATATGCTCACGAACCTAGTCGAAATTTTCGGCAAGGACGATGCGGCACGCGCCGCGGTGATCAGTCGCATGGATCCATCGCTGGACCGCCTCGGTATCGCCATTCGTCAATACCTCGCCGACCTTGGCGGCGAAGCGTTGAACGAGGAAGACGGGGAGCGCAGCCAGGAGATCCATGCGTTCGTCATGAACATTGAGCATATCGGTGATATTACGGCGAACAACATGATGGAATTCGCCGCAAAGAAGGCCAAAAGCGGACAGGACTTTTCCGCCGACGACATCCAGGATCTTGCAGCCATGCATGAGCAGGTGATGGAAAGTCTTCGCCTGGGCATCACTGTTTTCATGCGCGGCGATCTGCGGGCCGCACAGCAACTGGTCGAACGTAAAGAACTGTTATGGCGCTTGGAAAATGACGCCTCCGACAGGCACATTCGCGCCTTGCGTGAGCAACGCGATGGCGGCGGTGGCGATGTCTACCTGCGCATTCTGCGCGACCTCAGGCGCATTCATTCGCATCTTGCAGCTATCGCCTATTTGCCGCTGGAGCGAGCCGGCCTGTTGCAGGCCCGGCTAGTTCGCGAACCCCTTGCAGCCAACACCGCAGAAGGAAAAGTCTGAACTTGGACAGTCACACGCAAGCAGAATCTCCGACAATTAACTCGCCTTACTGATCCCGCCCACGCGTGTGCTCCAGAAGGAGCCTCACCCGGAAGCGGAGGCCATAGGCGGCCAAAAACCGCGGTTCCGGGACGCGCCGGGTCGTTGAAATGCAACGACCCGCTCCCCCTTCACCGTTTTGCAACAGCTCTGTGGCCTTGTGGTCGCAGGAAACGCGTTCGAGCGCCCAGCCGAAGGGAAGACCTATGTTTCACCAGTCGAACAAACCAGCCATACGACTCTCGCTCGTGATCGTTATGGCATTGAGCATGGCCGCCTGCTCACATGGTGCGGATGAAAACGCCACGCCGCCGCCGGCATTCACCGTCGAAAATAATCTCTACAAAGTTCCGGACAATTCGCCGTTGCGCAATGAGTTGATCGTGCAGCCGGTGGACATGCACCAGGCGCCGCACTCCATGGTGTTTCCGGCCAATGTGGAGGCAGATCCCGTACGCACCGTCAGTGTGCTCCCCCCGCTCACGGGTAAAGTGGTCGAGCTGAAAGTCGGGCTTGGCGATCACGTCACTCGCGGACAGCTGATCGCCACCATCGATTCGGGCGATCTTGCGCAAGCGAATTCCGATGTCGTCAAAGCACGCGATGCGATGAATCTTGCGAAGAAAGCGCTCGATCGCGCGCAGGGTGTGAAGGCGGCAGGCGGTAACGCAGTCAAGGATCTGGAAGCGGCGCAGAGCAGCTACAACCAGGCACAGGCGGAATACGACCGCGCACGCACGCGACTTGTTGCCGTCGGCGGTGAACCCGATGCCCAAACAGCGCGACCGATGCAAGTGACTGCGCCCATCACGGGTTACATCACGGCCTTGTCGGTCGCACCGGGTGTGTACGTCAACGATCCTACAGCTTCGATGATGACGATCTCGAATCTCGACTCGGTCTGGATCACCGCGAACGTACCGGAAAGCGATTCGGGTATGGTCGCCAAAGGACAAAAGGTCGATGCCACGCTGGCGGCTTATCCGGACAAGGTGTTCCATGGCAACGTCACCTTCGTCAATCCGGTACTGCAATCGGATACGCGCCGCGATCTGGTTCGCGTAACGTTTGCCAATCCGGATGGATTGCTCAAGCCCAACATGTTCGCCAACGCGCGCATCGACATTCCGCAGCCGGAGCAGGTGTTCATCCCGCAATCGGCGTTGCTGATGAACAACGACAGCATCACTGTATTCGTCGAAGTGTCGCCGTGGACATTCGAACGCCGCACGGTGGATATCAGCTACGACGAGTCCGATGGTACGCGTGTGCTGAAAGGCTTGAAGGAAGGCGATCGCGTGATCGTCCGGGGCGGAGTGCTCCTCAATGATTAATGCACTCTTCCGCTTCTGCTTCGAGAAGCGTGTGTTGTTCATCGTCGTGACGGTGCTTGTCCTCATCTTCGGTTACTACTCGTGGACGCAGCTGGCCATCGAGGCGTATCCGGAATTGAGCGATGTGACGGCGCAGGTCACCACGCAGGTGCCGGGCCTGGCTGCCGAAGAAATCGAGCAACAGATCACCACGCCGCTGGAACGCGGCCTCGCCGATACGCAGGGCCTGGTCAGCATGCGCTCCAGCAGCACGTTCGGCCTTTCGCTTATCACGCTCGTTTTCAAGGACGGAGCGGACGATTATTGGGAACGGCAGCGCGTGCTGGAACACATCAGCCAAGTAACATTGCCGCCGGGCATTACCCCGGGGCTTGATCCCGTGTCAGGTCCGGCCGGCGAGATCTATCGCTACACGCTGGAATCCAACACCAAGAATCTGATGCAGCTGTCGGAGATCCAGAACTGGATCGTCATCCCGGCATTGCAGCAGGTTCCGGGCGTGATCAACGTCGACAACTTCGGCGGCTTCACCAAGGAATTTCAGCTGGAGCTCGATCCGCAGCAGCTTCTGCATTACGGCGTGAGCGTCAGCCAGGTTACGACAGCCATATCCAACAACACATCGAACGCGGGTGGTGGCCGCATCACGCGAGGCGAGCAGTCTTACATCGTGCGCGGTATCGGCATGGTGCACTCGCTGCAGGACCTGGGCGACATCGTCGTTACGCAAAATAACGGAGTCCCCGTGCTGGTGCGTGAGCTTGGCAAGCTGCGCTACGGCCATCAGGTACGTGAAGGTATTCTCGGCAAGGACAACAATCCCGACACGATCGAGGGCATCTGTGACCTGCTGAAATACGAAAATGCATCGCGCGTTCTGGACGGGATTCACGCCAAGGTCGATGAGCTGAACAAACAGCTTGCGGCGCAGGACGTGAAGATCGTGCCGTACATCGATCGCGACAATCTGGTGACGGCAACCAAGGAAAAAGTTTTCCACACGGTGATGGAAGGTATCGGCCTGGTGTGCATTGTGCTGATTCTTTTCCTGGGCAGTCCGCGCTCGGCCCTGGTTGCCGCAGTAGCCATTCCGATGTCACTGGTGACGGTGTTCATCCTGATGCAGTTCACCCGGATGCCGGCCAATCTTTTTTCGCTCGGCGCGATCGACTTCGGCGTGATCGTGGACGGTGCGATTGTGGTGACCGAGGCGATCTTGCGGCAGCGCGAGATGAAGCCAACGGAAGTACTCGTCGAAGAAGACGTGATGTTGGTGACGAGTCATGTTGGCCGCTCCATCTTTTTCGCAACCTTGATCATCATCACGGCTTACTTCCCGTTGTTCGCATTCGAACACGCGGAAGGCAAGCTGTTCCGGCCAATGGCTTTCACCGTTAGCTACGCGCTTCTGGCTGCGTTGTTGTGCACGGTGACGTTGACGCCCGCACTGGCATTTCTGGCCTTGCGCAAGCCACGCAAGATATTCGAAAACAAGCCGCTCAAGCGACTGCAAGAAGGCTTCTCGCATACCCTGGGCCGATTGCTGCACAACCTGCCCGTTGCTTACGGCATTGCCATTGTCGCGTTCTGCGGTGTATTGATTCTCGGCGCAACGATTGGCCGCGAGTTCCTGCCCGATCTGGATGAGGGCGCGCTCTGGCTGCAGGTTCAGATGCCAACAGGTCTGTCGCTGGATAAAGCCAGCGACATGGCTGCACAACTACGCGAGGTCGTGCGTGAGTTCCCCGAGGTGTCCTATGTCGTGACCCAGTTGGGG
>NZ_DATHMR010000068.1:0-4517 GCF_035486915.1 Dyella sp. | reverse complement strand
GCAATGAGCGCGAAGACGAAGTACATATCAAAACGCCGCAAATCCAGAACATGGCTTACGAGCAGAAGATCGGTCTGGCACGCAAGCTGGTGCAGGAAAATCCAAAGCAGGTTGCGCAGGTCGTCATGAATTGGGTGGGTGACGATGGCAGCTGAGCATCTTCTCAGCGGCGCGCAGCGCGCCGCCATCCTACTGCTGACGCTTGGCGAACAAGACGCCGCCGAGGTGCTCAAGCATCTCAGCGCGCGCGACGTGCAAGCGGTCGGTACGGCGATGGCGACACTCAACAACGTGTCGCGCGATCAGGTGGAAGGTGTGCTCAATGCATTGAGCAACGACATCGGCCGCCAGACCGCACTGGGCGTCGGCACCGAAGAATACATTCGCAAAATGTTGGTCAACGCGCTGGGTGAAACCAAGGCCGGCAGCCTGATCGACCGCATCCTGCTCGGCCGTTCCACCAAGGGCCTCGAATCGCTCAAGTGGATGGAAAGCCGCGCCATTGCCGAGATGATCGGCATGGAACACCCGCAGATCATCGCGCTGGTGCTCGCCCATCTCGAACCCGATCAGGCGGCCGAGGTGATTGGCTATCTGCCGGAACGTACGCGTAGCGACGCGGTGATGCGCATTGCCAATCTCGATGGTGTGCAGCCGCAAGCGTTGAACGAGCTCGATGAAATCATGGAGCGTCAGTTCTCCGGCACGTCGTCCAAGCTGAAGTCGGCGACGGTGGGCGGTCTCAAAGCCGCTGCCGACATTCTCAATGCAATGGATTCATCGCGTGAAGCGGAGCTGATGGGCGCGATCCGTACGCAGGACGCCACGCTCGGCGGCAAGATCGAAGATTTGATGTTCGTATTCGACGATCTGGCGGAAATCGACGATCGCAGCATGCAGACGCTGCTGCGCGAAGTGCCGTCGACACGCCTGGTCATCGCGCTGAAGGGCTCCGAGCCTGACGTGCGCGAAAAGATTTTCGCCAACATGTCCAAGCGCGCCGCCGACATGCTGCGCGACGATCTGGAAGTCAAAGGTCCCGTCAAACTCAGCGAGGTCGACGCAGCGCAGAAAGAAGTGCTTGGCATTGCACGCAAACTCGCCGATGCCGGGCAAATCAATCTCACTGCAAACGGCGATGAGTTCGTCTGATGGCCGGCGTACTCAGCCGCGACAAGATTCCCCTCTTCGACAAGTGGGAACCGCCCGCCGTCGGCGACCGTCGTCCTGTTGCTGCCGCGCCTGAGCCGGCGCCGGGTCCGACGGTTTACGAGCTGGAAGAAATCGAACGTCAGGCGCGCGAAGAAGGCTATGCCGCAGGTCTTGCAGAAGGCCGCGCTGCCGCCAAGACGCAGCTGGATGAGCGTCTCGCACGACTCGAAACCATCTGTACGGCTGCCGCGCGCCCTCTGACCATGTTTGACGATGCAACCGAGCGCGAGCTCGCGCTGCTGGCCACGGTGATGGCCGAACGCGTTGTCGGGCGCGAACTGCACCTGGATCCGTCGCTGATTGCGGTGGCGATACGCAAGGCCGCCGATGCGTTGCCGTCCGCCACGCGCGAACTGCGCGTGTGGGTGAATCCGCACGATATGGATCTGTTGCGCGAGCTGGGTGCCGAAGAACCGCATTGGCGCTTCGGCTCCGATCCCAAACTTCAACGTGGCGATTGCGTGCTTGAAAGCGCGCGTTCGCGTCTGGATTCGCGCGTCTCCACGCGGCTTGCCGCGGTTATCGACGCCGTACTCGGCGACGATCTGGACGAAAGCGACGCGGAGTCCGCTGCGTGAACAACGACAGCGCCCTGCAGGCACGTCATCAACGCTGGCGCCAGCAGTTGACGCGACGTGCGCAGCGCGCGCAGTCATCGCAAATGTTGACGGTCGAAGGACGTCTACGCCGCGTCGTCGGGCTGACACTGGAAGCCGAAGGCTGCGAAGCGCCGCTCGGTTCGCGCTGCATGGTCGATGCGGCCGATGGCACGGAGCTGGATACGGAAGTCGTGGGCTTTGCCGACGAACGATTGCTGCTGATGCCCGTCACCGAAATGCATGGCGTGTTGCCCAACGCACGCGTGCGTCCGTGCGCGCGCGTTGGCGGTTTGCCGGTGGGCGAGGCCTTGCTGGGCCGCGTCGTCGGTGCCGACGGTGTGCCGCTGGACGGGGAAGGCCCCTTGCGCGCCGATGCGCATGCCGTACTCAAGCGCGAGCCGATCAATCCCATGGCGCGCAAACCGATCGATGCACCGCTCGACACGGGTGTGCGCGCGATCAACGCATTGTTGACCGTTGGCCGCGGTCAGCGTCTTGGTTTGTTTGCCGGCTCCGGCGTGGGTAAATCCACGTTGATGGGCATGATGACGCGCTACACCGACGCCGATATCGTGGTGGTCGGCCTGATCGGTGAACGTGGTCGCGAAGTCAAAGAATTCGTCGAGCAGACGCTCGGCCACGAAGGCCGCCATCGTGCGGTTATCGTCGCAGCGCCTGCCGATGCGCCACCACTGAAGCGCTTGCGCGGCGCGCAATACGCCACCGCAATCGCCGAGTGGTTTCGCGACCGTGGTCAGCGCGTGCTGTTGCTGATGGACTCGTTGACGCGCTATGCACAGGCGCAACGTGAAATTGCCTTGGCCATCGGTGAGCCGCCTGCGACCAAGGGTTATCCGCCGTCTGTGTTTGCCATGTTGCCCGCGCTGGTCGAACGCGCCGGTAACGATGCCGAGGGCCGCGGTTCGATTACGGCGTTCTACACGGTGCTGACCGAAGGCGACGATCATCGCCACGATCCCATCGCCGACGCCGCGCGCGCGATTCTGGACGGCCATATCGTGCTGTCGCGCGATCTGGCCGAAGCGGGTCACTATCCCTCCATCGACATCGAAGCATCCATCAGCCGTGTGATGCCTGCGGTCGTGTCGAAGGAACGCATGCGCGCGGCGCAGAAGTTTCGTCAGATGTATTCGGCCTACCGGCAACGGCAAGACCTCATCGCCGTGGGCGCGTATCAGAAAGGTTCGGACACGCAGGTCGACCAGGCCATTGCCATGTGGCCGCGTTTGGTCCGATTCCTGCAGCAGGAAGTCGACGAGCCTGTGGAACTGCGTGCCGCGCAGGATCAGCTGGCTCTCATCGCCGCGGAGATTGGTGGATGACATCGCGTTCCGAACGCCTTCAGCCCGCCGTCGACCAGGCGCAGCGCCGCAAGAAAGACGCGATGCAGCGACTGGCCGATCATCAGCAGAAACTTGCGCATGCCGAAGAGCAGTGGGAAGAGCTCAAACGCTACCGCCGCGACTACAGCATGGGCAACGGTGGCTTGTCGGTCAGCGCGCTGCTGAACCGTCAACAATTTGTCGAGCGCATCGATCAGGCCATCGTTCAGCAAGGGAAGCTGGTCGACCGTCTGCGGCGCCATCTGAACACGGCGCGAGAGCTTTGGTTGAAAGCGAATGCGCGCGAAAACGCACTGGACAGCGTGGTTGACCGCTTGCGCAAGCAGGAGGATCAGCGCGAACAACGCCTGGAGCAGGCCGAAGTCGACGAACGTATGCAGCACCGCAAACGTGGATTCGGCGTGCCATGAACCTCTTCATCAGACTGGCTTGTTTCTTGCTGCTTGCAGCGATCAGCGGATGGTTTTCATCCGACACGAGTATGAAGGCATGAGCGCTGCACCCTTACCCGTCCAGACGGCTACACCCCAGATCAACACGCCATCGCCGTCGCCGCAGCGAAACAACCAGCGCGACAGCAACACATCGTTTGATGCGCGTCTGAACGATGCGCAGCGGCAGCAGCAGCGGGAGTCGTCGGACGACGATTCATCGTCGGCGAAGACGGCGGACACGACTCGCGACACACCCAGCGCCCAGGGCAGTCAGGTTTCCAACGCCAATGCGCAGGCGGGCAGCAAGTCAGCTGCCGCCGCCGCAGCAGACACATCGGCTTCATCAAGCGACAACGACAACAGCACGACCAGCGTCGCATCGCTGGCGAATTCCGTGTTGAGCCTTATCGATCAGGCCACGGGCGACACCGCTGGCGACAGCGCGGGAGCGACGGGAACCAAATCCGCCGCTGGAAAATCGGCCGCGCAACCAAGCAGCAACGGCCAGACGCCTCATGCGCCGCCGCAACCTGTGGCCGTCGCGCCACTGCCGCCGCCACCGGTTCCGCAGACAGCTGCGGCGACCAAAGGCAACGCGGCACAAGCCAGCGGGAATACGACGAACAGCGTCGGCGGCGCCACACCGCCGGCCGCTTTGCAAAACGCCATCGGTAAAACAACAGGCGGGAGTGCAGACGATGGCGACGCGGGCGACGCGGATACGACAAGCGCGGCCGGTTTCGGCAGTGCCGTCATCCAGGCTGTTACCGACAGCACACAAGCGCTGGCTGCTACCGCGATGACGGTAGGTCATGCGGCATTGGGCATCGCCAACGCGACGCCTTCGACCAATTCAACCCAGAGCACGCCGGATTTTGCATCGCTGCGCGGCGCGTTAGATGCCACAG